>NZ_CP063089.1:965700-1287600 GCF_014931215.1 Campylobacter sp. 2014D-0216 | reverse complement strand
TAAAAATATATATAAATATATAAATCACGATAAGTATTATCAGATGGATAAAGCTTTATCATCAACAATAGATGGTTTTTCTAAATTTATACATGAGATAGAACCTGATTTGATAGTAGTGCATGGTGATAGAGTAGAGCCTTTGGCTGCTGCTATAGTAGGAAGTTTAAATAACATCTTGGTGGCACATATAGAAGGTGGAGAGCTTTCGGGAACTATAGATGAGAGTTTGAGACACGCTATTAGCAAATTAGCACATATTCATTTAGTAAATGATGAAATAGCAAAAAAAAGATTAATACAAATGGGTGAAGATGAGAAATCTATTTTTATTATAGGTTCTCCTGATTTAGAATTGCTAAACAATACTATATCTTTAGATGAGGCAAAAAAATATTATGATATAGAATTTAAAAATTATGCCATAGTTATATTTCACCCGGTTACAACCGAAATAAACTCTTTATATAAACAAAGTGAAGAGTTTGTAAATGCTCTTATAAAGAGTAATAAAAATTATATAGTTGTTTACCCAAATAACGATTTAGGCTTTGAGTTAATTTTGCAAAACTACGAAAGACTTAAAAATAATAAAAGATTTAAAATTTTTCCTTCCTTAAGATTTGAGTATTTTATAAGTTTGCTAAAAAATGCTGATTTTATCATAGGAAATTCAAGTTGTATAATAAAAGAAGCTTTATATCTTAATGTAAATGGAATTTTAGTTGGCTCAAGACAAGATGGCAGAACTGATGTTAATAAAATAATAAGAGTAAAAGCAGAAGAAAAAGATATATTAGAAGCAATTTTAAATACCAATAAATGCGCCAGTATTGAAAATAAAAGACTAGAATTTTTAAATAGTTCTGAGCAATTTTATAAACTATTAAAAAATAATATTTTATTTACCATAAACAAGCAAAAAATATTTAGGGATATATAATGACTTTAGGCATAATACCTGCTCGAGGTGGTTCAAAAGGTATAAAAAATAAAAATTTGGTTCTTTTGCATGATAGGCCTTTATTGTATTATACTATCAATGCGGCAAAAAAATCAAAATATATAGATAAAATTGTCTTAAGTAGTGATAGTGATGATATATTGGCGTATGGACAAACTCAAAATATAGATGTGTTGAAAAGACCTAAAGAATTAGCGTTAGATGATACAACTAGTGATAAGGTTGTATTGCATGCCTTGAATTTTTATAAAGATTATGAAAATATTATTTTGTTACAACCTACTTCACCTTTAAGAATGAGTATGCATATAGATGAAGCTTTTTTAAAATTTGAAAATGAAAACTCAAATGCATTAATAAGTGTTATAGAGTGTGATAATAAAATTTTAAAAGCTTTTGTAGATGACAATGGTAATTTAAAAGGAATCTGCGACAATAAATATCCATTTATGCCTAGACAAAAATTACCAAAAACTTATATGAGCAATGGTGCAATTTATATAGTAAAGTCAAATTTATTTTTGAATAATTCAACTTTTTTGCAAGATAAAACAACTTACTACATAATGGATGAAAAAGCTAGTTTGGATATAGATAATCTTGAAGATTTAAATAAAGCTGAAAGAATTATAAAAGGTTTTATTGCTTAAGTTATTTTTTTGTTATATGTCAATTTTAAAATCAAAAAATAAAATCTTATAATCTCTCTTATAATTTTAGAGGGTATGTTAAGTTTCTTTTTTCTTTGTGTTATGGTAGTTTCTACATGATTTAAATCAAGTAAAAATGGTTTATAGATGATGTTTTGTGCTTTATTGTAATAATACATATCCATATAATCATCTACAGGTTTAAACCAACTTTTTGCCTTTTTGATAAACTTTTTTGCGGCATTTGGGCGCAAAAAATATCCTTGTGTGCCGCCGATATTCTCATAACTTATGCAAAAATTGTTGTTTAAATGATGTGTTTTTTTATCAAAAAGATAATAAAATCTTATGTATTCATAGTTGCTATTTAGTAGTTTTTCAATGATGTTTGAATTGTTTAAAAATTCATCACTAAAAACAACATCATCTTCTAAAATGATAATAGGGTTATTGAGTTCTTGGCATTTTTTCCATAAACTATAATGAGATGCAAAGCATGATTTTTCACTATCGCTAAGTTCACGCCCAAGTATAAATTGACACCACCATGGGAAGTGGTTTTTAAACTGCAAATGCTCATTTTTAGAACCATCGATGGCTTTAAAAAATTCAAATTCTAGTTGATTTTTTAAATCCGGATTGTATGTAAAAAGTTTTTGAATTTGTTCTTGCATAAATTTTTTTCTATCTTTTGAGCGTTCTAGATTGATGATAAAAACTTTTATTTTTTCCAAACTCTACTCTCTAATCCTAAAATTTCTTTCTCTAAAACTTCTAATATTTTTTCATTAAAATGCTTATGTGGAAAAATATTAGCTAATTTTTTAATGTATTTTAAACTCCGTTTTTTATGCTCATAATTTTGCCATAAAATTGCTTTATTTTTTATATAAATGGTATTATTATATAAAAATTTATGAGAAGTTATATGAAAAAGATATTAGTTACCGGTGCAGATGGTTTTATAGGTTCGCATTTAGTGGAAATGCTTTATGTACAAAGTAAAGATGATAATTCTCCATTTTATGGTTACACTATCAAAGCCTTAAGTCAGTATAATTCTTTTAATTATTGGGGTTGGCTTGAAGATATTGAGTGTTTGAAAGATATTGAAGTGGTCTGTGGGGACATTAGAGACCCGCATTTTTGTAAAAACATTACCAAAGATGTGGAAATCATCTTCCATTTGGCAGCTTTGATAGCTATACCTTTTTCGTATGTTGCTCCAGATAGCTATGTAGATGTTAACATAAAAGGCACTTTAAATATCTGCCAAAGTGCATTAGAAAATAATGTAAGGCGTATTATTCACACAAGTACAAGTGAGGTTTATGGTACGGCTTTGTATGTGCCTATTGATGAAAAACATCCTTTGCAAGCTCAAAGCCCATACTCAGCAAGTAAGATAGGTGCTGATTCTATGGCGATGAGTTTTTATAATGCATTTAACCTCCCACTTACTATAGCAAGACCTTTTAATACTTATGGTCCAAGACAAAGTGCAAGGGCGGTAATCCCGACTATTATCACACAAATTGCAAATGGCGCTAAGCAAATCAAACTCGGAGATGTAAGTCCTACTAGAGATTTTAATTATGTAAAAGACACTTGTTTAGGTTTTTTAGAGCTAGCTAAATGCCAACAGGCTATAGGTGAAGTGGTAAATATAGGATCAAATTATGAAATAAGCATAAAAGACACCTTAGAGCTTGTTAAAAAATTGATGAAATCAAATGTGGAATTTGTCACAGAAAACGAACGCATTAGACCTGAAAATAGCGAAGTATTTAGACTATGGTGTGATAATAGCAAGCTCAAAAGTCTTACCGATTTTACTCCACAATATGATATAGAAAAAGGCTTAGTTCAAACTATAGAGTGGTTTAAAAATCCTTTAAATTTAAGAAAATATAAAAGCGACATTTATAATGTTTAATAATATAAAATGAAAAAAATGAAATGTGTTTATCAAAATATAAACACATGGTAATGTAGGTTAGTATCTTCTTGTATCCATTGCAAGAGATTAAATTTATAATAAATTAAATATATGATGTTGTTTACGATTTTATCTGCTTATTTGCATATATGAAAATTAACGTCTAGTTTATTGCTTTTTAATGAAAAAATAAATTTAAAAAAATGATGCTTTTAACCACCTTTAAAAGATATTAATTTATATTGGTTTTATTGTAGAATTTTTTTGGATATATTTAGCCCGATTTTTTATGCATTCAGTGTAATAAAAACTTCCATGTTAAGGTATTTTTATACTGAATTTAAGAATATTTTTAAGGGCTATTGAATGAAATATTGCGATTATTGTGTTATGCCAAATACTAGACCTGGTATTAAATTTGAATTAGATGAAAATGGTAAAAATATTTGTTCGGCTTGTATTAACCACAAAAATAAAGAAAATGTAGACTATAAGATTAGATTTAAAGAGTTGGAAGAACTTTGCGATAAGTATAGAAGAATGAACGGTAAATATGAGTATGATTGTGCTATTGCGGTAAGTGGAGGTAAAGATTCTCACTTTCAGGTGCATATTATGAAAGAAAAATTAGGTATGAATCCTATTTTATTTAGTGTGGAAGATAACTTTACTATGACTGAAGCTGGTAAGAAAAACCTAAAAAATATTTCAGAAGAATTTGGATGTCATCTTGTGACTTTAAAACCTGATGTAAAAACCCAAAAAAAAGTTATGTTAAAAACTTTTGAAAGATATGGAAAACCTACTTGGTTTATAGATAGATTGATTTATTCTTACCCGTTTGCGATGGCTTTGAAATTTAACACCCCTTTACTTGTATATGGTGAAAATGTTTCTTATGAATATGGTGGAAGTGATAGTGTGGAAACACCTGATGCAAGTGGTATATTTTTAAATGGAGTAGCGAGTGATTTGGATATTAGTGAGTTTATAGATGAAGATATAAAGGAAGAAAATTTACAATTGTTTTTCACCCTAGTAAAGATGATATCTCTAAACTTCATCCTATATATTTAAGTTATTATATTAAATGGAATTCTTACAGTAATTATGTTTTTGCAAAGAGCAGGGGTTTTAGTGATTTAAATGGAGAGTGGGATAGAGCTATGACAGTAGAAAATTTTGATCAAGTTGATAGCATTGCGTATTTGGTGCATGCGTGGATGAAATATCCAAAATTTGGCCATGCTATGGCGAGTGATTATGCTGCTAGGTTTGTAAGATATGGACTTTTAAATAGAAATGAGGCAGTAAAATTAGTTAAACAAAAAGATCATTTACTAGATAACAAATGCATTGAAGATTTTTGTAGTATTTTAAATATTTCTAAATCTAAATTTTGGGAAATTGTAGAAAAACACTATAATAAGGAAATATTTTATAAAAATGATCTTGGAGAATATAAACTAAGAAATGAGATTACATAAAACCTTAATTATAGCAGAAGCTGGAGTGAATCATAATGGTGATATCAATTTAGCTAAAAAACTTATTGAGGTAGCTAGTGAAGCTGGAGCTGATTTTGTAAAATTTCAAACTTTTGTTGCTGAAAATTGTGTAAGCAAAAGTGCAAAAAAAGCACATTATCAGCTTCAAAATACAGATAAAGATCAATCACAACTTGACATGATTAAAAAGCTAGAGCTTTCTAGAAAGGATCATCAAGAACTAATAGATCATTGCAATAAATGCAATATCAAATTTCTTTCTACTGCTTTTGATTTAGAAAGTATAGATTTGCTTGTGGAACTTGGAGTGGAAATTTTCAAAATACCAAGCGGAGAAATAACTAATCTTCCTTATTTAAAAAAGATTGCTAGTTTTAATAAAAAGATTATTTTATCTACTGGCATGTCTACACTAGATGAAATTAAAAGCGCTATAAAGATTTTAGAGCAAAATGGCACCCAAAGAGATAAAATCACTATTTTACATTGTAATACTGAATATCCCACTCCTTTTGAAGATGTAAATTTAAATGCTATGCAAACTTTAAAAAAAGCCTTTTGCTTGCCCGTAGGATATTCTGATCATACTTTGGGGGTGACTATACCTATAGCAGCTGTAGCTATGGGAGCTTGTGTGATAGAAAAGCATTTTACTTTAGATAAGAGCATGTTGGGACCTGATCATAAAGCATCTTTGGAGCCTGATGAGTTAAAGACTATGGTAAAGGCTATAAGAGATTTGGAGCAAGCCTTTGGAGATGGAATTAAAAAACCTAGCAAGAGTGAAGATAAAAATAAAAATATAGCGAGAAAATCACTAGTGGCTAAAAAAGCTATAAAAAAGGGCGAATATTTTAGTGAAGAAAATTTAACCACAAAGCGACCAGGAAATGGAATTTGTGCCATGAATTATGATAGATATTTAGGTAAAATTGCACAAAGAAACTATAGTGAAGATGAGTTGATTGATGAGTAGAAAAATTTGTGTTGTTAGTGGTACTAGAGCCGAGTGGTATTTACTAAAAAGACTGTGTGAATGTATAGATCAAGATGATGAATTAACACTGCAACTTGTTGTTACAGCAGCTCACTTGAGTAAAGATTTTGGCTTTACTTACCAAGAAATTGAAAAAGAATTTAAAATTGATAAAAAAATCCCAATATTGCTATCTAATGATGATAAAATAAGTATTTGTAAAAGCATGGGGCTTTTGCAAATTTCACTTTGTGAAGCTTTTGAAGAGTTAAAACCTGATATGGTAGTAATATTAGGTGATCGATATGAAATGCTCTCTTGTGCTAGCACCTGCTTGCTTATGCAAATCCCTTTAGCGCATCTTTGTGGAGGTGAGCTTACTTTGGGGGCCATTGATGATAGTATAAGACATGCTATTAGTAAAATGGCACATTTGCATTTTGTAAGCACACAAAATTATGCAAATAGGATTTTACAGCTTGGAGAAAGTAAGGAGAAGGTTTTTAATGTGGGGTCTTTAGGAGGAGAAAACATTAAAAATATGATTTTTTTAAGTAAAAATGAATTACAAAAAGAATTAAATTTAACCTTTAATAAAAATATATATTTAATAACCTATCATCCTCAAACAATACAAACAACAAGTGTAGAAGAAGAAGTGAGATTACTGCTTGGTTTTTTAGATAGTTTGGAGAATTCTACTTTGATTTTCACTAAAGCAAATGCTGATGAAAATGGTTTGTTTATTAATAAGCTTTTAGAAAAATACTGCACAAAACAATCTCACAAGGCACGGTTGTTTGACAATTTAGGCTCTAAAAGATACTTGAGTTTGATGAAAATATCAAGCATGTTAATAGGGAATAGTTCTAGTGGAATTTGCGAAAGTCCTTTTTTTAAAATTCCTTGTATTAATATAGGCAATAGACAAGAAGGGAGAATCTTTGCAGATAATATCATAAATTGTGATATTTATCATTTAAAACAAGCATTTTTGTATGCTAACACCAAAGAGTATCAAGAAAAACTAAAAAATTTTACCAATCCTTTTGAATGCAAAGAAGATAATACAAGTGTGATGATAAAAGATGTCATAAAAAACATATCTTTGGAAAAAATTTTATATAAAAAATTCGTGGATATATAATGAGTATTGATAAATTAAAACTTGCTAAGAATGCAAGTATACAAGAGGCTTTAAAAATCATAGGCAATGAACGTGTCAGAATAGCTTTGGTGGTAGAAAATAATAAATTTTTAGGTGTAATTAGTGATTCAAACATTAGAAGAGCTTTGCTCAATGGTCAAAAGCTTGAAGACAGCATAGAGACAATTTATACTAAAAATTCTTTAACTATAAAAGAAAATACAAGCAAAGAGTATCTTTTAAAATTAGCTAGTCAAACAGATATTTATGATTTTCCAGTTTTAAATGATAATAATGAAGTCATAGCTATAAAGTCAATTGCTTCAGTGCTTAAAGAGAAAAGCTTTGAAAATGAAGTGGTGTTAATGGTGGGTGGTCTTGGAAGTAGATTGGGTGAGCTTACCAAAGATACTCCAAAACCCATGTTAAAAGTAGGAAAAAAACCTATACTTGAAAATATTGTTTTAAATTTTAAAGAGCAGGGTTTTAAAAAATTTATATTTTGCGTAAATTATAAAAAAGAAGTTATTTGTGATTATTTTCAAGATGGTAAGAATTTGGGAGTTGAAATCACTTATATTAAAGAAAAACAAAAGCTTGGAACTGCCGGAGCTTTGTCTTTGGTGCAAGATATAAAAAACACTTTCATTGTGATGAATGGAGATATTTTAACTAAACTTGATTTTGAAAAGCTTATTAAAGAGCATAAAAAAAGTAAAGCGGTGATGAGTGTAGTACTTAGAGAATTTGAGCACCAAATTCCTTACGGTGTTGTGAAAGTTTTTAATCAATACATAGAAGATATCGAAGAAAAGCCTGTACAAAAATTTTTAGTGAGTGCTGGAATTTATGTATTAGAACCAGAGGTTTTAAAGTATATTGATAAAAACACATATTTTGATATGCCAAATTTAATAAAGTCTTTGCTAGGGCAAAAGTTAAAAATTAATTCTTATTTGTTAGAAGATTATTGGATTGATATAGGTAGGCTTGAAGAGTATGAAAAAGCAATAGTGGATTTTCAATGAAAGCATTAATTATTGGGTATGGTAGTATAGGAAGAAAACATCATTTGGCTTTAGAGTGTTTGGGGTTTAAGGTAAGTATTGTCTCAAAAAGTTATGATAAAAATAAAATTGAGTGTTTTAAAGAACTATATGAGGCAAATTTGGAAACTTTTGATTTATTTGTGATTGCAAATATCACAGTTGATCATTATCGCACTTTAAAAGCGATTGATAGTAAAGTAGAAAATAAAACTATTTTGGTAGAAAAACCTCTTTTTGAAACTTTTAAAACTTGTCATTTAAGTGGTAAAAATGATATTTTCGTAGCTTATTTATTGCGTTTTCATCCTTTGATTTTGGATTTAAAAAAAATTATATCACAAGAACCTCATATCTATTTCGCAGAATTAAACTGCTCTTCTTATTTGCCAAATTGGAGAGATTGTGATTATCGGTTTAATTATAGCGCTAAAAAAGAGTTAGGTGGAGGTGTATTGTTGGATTTATCACACGAGATAGATTTGGCATTTTTTATGTTTGATAAACCACAACTTCTTTATGCGCAAAATTTAAAAATTTCAGAACTTGAGATCAATAGTGATGATTTTGCGTTTATGTCCTTAAAATCAAAAGATAGTTTGATACATATTAAACTTGATTATTTTTCCAAATTAACCAAAAGAGAGATTATATTGCATTCGCATACAAAAACCTATCATGCAGATTTGATTAACAATAAATTACATATATATGATAAAAATGCTTTGTTAGAAACAAAAGAATATCAAAGTGATACAAATAAAGTGTTGACCAATCTTCATAAAAAAGTTTTAAAAAGAGATAATAGTGTTTGCAAATTTAATGAAGCTTTAGAAGTTTTAAGGTTGAGTGATGAGGTTAAAAGGAGAGTAAATGGGTGATGTTTTGTGTACCATATGTGCAAGAGGTGGAAGTAAAGGAGTAAAAAATAAAAATATCAAAAAAATTAATAATTTAGAGTTAATAGCATATAGTATTATCCAGGCTAAAAATTCTAATTTATTTAATCATATTGTAATCAGCACAGATAGTGATGATATAGCTGAAGTTGCCTTAAGGTATGGTGGAGAAGTTTTTTTTAAAAGAGATGAAAGTTTGTCGCATGATGGTGCAGCAAAAATACCCGCAATAAGAGATTGTTTATTAAAAAGCGAGGTGTATTTTAACCAACGGTTTGAGACTATCATAGATCTTGATGCTTCTGCACCACTTCGTAGAAGTTACGATATTGTAAAAGCTTATGAAATTTTTAAAAGTGAGAATAAAGGTAATTTGATTACAGCGGTAAAGGCAAGACGTAATCCTTATTTTAATCTTATTGAGATTAATGAAAACGGAGTTAATACAAGCAAAAAAGGAAATTTTACCACAAGACAGAGTAGTCCAAAATGTTATGATATGAATGCTAGTATTTATATATTTAGAAGAAATAAACTTTTAGAAAGTGAGAATGTGTTTGGAAGTGATACTAGTTTATATATAATGGATGAGTCAACAGCTTTTGATATAGATAGTGAGTTAGATTTTGAGATAGTTGAGTTTTTAATTCAAAAAGCAAATTTAAAACCAGAGGATTTTTGATGCTTGATGGAAAAGTAGTTTTTATAGTAGGTGCATGTGGCAGGATAGGTAGTGCATTAAGTAAAGCGTGTTTGGAGCATAATGCCAAAATCATTATAGGCGATATCGATAAGATTAGGTTGGAAAAATTAAAAAAGAATTTGGGTGACAATGAAGCTGTTTTAGACTGTGAAGTTAATATTAGCAGTGAGCAAACAATAAGTAAGTGTTTACAAGAAGGAGTAAAGAAATTTGGCAAAATTGATGTTTTTGTTAATTGTGCTTACCCAGTAAGCAAAGATTGGGGTAAGGTTGAATATTATCAAGCAAGCTATGAGCAAATTTGCGAAAGTTTAAATTTGCACCTAGCTAGTTTTATTTTTGTAGCAAATATCATGGTTAAGTTTTTTAAAAAACAAGGCTTTGGAAATATCATCAATCTTAGCTCTATTATGGGTGTATATGCGCCTAAATTTGAAAACTATGAGGGTACTTCCATGCAAAGTTCATTGGAATATAGCGTGATTAAAGCAGGAATTAATCATCTTAGCGTATGGCTTGCAAAAGAACTTTTTAATACCAACATCAGAGTAAATTCTATAGCTTTTGGTGGCATAAGAGACAATCAACCGCAAGTTTTTTTGGAGGCTTATAGAAAGTGTTGCGCTTCTAAAGGAATGCTAGATGCTAATGATGTGTGCGGAACTTTGTTGTTTTTAATGTCAGATTACTCTCGTTTTATAACTGGTCAAACGATAGTAGTGGATGATGGATGGGGGTTATGATGAATATTTTAGAAAATAATATCAACGCATTGTTTGATAATTGTTTAAAAGAAGAGTTGAAAAGACAAAATCAAATTTATCAAGTAACACAGGGTAGTGATAATCTAGATATAAATATTATTGATGGGGGGGGGGAATAGGCTCTATGATAAACCACTAGAGGAGTTAAACACAACATTAAATTTATACAATGATAAATATCTTTTGTATCCTGTATTATTCTTTTATGGTTTTGGAAATGGAATTTTATACAAAGCTCTTTTGCAAAATCCAAATCATAAAATTGTAGTAGTGTTTGAACCTGATATAAGTGTAGTTTATACTGTATTTGGTATGATGGATTTTTCTAGGGAATTAAAAGAAGGTAGATTGCTGCTGATAAATCCAAATACGATAAACATTAACGATATAAAAAAAATATTTTCAAATAATTTGATATTTAACTTCTCAAGGGTTTATTTTTTGGAAATACATTGTGATTATTATGATAGAAAATATCAAAAAGATATTTTAAAATTAAATTCCTTGATTCAAGAGACTATTAAAGAGAATATTATTTCTAATGGAGATGATCCATTGGATACTTTAAAAGGTATAAGGCATTTTATTTATAATATACCAAAAATGGTATGCAATCCAAGCTATAAAGAATTATTAGCTAAAAGAAAAAATTTGAGTGATACTGCTATAATAGTTTCAACTGGACCTAGTTTAACAAAACAACTATCAACTTTAAAAAAATACCAAGATAAAGCAAGTGTATTTTGTGCGGATAGTGCTTACCCTATACTTGCAAAGGCAAACATAAAACCTGATTATGTTTTTTCGCTTGAAAGAACTGATTTTGCAAGTGAATTTTTTAATAATGACTTTGGTAGTTTTGATAAAGATATTTTATTTATCGTAAAATCCGTAGTACATCCTAATACGATTGGGTATTTAGAGAAAAATAAAAGAAAATATATGATGATTTCAACACCGGAATATTTTTTTAAATATTGCTCTTTAAATGATTTTGGATATTTTAATATGGGTTGGAGTGTTGCTCATATGGCTTGTTATTTGGCGGTTCATTTAAATCATAGCAATATAATATTTATTGGACAGGATTTGGCTTATGGAAAAGATAAGGTTTCTCACGCTATTGGACATATATATGGAGAGCATGATATGGATGAGGAGGGTTTATATAAGGAAAAAATAAAAATTCGAGCTTATGGTGGAGTGCAATATGTTGAAACTTCTTCTATATGGGTATTTTTCAAAAAAATACTAGAAAATGATATCGCTATTTTTAATAGTATGAATATAAAAACTTATAACTGCACCGAGGGTGGGGCTAGGATAAATGGAGCGATCGAGGAGCCTTTTGAGCGGGTGTGTGAAAAGCTACTAAGTAAAGATCTAAATAAACCGTTTGTTAAACTCTTAAGTTTGAATATGCAAAAACAAAATGAATTATTGTTAAAGGTGTATTATAAAATTACAATTAGTACCGAAAGATATGAAAAAATGAAAAAAGAATTATATCAAAAAAATGTATCTATTAATGAAAAATTATTGCGCATTCATAGCTTAGATACACAAGAATCTATAGATTTTTTTGGACTAATATTAAAGCAAATTGATGAAATTAAAATGAAGGTGTATTCCTTTGGATTATTGAATGGACCCTTAATTAAACAATTTGAATTAAATTTGGCAAGAATTTATGTATTAAATCCAAAAACAAAAGAAGATAGTTATAATAAATCAATGCTTTGGATAAAAGAGCATTTAGATTGGATGCGTTTAATCATAGCACATATAGATGCTCAAAAAGAAGTTTTAGGAAGAAGTATAGTTTCAACTAAAGATGAGCTTAAAAAAAGAGGATTTGCAAATTTGGTAGAAAAAATTGAAAAAAGAGCTTTAAAAAATGCCAGCTTTTAATGTTTTACATTCTGTTTTTTAAATTTTTATTTTCTATTTCTAAGCTATCGAGTAGTTTTTCGTTAAATTTTTGATAAGAAAAGATGCTCGATAGCTTTTTTATAACCTCGGTGGTTTTTACTTTATGTGTATAATTTTGCCATAAAATTGCTTTATTTTTGTTTTCATATCTACCATTTTCATTAAATTCATAGCGGTATATACATTCTTTTGATACAAAAAAACTCTCACTTAGCATAAAATTGATATAGTTAAAAAGCACATCTTCTCCATAACAAAGTCTTTTTTTAGAATCAACATATTCAAAACTTTTTAAAATCAAATCTTTTCTATATACTTTTGCCCAAACACTCCAGCAAAAATGCTTTTGATTGAGTAAGAAATTTAAAAAATCATCTTTATTAAAAAACTCATCTTGCTTAAATCTATAAAATTTTTTAAATTTCACCCTATGTACATATGCATCAAACACTACCATACCGACATTTTGTATTTTTTCAAACCCAAGCTCACAAGCATTAAGCTCTAGATAATCATCAGGATCTAAAAACATTATATAGGGTGAGCTTGAATTTAACACACCTATATTTCTACTAGCAAAAGTTCCTAAATTCTCTTCATTATGTATAATTTTTATCCTATCATCTTTACTAGCATATTCTTTAGCTATATCTATACTTCTATCATTACCAAGGTCATCTACCACAATGATTTCTATATCTTTAAAAGTTTGGTTGATACAACTTTCTAATGCTCTAGCTATATATTTTTCTACATTATAAGTTGGTAGTATGATAGAAATTTGACTCATTTTAGCTCTTTATTTTTTGATATAATTATAGCTTTTATTTTAAGGAAAATCATGAATATTTTTATCAACCTTCCTACTTGGCTTGGTGATGCGGTAATGGCTAGTGCAGCTATTTATGCTATCAAGGAAAAGTATCCTCAAGCTAAATTTACTTTTTATGGTTCTTTTGTCAGCACAGAGCTTTTTAAGCGTTTTGAAAATGCTCAAATTTTAGTAGAAAATAAAAAGCAAAGATATAGACAAATTTTAAAAGCTAGAAAAAACCTTGGTAAATTTGATCTAGCTTTTTCATTTCGCTCAGCATTTTCAAGCAAGATTATTTTAAATCTAATCAAAGCAAAAAAAAGATTTTATTTTGATAAAAATATCCTAAAAGAAGAACACCAAGTTTTAAAGTACTTAAATTTCATAGAAAAAGCTTTAAATTTTAAAGCCACTTCAAGTGTTTTAAAACTTCCTATCAAAGCAAAGTCAACTCAAAAAATTTTAGGTATAAATGCAGGTGCACATTTTGGAAGTGCTAAAAGATGGGAGGCAAGCTATTTTGCAAGGGTGGCAAAAGAATTTAGCCCCACACATCAAATTTTAATCTTTGGAGTAGAAAGTGAGAGAGAAATTTGCAATGAAATTGAACATTTGCTTTCAAAAGCAGGTATAAAGGCAAAAAATCTTTGTGGCAAAACTAGCATTTATACTTTATGTAAAAACATTTCTATGCTTGATTTGCTCATCACAAATGATAGTGGTCCTATGCATATAGGCGCAGTTTATGGGGTGAAAACGGTGGCTGTTTTTGGCTCAACTAAATTTAGCCAAACCTCGCCTTGGCAAGAAAACGCTAAAATAGCTCATCTTGATCTAGCTTGTATGCCTTGTATGCAAAAAGTTTGTCCTTTAAAACATCACAAATGCATGAAAGACTTAAAACCTGAGGTGGTAATAAATTTAGCAAAAGCATTTTTTTAGCGCATTTTTCCCTATGATTTGGGCTTAAACTCTTGCAAAAGCTTGATAAATGTGTTAAACTTAAGAAACATTTTTAATCAAGGAGCTTTTTATGACTAAAGCAGATTTTATTTCTCAAGTTGCTCAAACTGCTGGGCTAACTAAAAAAGATGCAACTGCGGCTACTGATGCAGTAATCGCTACTATTACTGATGTTTTAGCTAAAGGTGATAGCATTAGCTTTATCGGTTTTGGTACATTTTCTGTAGCTGAAAGAGCAGCTAGAGAAGCTAGAGTTCCAAGCACTGGCGCTACTATTAAAGTACCTGCGACAAAAGTTGCTAAATTTAAAGTAGGTAAAAACCTTAAAGATGCAGTTGCCGCTGCTAAAACTGCTAAAAAAGCTAAAAAATAATTCTTACGCAAAAGTTTTTTAACTTTTGCGTTTTTCTTCATAGATTATGTATTAATTTTCTTTTGATATTGTTTTTAAAAATATTAAAGGAAAAAAATGTCAATCTATCATAGTATCTTAGACTGCGTAGGCAATACCCCGATTATCTCTTTAAAAGAATTTGCACCTAATCTTTATGGTAAATGTGAGTATTTTAACCCAAGTCATTCTATAAAAGATAGAGCGGCTTTAGAGATGATAAAGCAAGCTTTAGAAGAAGGTAAAATCAATCAAGAAACAACGATTGTAGAAGCCACAAGTGGAAACACTGGTATAGCTTTAGCGATGATTTGTGCGAGTTTGAAGTTAAAATTAGTCATTGCAATGCCTGAGTCTATGAGTATAGAGCGTAGAAAAATGATGAGTTTTTTTGGCGCAAAATTAGAGCTTACCCAAGCAAGCAAAGGTATGCAAGGGGCACTTGATAGGGCTAATGAGCTTTTGGGTGAAATTCCAAATTCATTTATGATAAGTCAATTTGAAAATATTAATAACAAAAATGCACACAGAAAAAACACGGCTTTGGAAATTTTAAAAGTTCTACCTGATCTTGATATTTTCGTGGCAGGTTTTGGTACAGGTGGGACTATCAGCGGTGTAGGAGAAATTTTAAAAGAACACAATTCTAATATCAAAATCATCGCTTTGGAGCCAGCTGCTTCTCCACTTTTGAGTCAAAACAAAGCTGCAAGTCATAAAATTCAAGGTATAGGTGCAAATTTTATCCCTAAAATTTTAAATCAAAAAATCATAGATGAGATAGTTTGTGTAAGCAATGAAGATGCTATAAATACAGCTTTAGAGTTAGGTAAAAATGGCATCATGGCAGGAATTTCAAGCGGAGCAAATGTTTTTATGGCTAGAAAAATTGCCCTAGAAAACTCTGATAAAAAAGTCTTGACTATGCTAAATGATACAGCTGAGCGATATTTATCAACTGATTTATTTGCAAATTTATAATTTGGAGTATGTATGAGTCAAAATAATGAGCATTTTGATTTGGATCTTGAAAGAGCGATTTTAAGCTCTTGTATTTATAGCGAAGATTCTTTTTTTAGTATTTCTTCAGATATTGAAATCAATGATTTCTCGCTTAAAGCTCATCAGGATATTTATAAAGCGATTTTAGCTTGTGTGAATGCGGGTGAGCCTATAAGCGCAAGTTTTATTAGAAAACATAAAAAAGTTGATGAGCAAATTTTAAGTGAAGTTTTAGCCACGACTTCTATCGCAGATGTAAGTAAATATGCTTATGAGCTTAGAGAAAAATCCATTAGACGTCAGCTTTTAAATTTTGCCTACACTATACCTTCAAGGGTAAATGAAGATAAAAGTATTTCTCAAATTTCAGATGAAATAGGCAAAGAAATTTTTAATCTTACCAATCGTGTAAATAGCAATAGTATCAAAGATATGACTGTTGTTATGTCAGAGTTGATGGAAGAATTTAAAAAACAAAAAGAAGCTGAAAATAAAGATATTTTAGGACTTGATACGGGTTTTAGTGAACTGAATAAAATGACTAAAGGTTTTAAGCCTGGTGATCTTGTCATCATCGCAGCGCGCCCGGGTATGGGTAAGACAACTATTTGTCTTAATTTTATAGAAAAAACGCTTAGGCAAAATAAAGGCGTTGTAATGTTTTCGCTAGAAATGCCTGCTACGCAAATCATGCAAAGATTAATCAGTGCAAAAACTTCCATTCCTTTGCAAAAAATTCTCATTGCAGATTTAAATGATGATGAATGGAGTAGATTAGGAGATGCGTGCAATGAATATGCGCAAAAAAATCTTTATATTTACGATAGTGGCTATGCTAGCATAGCAGATATCCGTTCGATTTTACGCAAGATTAAAGCTCAAGATGAAAGCATTGAACTTTGCGTAGTTGATTATATCGGTCTTATGATGAGTAATTCAGCTTTTAATGATAGGCATTTACAAGTGAGTGAAATTTCAAGAGGTTTGAAGCTTTTAGCAAGAGAACTAAATATGCCAGTGGTTGCGCTTTCGCAATTAAATCGTTCATTGGAAAGTAGGGCTAACAAGCGTCCTATGCTTAGTGATTTAAGAGAAAGTGGTGCTATCGAGCAAGATGCGGATACGATTTTGTTTGTTTATAGAGATGAGGTTTATAGAGAACAAGAAGAAAAAGAAAGAGAAAATAAAGCCAAAAATGAAGGCAAGACCTATGAGAGGAAATTTATGCCAAATCCTGTGCAAGAAAAGGCTGAGCTTATTATAGGAAAAAATAGAAATGGACCAGTAGGACATGTGGATTTGCTTTTCTTAAAAGAAAAGTCGTGTTTTATTGAAGCACCAAAAGAAGATTTTGTGGTTACAAACTTTGAAGGTTAATTCAAAGAGTAACCATAACTTTTATGCATAAAAAGCTCCAAGTCATTAAAGTCAATTTTTCCCATCAATTCTTCAACTAGTTGTTTATAAACAACCTCGCCATCTTTAATCACAAAAGCAGATCTTGCTAGAAGACCTGCAAATATACTATTGTCTATTAACACCCCATAGTTTTTACCAAAATCTTTAAAGGCAAAATCACTTGCAACGATAATGCCATCAATCCCTTCAGTTGCACAAAAACGATCCATAGCAAAGGGTAAGTCCATGCTAATAATAATCACTTCAACATTTTTCATAGAAGCTAGTCTTTTGTTGGTTTCTTTGGCTTGTCTTGAACATACTTGAGTATCCAAACTAGGAAAACTTAGTAAAATTTGAGTTTTTCCAGGGGGTGCTATTTCTACAGGAGCGAGATTTTTAGTTCTTAATGTAAGCCTTGGAGCGCGATCGCCAACTTCTAAATCATCTCCTATGAGTTTGATTTCTTGTCCTTTGTAGCTAATGTATGGCATGCTCCTCCTTTTTTTATAGTAGTATCATTTTAGCTAAAAGTAAAAAGCTAAAAAATCCTAATCCATCTGTGATAGCTGTGATCACTACACTTGAACCTACTGCAGGATCAATTTTAAATTTTTTCAATGTCAATGGCACAAAGGACCCTACAAAACCTGCCAAGGCTAGGTTAATTAGCATTGATAGGGCTATCACAAGCCCCAAAAGAGCGGTTTTAAACCATATAAAAGCTATGATACTCATAATACTTGCAAATACCAAACCATTTAGCAAAGAAATTCCACTTTCTCTTAAGATAACCTTTTTTGCATCTTTAAATTCGACTTCATTAAGTGAAAGCTTTCTAACGGTTACAGCTAAAGCTTGTGAGCCGGTATTGCCTCCCATGGAAGCTACGATTGGCATTAGCACCGCCAAGGCTACAAGTTGCTCGATCTCTCCCGAAAAAAGACTAATGATATTGGCAGATATTAAAGAAGTGGTAAGATTAATCATCAACCAAAATGCTCTTGCCTTGGCTGCTTTAAAGGCGCTTTCTTCTTCAGCATCCTCATCAACTCCGGCTAAGTTATAAATTTGCTCTGTTGCATTTTCTTGGATCAAATCATGGATATCATCATAGGTAATTCTACCTAAAAGTACTCCATCATCATTTACAACCGCTAAAACACTTAAGTCATAATCTTCTACTAAATCAATAGCTTTTTGTATATCTTCGTGATCTTTAATACTGTAGCTTTTATACTTTTCGCTATTGTTCTTAATGATATCGGCAAAACTAAGTTTAAAATCCCAAAGTAAAAGATCGCTTAGGTTGATCGCATTGCAAAGTTTTCCGTGGCCATCGATGATGTAAACTTGAAAAATTTGATCTACTTGACCTGTATGTTTTAAAATTCTATATCTTTTTATCGCTTTTTCTATACTCTCATCAATAGAAGCGGTAAAAATTTCTGTTTGCATGTAAGCGCCCGCAGTATTTTCATCATAATTCTTAAGACGTAGAATTTCTTCCTTATCTTCAGAACTTAAGCGGTTTAAGATAGCAAGAGTTTTTTCAAGATTAAGTTCTTCAAAGCGTTTGATCAAGTCAGTTGCATCATCACTTTCAAGTTCTTCAACTGCTTTAGCTATTTTAATAATGCTTAAATATTCTAAAATATCCTCTAAGATGTGATCAGGTGTGATGGTTGCTACATTTGCTAAAGTGAGTGTATCAAAAGATTTGAGGGTTTGAAGATAAAGTTCTTCATCATATCTTTTGATAGTTTTTAGTGCTTCATTGATTTCATAGGTGCTTTGATCTTTAGAAGTGTTTATAAGTTCTTGTGCTTCTAAAAATTCATTCATCTCAAAGCTCCATGGAATTTTCTATATTTTGTTCTTTAGGTGGATTTTGATAGTTTTCATCTACACTTTGTAAACGTTTTTCATAAGCTCTTGCCATTTTTAGGAATTCTTCTTTATTTTTTCCGCTTAGGCTTGATTTTGGAATTTTTACAATAGTTTCAGGATTGATTGCTTTATTATTAAGATAAAGTCCAAAATGCAAATGTGGACCCGTGCTTAAACCTGTAGAACCTACATAGGCGATCACTTGTCCTTGTTTGACTTTTTGACCCCGCTTGATTTTAGCAAAGCGACTAAGATGAGCATATAAAGTCATATAACCTGACATATGTTTAACTTGCACTACCTTGCCATAGCCACCTTTGGTTCCAACAAAACTTACAACCCCATCTCCCGCGCTTTTAACCGGAGTGCCTGTTGGTGCAGCATAGTCAATACCCAAGTGCGCTCTATATCGTTTTAAGATAGGATGGTATCTTGCTCTTGTAAAACGATCTGAAATTCTTGTATATTTCACAGGTTTGGTTAAGAAGAAATTTTCAAGCTCTTTTCCCTGTGCATTATAATAAGAGTCTTTGTATAAAAATACCGAATACTCTTTGCCTCTGATGTTAGCTAAAGCCGCATGGATGTTGATATCACCAAAAAGCTTTCCTAGTCTTCTTTTTTGTTCATAAATCAAAACAACACTATCGCCTTTTCTAACATTTTTAAAATTAACGGTATTTTTAAATGCACGCACCATAGCTCTAGCCAAAGTTACACTACCGCTTTCATCATATACATCTTGATATGCTGAATTATTAATAGCAACACGTAAGGTTCTTTTTTCTTTAGTGTAAGAAATAGGTGTGAAGCTTAATACGAATTTATTATCTGTATTTTTATAAATGTGAATTTGCAAATCATCGCTAATGGGGATTAAAACTTGCTCAAGTTGACCTTGCTCGTCTTTTAGCATTTGGTATTTAATACCACTTGCAATTTCTGCACTTAGCTCTTTGTCTTCAGCATCAAGATTATAATATAAATTAAGTGGTATAGAATGATCTTGTAAAAAATCAAGTAAAGTTTTGCCATTTTCCCAAGAAAGTTCTTCGATACTTGAAATAGCAAAAAGTTTCATTGAAATAAGTAAAGTTATAAAAATTTTTTTCATGATATTTTAAGCCTTCTAAAATTTAAACATAAATTTGTATTTTACTTAATTTTTCTTACAATTTTGTAAGGAAAAAACAATATAATTTAATTTTTAGACATTTTTAAGGAGTATAAATTGTCAAGAATTATTTTATTGCTTTGTTGTTTTTTAGCATTTTTACAAGCTAAAAATTTTGATTTGATACAAACAAAACTTGAAAAAGTTGATGATATTTACGGCTATGTCAAAGATGATCCTAGAATTTTATTATATTCAAGTGGTATTGTAGTGCATGAGATTGATACGCAAAAATCTATCATTGCAAGAGTTAGTGTGATCGGGCGTGAAAATGGTTATGTTAAATTACAGTTTAAAGTTTTTGACATGCTAGCTCAAGATGCTATGCCTTTGCCAAATGTGTTACCGCAAGTTGGTGATAAGATTGTTTTAAATTATTTATACGATAGAGCTTTGATTATTGCTCCTGATAAAAGTGTATATGATTTTGTAGCACATAAAATGAATGGAATTTATTTTGTTCATCCTGATTTGTTTGGCGCGCATATGATACAAGAATACCGCCAAACACCAAGAAGATCAGACTTTAGATCTTTTTGTTCTAAAAATGCAGTTGGGCTTTTGGTGGTGGCTTTGGAAAAAAGAGCTGAAGTAGTTGATTGTCAAGATTTTGGCAAGATTGAAGAATTTAGCATTCCGCCGGCAAAAAGTTTGCAGATACCATTTTACTCAAGAATCACAGGCTACAAAAGCGATATTTTTAGTTTAAATGATGAGGCAATTGGAAATTATTATATATATTATGAAAAATTGATTAGCTTAACTAGAGAAAAATAATGCAAGAAATTCACCAAAAATTTTTTCAAGATCTTTTAGGAGTTGAAAACGCATACTTTGACCCTATTCATAAAAGAGCGTATAGTTATGATGCTACCAAAAAACATTATTTGCCTGATGGGGTGCTTTTTCCAAGAGATGAAAATGATATCAGTCAAATTTTAAAATATTGTAATGAAAATAAAATCATAGTGATCCCTAGGGGTTCAGGTAGTGGTTTTACCGGTGGAAGCTTGGCTATTAATGGTGGAGTAGTGCTAAGTTTTGAAAAGCATATGAACAAAATTTTAGAAATTGATCTTGAAAATTTAGTCGCAGTAGTGCAACCTGGTGTGATTAATATGGCTTTGCAGGAAAAAGCAAAAGAATACGGTTTATTTTATCCACCTGATCCTGCGAGCATGGAATATTCTTCTTTAGGGGGAAATGTAAGTGAAAATGCGGGCGGTATGAGGGCTGCTAAGTATGGTATCACCAAAGATTATGTAATGGCTTTAAGGGCGGTTTTACCTAATGGAGAAATTATTAGAGCGGGCAAAAAAACCATAAAAGATGTGGCAGGATATAATCTTGCTGGAATTTTAATCGCAAGTGAAGGTTCTTTAGCTGTACTTAGTGAGATTACTTTAAAGTTAGTCGCTTTGCCAAAATTTAAAAAAACCGCAATGGGAATTTTTAATAGCATTGATGAAGCTATGAATGCGGTTTATAAAACCTTAGCTAAAGGCGTTACACCTGTTTCTATGGAATTTTTAGATCAACTTAGTATACAAGCATTAGAGCAAAAATTTCAAAAAGGCTTGCCAATGGATGCGGGTGCGATTTTGATTGCTGATGTAGATGGTAATGTGGAAGAAGCCATAGAAGCAGATCTTAAAATCCTACAAGAAAGTTTTTATGAATCAGGTGTAAGAGAATTTAAAATAGCGAAAAATGAGCAAGAAGCAGCTGATATTTGGTTTGCTAGAAGAAACTGTTCTCAAAGTATAGCAATGTATGGCAATTTAAAGCTTAATGAAGATATTACAGTGCCGCGTTCAAAACTACCAGAGCTTTTAAAAGGTATAAGCGAAATTTCTAAAAAATATGGTTTTAAAATTCCTTGTTTTGGGCATACTGGTGATGGAAATGTGCATACAAATGTTATGGTAAGTGATAAAAACAATCCTGAATTAGTTAAAAAAGGCTATGAAGCTGTGGAGGAAGTTTTTAAGCTTACGGTTTCTTTGGGTGGGACTTTAAGTGGAGAGCATGGCATAGGAATTTCAAAAGCTCCTTTTATGAAACTAGCCTTTAATGAAGCTGAAATGGAGCTAATGAGAAATATCAAAAAGGCATTTGATCCAAATAATATACTTAATCCTTTCAAAATGGGACTTTGATGACTTTTAAAAACATAATCAAAATTCTTTTTGCGCTAAGAGATAAAGAAATTTTAAATTATGCAGCAGCTTTAAGTTTTTATACGATTTTGTCGTTAATACCACTTTTATTTTTATGTTTTTGGGTTTTTACGCAAATTCCGAGTTTTGAAATTTATCAAGAAAAAATTAAAAATTTAATTTTCACTTTTTTGATTCCAACACAGCAAGATTTGATTACACAATACATCAACACTTTTTTAAAAAACAGTGTCAATTTAGGGCTGATCGGGCTTTTGGCTATGGCATTGACTTCGTTGGCGTTTTTTTCAGGTTATGATTATGTGATCAACAAGCTTTTGCAAGAAGATTCAAAAAGTCTTTGGCATAGTATTAGTTCTTATTGGACTTTGGCAACTTTAACTCCACTTGGGCTTGGAGTGAGTTTTTATATCTCAGGTTTTATACAACAAACTTTAGATGAATTTAATATTACTTTGAATTTTTTTGAGGTATTGCCTTATGTGATTATTTGGGCTTTATTTTTTGTATCTTATTCAAGTTCGGTTAGCAAGAAAGGGGATTTAAAAGCTTTGCTTGTTAGCTCTTTTGGTGCTTCTGTGATTTGGTATATTTCTAAAATGGTATTTGTTTATTATGCGGTGTATAATAAGACTTATTTAAATGTGTATGGTTCTTTCTCGGTGATTTTATTTTTCTTTTTGTGGATTTATATTTCTTGGATTATTTATCTTTTAGGCTTGAAAACGTATTTGTTTTTAAATCAAGAAAACAAAGGGAATAAACCCAAGAGAAACTACAAAAAGAGCTAGGTATCTAGAAAAAATACTCATTAAGGATAAAACCAAATAGACTATATAATAAGTCGATGAAATAGGAAAATTGACACTAGGCATTTTAAATTCAAAAAAATACAACAACAATATATCTAGCAAATTCCCATAAGAGAAAACATGTAAAAGTAAACTAAGTGGATAAAAAACAATAAAAGCCAAGCTAAGTGGTATGGCTAAAAACTGCTGAAAACTCAACAAAGGAAAGAAATGTAATACAGGGATAATCATAGCAAGAAAGGTCCAAATATTAATTAAAACAGCATGAGTAAAGTTTGAAAAATAACTTTTAAAATGATGAAAATATAAATAAATATAAAAAACACCTAAAATAGAAAATAAAAATCCTATACTAAAAAGTAGTTTTGGAAAGATACTCACACAAAACGCCACACTTAAAAACAAAAATTTAAAGCTTAGTATTTTGATATGTTTGCTATAAAGATAAAAGGCAAAAAGACTCATAAGCAAAGCTCTTATATAAGAAGGGCTAAAGTCGATTAAAAAAGCATATAAAAATAAAAGTGAAAAAGCAATAATGCTAAGATCAAGTTTTAAGCTTCTGTAAGGAAAATACCGCTTGTGAAAAAAAGCATACAGCGGAGCAAGAATGAAAAAACAAAATCCAAATAACAACCCTAAATGGTATCCACTAATTGCAATTAAATGAGCAATATTGTAAAAATTCACATCATTTCTAAGTTCATTTGATATGCCTTTGGCAAAAAATAAAGCCCCATAGAATTCTTTAATTTTTTCATTTGTATGTTGATGGAGAAAATACTCCACAATAGCTTTTTCTTTTTTGTTTTGACTTTTAATCCAACCATAACTTGGCGCAAAAAAACTTTTACTTAGATACTCTTTGAAGCTGATATTTTTGGTAATAATTCTAAGATGAATCGTGTCGTTTTGACTTAGGTTAAGATCCTTAAAACTTGTGGTGTAAAAAATAAATTCCGAATTTTTAAGTTTTATTACATGGTATTTTTTACCTTTTTTGTTGCTTTTTGGGTAGTAAGATAAAACAGTGTTGTCTTTTAATAGCAAATGCTTACTAAGTTTAAAATTTTGATATTTTTTATACTCATAAATAAGATTTAGACTAAAAATGATCAAAAAACACGATAATAAAATCAAAAATTCTCTATAAGGGTGTTTTATAGAGAATTGAAAAATCATTTTTTCTTAGAAAAACGTGATAAATATAACCATATAATAAAAATTAAAGTGATTATAAAAGCAGGTGCGATATAAGGATAGTTTGAAAATACTTCAAAAGCTTCTTTTAAAGTGTTACCAAAAATAAAACCAGCATATCCTAAGGCGATAGCCCAAATTAAACTTGCTAAAGTATTGATGATGAAAAATCTTATAAAGCTAAATTTACAAAGTCCCGCCGCGATAGGAATGATGGTTTTTACCCCATAGATAAATTTTTGCACCACTAAGAGTATATCACCGTATTTTTTTATTTTCATCATGGCTAGGGCTATTTTTCTTCGGTGATTTTTAAAATAAGGCATAATATCTTTTTTATAATATTTACCTAAAATAAAAAGCAAGGTCGAGCCTATGGTATTAGCTAAGAAAGCTAAAAAAATACACCAGTGCAAATCAAGCTTAGTAGAGCTTGCACAAAGTACACCCGCAGCAAGTATGGCCACCATACCGCCGCCAAATGAATAAAAAAATAAAATCAAATAGCCATAAGTGCTAAGATTATTTATCATTTCTTGCATGAGTGGCCTTATTTTGCAAAATCAATAGCTCTAAGTTCTCTGATGACATTGACTTTAATTTCACCAGGATATTGTACTTTTTCTTCGATTTCTTGGGCGATTTCTTTTGCTAAAAGTACAGACTCATCATCATTGACTAATTTGGCATTTACGATAACTCTAATTTCTCTACCGGCATTGATTGCATAAGCTTTTTTAACACCTTCTTTGCTTTTTGCTATATCTTCAAGTTCGCTTACTCTTTTTAAGAATGCTTCAAGTACTTCACGTCTTGCACCAGGACGCGCAGCGCTTAATGTGTCAGCTGTGCAAACTGCGGCAGATTCTATACTCGTTGCTTCTTCGTGTCCATGGTGGGCATAAATAGCATTGATGACTACAGGGTGCTCTTTATATCTTTTGCAAAGTTCAGCTCCTAAATCCACATGCGAGCCTTCAAATTCATGGGTTAATGCTTTGCCAATATCATGTAAAATTCCCGCTCTTCTTGCTAGTTTTTCATCTCCACCGCATTCTGCAGCTATGATTCCTGCTAAGTGTGCTACTTCTAAAGAATGTGCTAGCGCATTTTGTCCATAACTTGCTCTATATCTTAGTTTTCCTATTAGTTTTACAATTTCAGGGTGAATTTGATTTAAACCTAGATCCATTACGATAGTTTGACCTTCTTCTAAAATACTATCATCAAATTCTTTACAAACTTTTTCATGAATTTCTTCTATTTTTGCAGGTTGTATTCTTCCATCTTCTACTAAAAGTTCAATCACCTTTGTAGCTATGGCGCGTCTATAGAGATTAAAACAGCTTACAATAATCGCTCCTGGTGTATCATCAATGATGATATCAACTCCTAAAACCATTTCTAATGTTTTGACATTACGGCCTTCTTTGCCTATAATACGCCCTTTTAGTTCATCGTTTTTAATATTAACCACATTGATCAGTCTTTCAGCGGCAAATTCTCCTGCAAATCTTGAAGTAGCTTGTGCTAGAATGAAATTAGCTCTTCTTTTAGATTCATTTCTTGCTTCTTCTTCGTGTTTTCTTACAATATGTGCGATTTCAGCTCTTGAGTTTTCTTCAACCTTTTGTAAGACTATAGCTCTTGCTTCTTCTTGTGTAAGACCTGCTGAGTGTTCAAGAATTTTTAACACCTCATTGAGTTTTGCTTCGTAGTTACGTTTTAAATTATCGTTTTCTTCATGCAATGCTTTGATGACTTGTTGTTCTTTGATGAGTTTGTTTTTATTTTCTTCGTGAAGTTTTTCTTGATAGTGTAAACTTTGTTCTTTTTTGTGCAACTCTTCTAACTTTAACGAATGTTCTTTTTGCAGTTTTTGAATTTTTTCATCGAATTTTTTCTTAGCGGCAAATTCAGCTTCAGCTACTGAATTTTTAGCATCTTTAAGCGTAAGCTCGGCTTCGTATTCTATGGCTTTTGCTTTTGCTTTTGCTTGTTCTAAAAAGATGTTGAAATTTGCATCGTTAATCTTTTTAGCGACTACATACCCAATCCCTCCGCCTATAAAAACGGCTATTAATGCTACTAGTATTTCTATCATGGTTTTTAACTTTCCTAAAATATTTTTTATAAGGGTTTATATAAAAATTTCCTTTTACATCGTGTTCTTGGCTAAAAGCTTTTTCGCCCTTTGCGTTTAACATTTGTGTAAAAATCACCAAGGGTTTTTGATAAGAAATAGATTCAAAAAATCTATCGTAAAAGCCTTGACCATGACCAATTCTTCCTAAATTTGCATCTACTCCTATAACAGGAATAATCGCAACATCAATGCGAGTTTGCAAAAAAGAATCTTTTGGCTCATATACCCCAAAACTCTTTTTATCAAGAGTTAATCTTAATTTTACTACCTTTAAACTTTTATCTTGCATAAATGGAACGAAAATTTGATATTTTTTTGCTAAAAGATGTCTGAATTTATAAAGATTGATTTCGTATTTTAAAGGGATGTAAAGAAGTATATTTTTGCAGGTTTTATGCTTTTGTAGAATTTTTTTCACTTCTAAAAATACAGAAAAATCTCTTTTGTATTGGTATTTTAATCTTAATTTCATTCTAGATTTTTGTTTTATTCTAAAATTATTTTTTATCAAGGCTATCCTTAAGTTTTTTAACTTTTTATGTTATACTTTTAAGCTTAAAAAATCATAAGGATAGGACTTGAAGATTAAAATTTTACTAGCAATTTTTGCTATGATTTTTTTTACATCATGCTCTAAAGAGAATGAAAACTCAAGTAGTGAAAACACTGAAATAGCAAGTTTGAATCAAAGCGAAAATACGGACTTTACTTTAAAATTTTTAGATGGTAGAAAAATGTATATTAAATACCACGAACAAGACTTTAAATTTGATGATACTGCCAAAGCTAAGTTGTTTTTGTTTTTTACAACATGGTGTGCACCTTGTAAGGCAGAAATTCCACATTTAAACAAGTTGCATCAAAAATACCAAGATCGCTTCGAAGTTATAGCGCTTTCTTTGGAAGAAAATAAAGAAAAAGAATTGTTAGAATTTATACAAGCAGAGAAAATGATTTTTCCTGTAGCCATAGGAGAGAGCAATTTTGCTTTTTCTAAGATACTAAGTGTTAGTGCTGTGCCAACAATGGTTTTGTTTAATGCAAAAGGCGAGAAGATTAAAGAGTATTTAGGGTTAATTCCTGAAGAAATGTTAGATATAGATATACAAAAAGCGATAATGTAATGTTGGGATTTTTAAAAAACGGTTTAAAAAAAACTTTAGAAAGTATTCATTTAGTTAAGGCCTCTAATAAGCTTGTTACTAAAGACTTGTTAGAAGAAATGCTTTTAGAAGCTGATGTGGCATATGAGATAGTTGAAGAAATTATTTACTACCTTCCTCCAAGTGATGAGGTTAAAAAAGCTGACTTAGAACGCGTTATGGGGACTTATTTTATCTATGATAAGCCAGAACTTGCTAATGCTAAGCCTTTTGTGGATTTAATTTTAGGCGTAAATGGTGTAGGTAAAACTACAAGTATTGCCAAAATGGCACATTTGCATAAGGAAAATGGCGAAAAAGTTATATTAGGAGCTTGCGATACTTTTAGAGCAGGGGCAATCGAACAGCTGAAATTATGGGCGCAAAAGTTAGATATGGATATCATAGCTACTTCGCAAGGACATGATCCTTCAGCAGTTGCATATGATGCTATTTCTAAAGGCTTATCTAAAAATTATGATAGAGTTATTTTAGATACTGCAGGACGCTTGCAAAATCAAAAAAATCTTGCTAATGAACTTGAAAAAATTGTTCGAATTAGCGACAAAGCTATGCAAGGGGCGCCTCATAGAAAAATTCTTGTGCTTGATGGTACTCAAGGTGTAGCTGGAATTTTGCAAGCAAAAGCTTTTAATGATTTAGTTAAGCTTGATGGAGTGGTGATTACCAAGCTTGATGGAACGGCTAAAGGTGGAGCTTTGTTTAGTATAGCAAGAGAGCTTGAACTTCCTATTTTGTATGTAGGAGTAGGGGAGCAGTTGGGACAAATTCATGAGTTTAATCCTAGAGAATATGTTAAGACTTTAGTAGAAGAGATTTTTGCGTAATTTATGGCTAAAAAACATATTTTATTTGAATGTCAAGCTTGTGGAAATCAACAGAGTAAATGGCTTGGAAAATGTCCTGAATGTGGGTCATGGGATAGTTTTGTTGAGTTAAAGCAAGAACAAATTAAAGTTTTAAAAGAACTAAACTCACCTTCAAACACTCCAAGTTCTGCTGTATGTATTAACGATGTTGTGGCAGAAAATTTTACGCGTATAAGTACTGATGATAATGAGCTTGATTTAGTTTTAGGCGGTGGGCTTGTTGTGGGCTCTTTAGTATTGATAGGAGGTTCCCCAGGAGTTGGAAAATCTACGCTTTTGCTAAAGATTGCTTCAAATCTAGCCAAAGGTAGCAAAAAAGTACTTTATGTAAGTGGTGAAGAGAGTAAGTCGCAAATTAAATTACGTGCAGATCGCTTGAATGCAAATTGTGAAAATTTATTTTTGCTCACAGAGCTTTGTTTGGAAGATATTTTGAGTGAGCTTTCTAAAAAAGACTATGAAATTTTGATTATTGATTCTATACAAACTTTATATTCTAACAAAATCACTTCAGCTGCGGGTAGCATTACCCAGGTGAGAGAGATTACTTTTGAATTAATGCGTTATTCTAAGGCAAATAATATTAGTACTTTTATCATAGGGCATATTACCAAAGATGGGGCGATAGCAGGACCTAGAATTTTAGAACACATGGTAGATGTAGTGCTTTATTTTGAAGGTGATGCTAATAAAGAAATAAGAATTTTAAGAGGTTTTAAAAATCGTTTTGGGAATATTGCTGAAGTTGGTATTTTTGAAATGACCTCAAAGGGTTTAATTAGCGCCAAAGATATAGCTAATCGATTTTTTACTCGTGGCAAGGCAGTAAGTGGTAGTGCTTTAAGTGTGGTAATGGAGGGCAGTAGAGCTTTGGTGTTAGAAATTCAAGCCTTAGTTTGTGAAAGTGCTTACCCAAAACGTAGTGCAACAGGCTATGAAAAAAATCGTTTGGATATGCTTATAGCTTTGCTTGAGAGAAAGCTTGAAATTCCTTTAGGACATTATGATGTTTTTATTAATGTAAGTGGTGGGGTAAAAATCAGCGAAACCGCAGCTGATCTAGCGGTAGTTGCAGCGATTATTTCTAGTTTTAAAAACCGTCCTTTAAGTAAAGATAGTGTTTTTATAGGAGAGCTTAGCTTAAATGGTGAAATCAAAGAAGTATTTTCACTTGATGTGCGTTTAAAAGAAGCAAAAATGCAAAAATTTAAAAACGCCATAGTACCAGTTAAGCCTATGGAGGAACCAGGTTTAAAATGTTTTATAGCCAAAGAATTACGTGAGGTTTTAGAATGGATGTAAAATTTGATGTGATTGTTATAGGCTCAGGGCTTGGTGGTTTAAGTGCGGGTGCTTTTTTGGCTAAAAATGGCAAAAAAGTTTTGGTTTTAGAGCAGCATTCTTTAATCGGTGGTTGTGCTACTTGCTTTAAAAGAAAAGGTGCTTTGATAGATGCGGGATTACATGAAATGGATCTAGGTGAAGCTGCAACCGATATGAAGCATTTGGTTTTTGAGAAGCTTGGTATAAAGGATAAAATTGAAATTTTGCCTTTGCCAAATGCATGGAGTATCAAAAGTAAAAACTATAATCTAACCTTACCACATGGCATAGAAAAGGTAAAAGAGACTTTAAAACAAGAATTTCCACAAGAACACAAAGGTATTGATAAGTATTTTAAAGCTATAAAGATGCAAGCTTATGCCATTCGAAGATTTCCTTGGGATTTAAAGCTAAATGAGTTGTTATTATTTCTTTTTACAACTTCTTGGATATTTTTAAAAAACCAAATTTTAAATAAAAAAGTATATGATGTTTTAAATGCATATATTAAAAATGACAAGTTAAAAAAGATCCTGAATGCAAATTTGAGTTATTATCATCATGATAGTAAAGAATTTATCTTTTCTTATCATGCTATTGCGCAAAAGCACTATTATGATGGTGGGGTTTATATTAAAGGCGGTTCTCAGGCTTTAAGTGATGCTTTAGCTGAAGTTATCAAAGAAAATCAAGGGCAGGTTTTAGCCAAGGCTGAAGTGGTAAAAATACTCACGCAAGATCATAAGGCATGTGGAGTAGAATATACTCATAAAAATGAAACTCACACGGTTTATGCGCAAAAAATTATTGCAAATTGCGATCCTTTGATTGTTTATAAAGATTTATTGAAAGATTTAAACTTAGACCATGAAATCAAAGCAATTGAATCTAAAAAACGCGCTAGCTCTTTGGTAAGCGCTTATTTTATTTATGATAAGAATATTTCTGAAATTTATAAAAACATGGATTATTGTAATTTTATTTTTGATGAGGAATTTTTAAATAGCTCTTATGAAAATACCAACATCCTAGCACTTCACTTTAAGCAAAGACCAATGGCATTTATTAATTATTCTAAAATAGATAGTGGTTTATCAGAAAAATACTATATAGGTGTTGTGGCTTTTAGTTCAAATTATGATGAATGGGATCTTGATAAAGAAACTTATAAAAATAAAAAAGAAGAGGTGTTGAATTCTATTATTCAAAGATTAGATGAAATTTTTCCAAATTTAAGTTCGCATCTAATCCACAAAGAATTAGCTACTCCAAAAACTATACAAAGATATACTAAAGCTTATAAAGGCACGATTTATGGTTTTTCGCAAGATCAAGAAGGTGCTAAAAATAGACTGCATTATAAAAGTAAAAGCATAGAAAATTTGTATTTTGCAAATTCTTTTATTTTTCCTGGAGGCGGTTTTACGGGTGCGATTTTGGGTGGATATTTTTGTGCGAATAAAATGAATTTTCATTAAAATATAAGCAATTTTTTTTTATAATATTAGCTTTGAAATAATTATTCTGCTAAGGATTTTTAATGAAGGATTTATTTTTATTTAGTTCTTTTATAGATTCTAGTCACACTTTTGCTTACTTTTTTCATTTGGCTATAGTAGTTGTGATTTCTTTGGTTTTAGCAAAACTTGCTACAAGATCTATGCAAATTGTTCCAAGAGGAAGTCAAAATTTAGCTGAAGCCTATATGGAAGGTATTTTAAGTATGGGTAGAGACACCATGGGTAGCGATGAAGCTGCGAGAAAGTATTTGCCATTAGTTGCAACCATAGGTTTTATCGTATTTTTTAGCAATATCATCGGGATTATACCAGGTTTTGAAGCTCCAAGTGCTAGTTTGAATTTTAGTGCTTCTTTGGCGATTATTGTATTTGTGTATTATCACTTTGAAGGAATTAGAGCGCAAGGATTTTTTAAATATTTTGCTCACTTTATGGGGCCTGTAAAAATTTTAGCACCTTTAATGTTTCCTATTGAGGTTGTTTCCCACTTTTCAAGAGTTATTTCATTATCATTCCGTTTGTTTGGTAATATCAAAGGAGATGATTTATTCTTAGCAGTTATTTTAGCTCTTGTACCTTGGGTTGCGCCATTGCCAGCTTACATGTTGCTTACTTTTATGGCATTTTTGCAATCATTTATTTTTATGATTTTAACTTACGTTTATCTTGCGGGCGCCACTGTAGTTGATGAACATCATTAATATATGAAAAAGCAAAATAATTTTGCTTTTTCATTTTTTGTATACTTCTTTTATTCTTTTTTAAACTCTTTTTGAAATAAAAAACGCTAAAATAAATAAAAAAATTAAGGAAAAATTTAATGTTTGAAGTTGTTATAGGACTTGAAGTTCATGCACAATTAAATACAAAAACAAAAATCTTTTGCTCATGTGCAACTTCTTTTGGAGAAAAATCAAATACAAATGTATGTCCGACATGTTTAGCTTTACCAGGTGCTTTGCCTGTGTTAAATCAAGAAGCAGTAAAAAAGGCTATTGCATTTGGCAAAGCAGTTAATGCAACAATCAACAAAAAAAGTATTTTTAATAGAAAAAATTATTTTTATCCTGACTTGCCAAAAGCTTATCAAATTTCACAATTTGACATACCTATAGTGGAAAATGGTGAGTTATTGATCAATGTAAATGGAGAAAATAAGCGCATAGGTATCACAAGAGCGCATTTAGAAGAAGATGCGGGAAAAAATATACACGAGAATAATTTTTCAAAAGTTGATTTAAATAGAGCGGGAACACCTTTGCTTGAAATTGTTAGTGAGCCTGAACTTAGAAGTTCTGATGAGGCGGTGGCTTACTTAAAAAAACTACATTCTATTATAAGATTTTTAGATATTTCAGATGCAAATATGCAAGAGGGTAGTTTTCGATGTGATGCAAATGTAAGTATTCGTCCAAAAGGAGATGATAAACTTTACACTAGAGTTGAAATTAAAAATTTAAATTCCTTCCGTTTTATCCAAAAAGCAATTGAATATGAAGTAAAACGCCAAAGTGAAGCGTGGGAGGATGGAAAATATGAACAAGAGGTTGTACAGGAAACAAGATTATTTGATACGGTTAATTTAGTAACTAGAAGCATGAGAGGTAAAGAAGATTCAGCAGAGTATAGATATTTCCCTGATCCTGATCTTTTGCCAGTTATCTTAGAAGATGACATGTTAAATCAAGATATACCAGAACTTCCTGATGAAAAAAAAGCTAGATTTACAAGTGAATTAGGTATTAAAGAAAGTGATAGTGAAGTGATTGTATCTTCGTTGGAGCTTTGTAGATATTTTGAGTATTTAATTGATCAAAAATTAAATCCAAAATTATGTGTTACTTGGCTTACAACTGAACTAATGGGGCTTTTAAAAGGCGAATTGACTATAGAAAACTCGCCTATAAAACAAGAAAAATTAGCTATTTTGATCAAGCGTATAGAAGAGGGTGTAATCAGTGCTAAAGCGGGTAAAGATATCTTAGCTTATGTGTTTGAAAATACAGAAGTTGAAATCGATGAAGCTATTGACAAGCTTGGTTTAAAACAAGTGAGTGATGATGGTGCGATTGAAAAGATCATTGATGAAATTTTAGCAAGTAATGAAGATAAGGTCGCTGAGTATAAAAGTGGTAAAGATAAACTTTTTGGCTTCTTTGTTGGTCAGGCGATGAAAGCAGGTAAGGGTGCATTTAACCCTGCTAAAGTGAATGAAATCTTAAAAGTAAAACTTGGTTAAAATGAAAATAGCAGTTGTTGGCGCAGGAAAATGGGGAAGTGCTTTATATGATGCATTGAGTGTTAAAAATGAATGTGTGATTACTTCATTTCATGAGAAGAATCTTCCTTATTTTGTCAACACGCAAAAGGCCATGGAGAGTGAGTGTTTGGTTTTTGCTTTATATGCACAAGGAATACATGAGTGGCTAAAAAATCACTTTCAGGATTTAGGTCAAAAAATTCTAGTTGCTTCTAAGGGTATTGACTGTAAAAGCTTAAAATTTATGGATGAGGTTTTTTCTGAATTTGTGGGTAGTGATAGGCTTTGTTTTTTAAGTGGGCCATCATTTGCGAGTGAAGTTTTAGAAAAAAAACCTTGTGCTTTAGTGCTTAGTGGTAAAAATCAAGAGCTTTGTAATCAGTTTGCAAGCTTTTTTCCAGCTTATATTAAAACCTATACAAGTTTTGATGTCAAAGGTGCTGAAATTTGTGGAGCTTATAAAAATGTTTTAGCAATTGCAAGCGGAGTTTGTGATGGCTTAAATTTGGGCAATAACGCAAGAGCTTCTTTGGTGTCAAGAGGTTTGGTAGAAATGCACCGTTTTGGACAGTTTTTTAATGCTAAAGAAGAAACATTTTTAGGGCTTAGTGGTGCAGGAGATTTGTTTTTAACTGCTTCAAGTAATTTATCAAGAAATTACAGAGTAGGGTTTAATTTAGCTAAAAACAAAACAATTGATTTGATTTTAAAAGAACTTGGTGAGGTAGCTGAAGGAGTACAAACTGCTTATGCAATTCATTCTTTAGCTAAGCAACACCAAATTTATACTCCAATTGTCAATGAGGTGGTTTTAATGCTAGAAGGTAAAAATGCTTGGGAGTCTTTAAAAGACCTAATGGCATCTAAGGAGGAAGCACAATGATTATCAAAAATGCAAAAATATACGGCGAACAAGAATTGGATCTTAAAATAGAAAATGGCAAAATCACTCAAATTGAACAAAATTTGAATGGCGATGAGCAAATGATCGATGCTGAAGGTAAAACACTTTTGCCTTCTTTGATTGATTTAAATGTTGCCTTGCTTGATAATGAATTCAGTATTACAAAACTATATGAATTAGAAAAAGCATGTTTAAAAGGCGGAGTTGGGACTATTGTTTTAAAAGATAGTATGGAAGCAAATCTTCAAGGATATGCACTTTATTTTGACAAATTGCAATCACTCGATGTAAATATCTTACCTAGTGTTAATGTGTTAGATAAAGAAGCTAAAATGAAAAATATTGCTACCTTGGTTGATATGGGCGCAAAGGCTTTGGAGGTTTCAAGTACATTAGGAGCAAATTTTTTAAGACAAAGCATGCAGTATGCGCATATGAAAGAAGTGCCGGTTTTTTTAAAATGCTTTGACGAAAATTTTGATGATCATGGTGTAATGAATGATAGCCAAATGAGTTTTGAGCTTGGATTAATAGGGATTAGTGATATAGCCGAAACAAGTGAAGTTGCAAAAATGAAAGAATTGGTAGATTTTTATCAAAACAATGCTTGTTTTAGTGCATTAGGTGTTGTGAAATCTTTTGAGCTTTTGAAAGATCATCAAAGTGAAATTTCCATTCATCATTTAGCTAAAGATGAAAACGCAAGCGAGTGTTTTAATACACAAGCAAAAATTTTACCACCTTTAAGATCGAAAAATGAACTTTCATGTCTTATAAAAATGCTTCAAGATGGAAAAATTACCTTTTTAACTTCATTGCATACTCCTAGAACTAAAAAAGATTTGGCGTTTGATGAAGCAGATTTTGGAGTGGACGCTATAGCTGTATATATGAGTTTGTGTTATAGTTATTTGGTAAGGACAAATATTTTATCATGGAAAGAGCTTTGTGATCTAGCAAGCTATCATCAAGCACAATTTTTAGGTTTAAATAAAGGTAAGATAGCAGTAGGATATGATGCAGATTTAGTTGTATTTGATGAAAGTGTTTCCTTTAAGGGTGAAGGTTTGTATCAAAATGATATTTTGCAAGGTAGAGTAGAAAAAAGTTTTATCGGCGGAAAAGTTTTTAGCGTTTAAGCTAAAAACTTTTATTTATTTTGCATAGCTTGGGCTACTTGAGCAGAGCTATTTCTAATTTTTTCCATGCATTCTCTAGCTTCTTTAGCTAAATCTACGCTTTGATTTACTCCGCTTAATCCATCTTTAATGCTTTGTACTACTTCAGCGGTTACATTTCTGATTGAATTAATTGTAGTGGTGATTTCACTAACTGAATGTCCAGTTCTTTCAGCTAGATTTCTAACTTCATCTGCAACCACAGCAAAGCCCCTGCCATGTTCTCCTGCTCTAGCAGCTTCTATAGCAGCATTTAATGCAAGTAAATTGGTTTGATCTGCAATATCACTAATAGTTTGAATGATATTTTTAATTTCTTCTGATTGCTCATTTAAAGATGAAACCAAATTACTACTATTATTCATCATGTCAGCAATATTTTGAATATTTTGAACAGTGTTTTCTATTACACTATCGCCTTCTTGAGTTAGGTTGTCATTTTGATCAGCAAGTTCACTGATAAGTTTGAGTTTTTCTTCATCTCTTACTACTTGCTCGGTGATATCTGTTGCAAATTTGATGACTTTATAGATTTCCCCATCATCGTTTTTGATAGGATTATAACTTGCTTCTAGGTGGATAAGTTTATTATTTTTACCATAGCGTATAAATTTTCCAGACTGGAATTTTCCACTTCTTAGTTCCTCCCAGAAGATGGTATATTCTTTTGAATTTCTAAATTTTTCTTCACAGAACATACTATGGTGTTTTCCTTTGATTTCACTTAGTGAATAACCCATGGTTTGAGTAAAATTGTCATTTGCGTTTAAAATTTCACCATAAGGATTAAATTCAATAATAGCCATAGAGCGGTTAGCAGCATCAATGGTATTTTTTAAATCTAACATTTCATAATGTCTTTGTGTGATATCGTTAGCAAATTTAATTACTTTGTAAACTTCGTTGTTTTGATTTAAAATAGGCAGATAGTTTGCTTCAAGGTAAATATCTTTACCGCCTTTTGCAATACGTCTAAAAAGACCATTTCTTGATTTTCCGTTTTTTAAATCTTTCCAAAAATCACTATAGCGTTGAGATTTTACAACTTCAGGTAAGCAAAACATACTATGATGTTTTCCTTTGATTTCATCTAAAGAGTAATTCATTGTCTTTAAAAAATTTTCATTTGCTTTGATGATGGTTCCATCTGTTTGGAATTCTATCATTGCCATTGTTTTGCTTATTGCATTAAGTATATCTTGAAAAGCTTGATTTGAATGCTCTAGTTGTGCAATTTGCTCATTAAATTTTTTCTTGTTTGTAAACATAATTGCAAGTCCTTTCTTACATAGTATTATCTAATACCATTATATAACGTAATTTACAATAAATTATTGGTATATATTAGCTTTTTGTTAAATTAGAAAATTTATCTTGAAGTGTTATTCTTGTAGTTTCGTTGATTTGTTCAGCGTTTTGAAGATATTTTTCATTGATGCTTTCTAGTTCTTTTAAAAAATCAAAAAGTGTTTCCTCCCATAAGATGCTATCTTTTTTGCTTAAATTCATAGTCTGAATATGGTTAAGTTTTCTGCTCATATCACTTAGATTTTCCAAAAATTGATCTTTGGTATTCTCATCAATAAGTTGAAAATGATTGTATAGTAGGTTATTTTTGATCTTTCTGATCTCTTCATTGATTTGATCGCAAAATTCAGGATAAATATCGCTTTTAATAGGTTCAAGTAATTTTTTCTCATCAAGTTTTAGTGTGTAGTTTTTTATAGCAAAGAAAAGAACTAAAAAAGCTAATGCGCTGATTAAAAGATAAAAAGTCATTTTGTTTTGAGTGTTCCTTAAAATATGGTGCGGTTAGCGAGATTTGAACTCGCACACGCTGAGCGCACCACCCCCTCAAGATGGCGTGTCTACCAGTTCCACCATAACCGCAAAAAGCCCAAATAGGGCTTTGAAAGTATTAAGCTGCTACCAATGCTTGGAATGGGTTAGCATAAAGAGCGATAAGCGCGATAACAAGTGCATAAATAACTTGAGCTTCGATCATCGCTAAAGCAATAAACATAGTTGTCATTAATTTTCCGCCAAGACCTGGGTTTCTAGCAGTACCTGCGATAGTTGCTGCTGCAGTGTTACCCATACCGATCGCTCCACCTAGTGCTGCAACACCAAGTCCTAGACCTGCTGCTAAGATAGAAAATGAAGCCAACCATTGGTTCATAGAACCTTCAGCTGCAAATGCAAAACCGCTTAAAGCTAACATTAAAAAAACGATTTTTTTCATGATTTTTCCTTAAAAATAATTTTAAATCCTTTCGGCTTGCGTATCCCTACTCGAGATTTTAAAAGCGTGATTATACTCCATTTTAGCTTTAAAATTATTGAAATTTATATTATTGTATCTATTTTAAAACAAATTAAAGTTTTTTTTGGCTACATTAAGCACTTTTATAGTTTTATAAAATTTAAGGTTATCTTTATGAATGAAAAATTTTCTAAAATAGGCTTTATTTTAGCTGTGGCAGGATCTGCTGTGGGATTAGGAAATGCTTGGAAATTTCCAACCTTAGTAGGACAAAATGGTGGTTCAGCATTTGTGCTTTTATATTTAGTTTTAACTTTGGCTGTTGGTTTTGTGATTTTTTTAGCAGAGCTAAGCATTGGTAAACTAAGTGAAAAAGACCCGGTTAATGCTTATTATACTCTAGCACCAAAACATAAAAGAGCGTGGTCGATAGTTGGTTTTTCTTTAATTGGTGCTATTTTGATTGTTTCTTTTTATAGTGTAATTATAGGTTGGATTGTTAAATATGCTTATTTTGGATTTTTTTCTTTGCCTAAAACTATAGAAGAAAGTGGAGCTGTTTTTGAAAACTTACTAAATCAAGATGTGGTATCGCAATTTGTATGTTTTACTTTTGTTTTTGCGGTGATTTTTTATGTAGTTTCAAAAGGTGTTAAGAGTGGTATAGAAAAGCTGAATGTTTGGATGATGCCAAGTTTATTTATTTTGTTAATTTTAATGCTCGGTTATTCTTTTAGTATGGATGGTTTTTCTAAGGCAAGTGAATTTTTATTTGTGCCTGATTTTTCTAAACTTGGGGTTGGTGCTTTTTTAAGTGCTTTAGGACTTGCTTGTTTTTCTTTATCTATAGGTGTGGGTTCGATTATAACTTATTCAGCAAGCTTACCTGATAAGACAAATTTTATTAGTAGCACGATTAATATTATTATCATTAATATCATCATTGGTTTAATGATGGGGCTTATCGTATTTACTTTCATATTTGAATTTAATGGCAATCCATCACAGCAAGGCCCTGGTTTGATCTTTGTGTCCTTGATGAGTTTATTTTCTAATATAGATCCTATAAGTTTTTTACCTTTAGGAAATATTTTAGCCATAGCATTTTTTGTTGCATTGTTTTTTGCAGGTGTTACTTCGGCGGTTTCTATGATAGAGCCTTTGGCTTTTTATTTGATTAATTCTTATAATTTTACAAGAAAAAAAGCTTTGATTTTTATTGCTTTTGTTGTTTACATTTTGGGTAGTTTGTGTATATTATCGAATATTGAATGGAGTAAAGACTCATTAGAAATTTTTGGAAAAACTTTCTTTGATATCTTAGATTTTATCGCTTCTAATTTAATGATGCCTTTAGGTGGATTGTTTGGTGCTATATTTGTAGGATTTGTACTTAAAAAAGAAGTCTTACAAACACTGTTTTACCCATATATGAAAGGTATATTTTTTGAATGTTGGTATTTTTTTGTGAGATACATTTCTCCTTTAGCTGTGATTTTAATCATGGTAAAACAATTATTTTTTTAAGGTTAAAAGATGAATGAAAAATTTTCTAAAATAGGCTTTATTTTAGCCGTAGCAGGATCTGCTGTGGGGCTAGGAAATGCTTGGAAATTTCCAACTTTAGTTGGTAATAATGGTGGATCGGCTTTTGTTTTTGTGTATTTGCTTTTAACCTTATTAGTAGCTTTTGTGATTTTTTTAGCAGAGCTAAGCATTGGTAAACTAAGTGAAAAAGATCCGGTTAATGCTTATCATACTTTAGCGCCAAAGCATAAAAAGGCATGGTCTTATGCGGGTTTTTTTATGTTAGGTGCAATCATTTTAGTGTCTTTTTATAGCGTGGTGATAGGTTGGATAGCCAAGTATGCTTATCTTGGTTTTTTTGAACTTCCAAAAAATACTAGTGAAGCAGGTGTGGCTTTTGAAAACTTACTAAATCAAGATGTGGTATCGCAATTTGTATGTTTTACTTTTGTTTTTGCAGTGATTTTTTATGTAGTTTCAAAAGGTGTTAAGAGTGGTATAGAAAAACTGAATGTTTGGATGATGCCAAGTTTATTTATTTTGTTAATTTTAATGCTTGGTTACTCTTTTAGTATGGATGGTTTTTCTAAGGCAAGTGAATTTTTATTTGTGCCTGATTTTTCTAAATTAAGTGTTGATTCCATATTAGATGCGCTAGGTCTTGCATTTTTTAGCATGTCTTTAGGGGTATGTGTGATTTTAACTTATGCGGCAAGCTTGCCTGATAAGACAAATTTTATTAGTAGTGCTTTTAATATCATTATTATCAACACCATCATTGGTTTGATGATGGGGCTTATTGTGTTTACTTTTATTTTTGAATTTGGTGCTGATCCAACTCAACAGGGACCAGGGCTTATTTTCATATCATTAACTACGCTTTTTGCAAAGTTGGGATTTTTAGGAAATATTTTAGCCATAGCCTTTTTTATTGCGTTATTTTTTGCAGGAATCACCTCGGCTATTTCTATGATAGAGCCTTTCACTTTTTATCTAATAAACCGTTATCAAATTTCAAGAAAGAAAGCTTTGGTTTTTGTAGGTGTGATAGTGTATTTTCTTGGAAGTTTGTCTATACTTTCTTTTTATCATGTAAGTGCACCAAGTTTAAATTTCTTTGGAAAAAGTTTTTTTGATATTTTAGACTTTTTCATACAAAATTTACTCATGCCAATTTCTGCATTGATTACTGCATTTTTTGTGGGATTTGTGATTAAAAAAGAAGCTTTGCAAAAATTATTTCAGCCTTTTATGCGCGGTGTGTGTTTTGAAGTGTGGTATATCTTTTTAAGATATATTTCTCCTTTAGCAGTGATTTTAATCATGGCTAGACAGCTTTTATTCTAAGGCGTTAAAATGAATGATAAATTTTCTAAAATCGGCTTTATTTTAGCCGTAGCAGGTGGAGCTATAGGACTTGGAAATGCTTGGAAATTTCCAACCTTAGTAGGGCAAAATGGTGGTTTTGCATTTGTGCTTTTGTATTTGCTTTTAACAATTAGTGTGGGATTTTGCGTGTTTTTGGCTGAAATTGCCATGGGAAGATTAAGTCAAAGTGATCCTGTAAATGCCTATAAAAGCCTAGCAACCAAATACGCTCATAAGTGGAAATTCGCGGGATTTTTTATGCTTGGCGGAATTTTTGTACTTTCGTTTTATTTAGTGATCATGGGTTGGGTTTTAAAGTATATGGTTACTTCAGTTTATTATTTACCTAGTAATACTCAAGAAGCGAGTGCTTTGTTTGGTAATTTGATACAAAATAGCATCTTAGAAAGTAGTGTGTATTTTCTTATTGCGTTTTTTCTTACTTTATTTGTGGTTTCAAGAGGGGTAAAAAGTGGTATAGAAAAATTAAATATTTGGATTATGCCAAGTTTATTTATCATGCTTATTTTGATGCTAGTATATTGTTTTTTTCAAGATGGTTTTAAAGAAGCATTTGTGTATTTGTTTTATCCTGATTTTAGTAAATTAAGTTTAAATTCAGTATTGACAGCATTAGGACTTGCATTTTTTACCTTGTGTTTGGGTATAGGTTGCATTACAACTTATGCGGCGTCATTAAAAGATGATACTAATTTGATCACAAGTTCAATGGTGATTGTGCTTTTAAATATTCTCATTGGCTTGATGATGGGGCTTATTGTGTTTACTTTTATATTTAAATTTAATGCCAATCCAGCAGAAGGTGCGGGCTTAGTTTTTATTTCTCTAACAACACTGTTTTCCAATTTAGACAGTGTTTTGGGACATTTTTTGGCTTTTTATTTTTTCTTGGCTTTATTTTTTGCAGGAATTACCTCGGCTGTTTCCATGATAGAACCTTTTACTTTTTATCTTGTAAATGAGTATCAAATTTCAAGAAAGAAAGCCTTGATTTTTATAGGTTTGGTGGTTTTTGTTTTAGGAATGAGTTGTATTTTATCTTTTAGTGCAAGCTATGGAGCTAGTTTTAGCTTTTTTGGATTGAGCTTTTTTGATATTTTAGATAAGTTAACATCTAATTTTATGCTACCTTTGGGCGTGATTGCAAGTGCTATCTTTGTTGGCTTTTTTATGGATAAAGAAAAAATATATCACTTATTTTCTAAATTTATGAGTCGAAGGGTTTTTGAAGTGTGGTATTTCTTGTTAAGATTTATTGCTCCTTTATCAATTATTATCATTATGTTAAACCAAATTTTATAAATTTGTTTTTTAAGAAAGTAAAGTTATAATTGTATGGAGTAAAAAAAAGGAAATGTTATGGCTAAAAAATTAATCGATGTGATGGATACCACTTTTAGAGATGGTTTTCAATCTGTTTATGGCGCTAGAGTTTTAATGAATGACTTTTTTCCTGCTTTAGAAGCGGCCAAAGAAGCAGGAATTACGCATTTTGAATTTGGTGGTGGAGCTAGATTTCAGAGTTTATTTTTTTATTTAAATGAAAATGCTTTTGAAATGATGGATAAATTTAGAGCCATTGTTGGAAAAGATGCAAATTTACAAACTCTTGCAAGGGGTGTAAATACCGTAGCGCTAGATACAGGTAGCAAGGAAATTATTGACTTGCATGCAAAGATGTTTGCAAAACATGGCACAACTACTATAAGAAATTTTGATGCATTAAATGATGTAAATAATCTAAAATTTAGCGGAGAATGTATAGTTAAACATGGTTTAAAACATGAAATTACTATCACACTGATGGATCTTCCTCCTAAATGCAAAGGCGCACATGATGTACCTTTTTATGAGAAAATCTTAAAAGAAATTTTACAAGCTCAAATTCCTTTTGATAGTATATGTTTTAAAGATGCAAGTGGCACCTCTAATCCAAATAAAATTTATGAAGTTATAAAAATGGCTAGAAAAAACTTGCCTGAAAATACACATATAAGATTACATACTCACGAAACAGCAGGGGTAAGCGTGGCATGTTATTTAGCAGCCTTAGAAGCAGGTGCTGATGGGATAGATTTAGCAGCTGCGCCAGTGAGTGGTGGTACTTCTCAGCCAGATATCTTAACCATGCTACATGCATTAAAAGGTAGTAATTTTGATCTTGGTTTAGATGAGGAGAAAATTTTAAAATATGAAGATGTGTTAAAAGATTGCTTGAAAGATTATTTTTTACCACCAGAAGCAACAGCAGTTAATCCTTTAATACCTTTTTCTCCTATGCCAGGTGGAGCATTAACTGCCAATACTCAAATGATGAGAGATAATAATATCTTAGACAAATTCCCGCAAGTGATCAAGGCAATGCAAGAAGTAGTGGAAAAAGGTGGATATGGTACTTCGGTTACTCCTGTGTCGCAGTTTTATTTTCAGCAAGCTTTTAATAATGTTATGTTTGGTCCTTGGAAGAAAATCGCAGAAGGATATGGAAAAATGGTTTTAGGTTATTTTGGTAAAACTCCTGTTGCTCCAGATGCTGAAGTGATTAAACTTGCAAGCGAGCAGTTAAAATTAGAGCCTACAACAAAATTGGCTACAGATATCGCTGATGCTGATGAGAGTAAAAGCATAGCATATATTAAAAATATTTTAGAAAAAGAAAATTTAGAAACAAGCGAGGAAAATATTTTTATTGTTGCAGCTTGCAAAGAAAAGGGAATTGCCTTCTTAAAAGGTGAGGCGAAAGTAAATGTTAGAAAAAATAACAAACTAAAACCAAGTGTTATTAATGAAAATCAATTCACTGTTTCTGTTAATGGCAACAAATACCATGTTGAGGTAAGTCCAGGTTTTGATAGAGATGTAAATGTTAAAAGTGCTGTAAAAGTAAATACAGATAAGGCAGAAGTGAAAAAAACACAAGTAAATGACAATGCTAATGCAATCGTTGCAAGTATGAATGCAAATGTTTTTAAAATACTAGCAAAAGAAAATGATACTGTTAAGGTTGGTCAAGTAGTAGCAGTCCTTGAAGCAATGAAGATGGAAATTGAAATTACTGCAGGAAAAGATGGGGAGATCGCAGAAATTTTAGTAAATGCAGGTGAAAGTGTGAGCGAAGGTCAAGCTTTGATGACTTATAAATAAGGAGGCAAAATGAAAGGTTTAGAAAAATTAGGTTTAGAAAATATTGGGCAAATTTTTCATAACATCAGCTACGATGAGCTTTTAAAGCATGAAAAAAACAACCAAGAAGGTGTTTGTACTAAAAATGGTACCTTTAGTGTGGATACTGGAATTTTTACCGGAAGAAGTCCTAAGGATAAATATTTTGTAAAGCAAGATCCTTCACAAAAATATATTGCTTGGGGTAAGATTAATCAACCTATTAGCGAAGAGTTATTTGAAAAGCTTTTAGCAAAAGCAAAAAAACAACTTAGCAACAGCGATATCTATATTCAAGATGCATTTTGCGGTGCTTCTTTGAAAAGCCGTAAAGCTGTGCGTTTTGTAACACAGATCGCTTGGCAAGCACATTTTGTAAAAAATATGTTTATTCGTCCAAAAGAAGAAGAACTTGCAGAATTTGAACCTGATTTTGTAGTATATAATGCATGTAAATGCGTGAATGAAGACTATGAAAAAGATGGTTTAAATTCAGAGGTTTTTGTGATATTTAATATAGAAAAAAATATCGCAGTAATTGGTGGAACTTGGTATGGTGGAGAAATGAAAAAAGGAATTTTTTCTATGATGAATTACTGGTTGCCACTAGAAAACAAGCTTCCTATGCATTGTAGTGCTAATGTTGGGGAAAAAGGCGATGTAGCGCTTTTCTTTGGACTTAGTGGTACAGGCAAAACTACACTTTCAACTGATCCAAAAAGAAAACTAATCGGAGATGATGAGCATGGTTGGGATGATGAGGGTGTGTTTAATTTTGAAGGAGGTTGTTATGCAAAATGTATTAACCTTGATCCTCAAAGTGAGCCAGAAATTTATGGAGCAATCAAACAAAATGCACTTTTGGAAAATGTAGTTTTAAGAGATGATTTAAGTGTTGATTTTAATGATGGATCAAAGACTGAAAATACTAGAGTTTCTTATCCGATAGAGCACATTTTAAATCATGAACCAAGCCTTAGCGCAGGACATCCAAACAATATCATTTTTCTTTCAGCTGATGCTTTTGGTGTTTTACCTCCAGTTAGTAAATTAAACAAAGAACAAGCGATGTATTATTTCTTAAGCGGTTATACTGCCAAAGTTGCAGGAACTGAAAGAGGTATCACTGAACCAGTTGCGACTTTTTCAGCTTGTTTTGGCGAGGTATTTTTGCCATTACACCCAACTGTTTATGCAAAACTTTTAGGTGAAAAAATCAGCAAGTATAATGTTAATGTTTATTTAGTAAATACTGGTTGGAGCGGTGGAGCTTATGGCATAGGTAAGAGAATGAGTATTAAAGCAACAAGAGCTTGTATTAATGCGATTTTAGATGGTAGTATTCAACAATGTGAATTTGAAAATTATGATTTATTTAATCTTGCAGTTCCAAAAGAATTAGCAGGTGTAGAAAGCAAGCTACTTAATCCTGTTAATACTTGGGAAGATAAAAAAGCTTATGAAGAGACAAAATTAAAGCTTGCAAAAATGTTTATAGAAAATTTCAAACGCTATGAAGATGTCAAAGAAGGAGCAGAGTTTAAGCTAGCTGGTCCTATGATCTAAAAAGAGTTTGACTCTTTTTAGAATAAAGATTCAGGGTTGATTTGAGCTTCTTTGTTTTTTGGAAGCTCAAATCCGCCTAGCATGTGAAAATGCAAATGGAATACTTCTTGCCCGCTATTTTTACCACAATTAGTGATTAATCTATATCCGCTTTTGTCTAGTCCTAAGAGGGTAGCTAATTCTTGGATAAATTGTGTCATTTCTCCCATTAATTCAGGTCTTAATGCTTGAAAATTTTCAAAATGCTCCTTTGGAATGATTAAAATATGAATAGGTGCTTTGGGGTTGATATCATGAAAAGCCAAAAACTTTTCACTTTCTAAAACTTTATTGGCAGGAATTTTTCCTTCTACGATAAGTTCAAATACAGTTTTTTCTCTCATTTAACGATCCTTTTTTTATCATTTTTGCTAATTTTAAATAATTTTACATTAGAATGTTTAAAAAAAATTTAGTTGGAGCTAAAATTGCAAGATATGATAAGTAAAATTGCTTCTGCAAATACTTTAGCAGAACTTGAAAATATAAAAGTAAGTGTTTTAGGTAAAAAAGGTATCTTGACTTTGGAATTTGTAAAGTTAAAGGATTTGCAAGGTGAAGAAAAGAAAGAATTTGCTAATGGCTTAAATAAAGCAAGAGATGAATTTAACGAAGCTTACCAAGTAAAATTAAAAGAATTAGAAGAAAAAGCTTTAAATGAAAAAATGAAACAAGATGTACAGGATTTTAGTTTTTTTGATGAGACTTCAAATGCAGGTGCTTTACACCCAATCATGCAAACCATGGATAAAATCATAGAATATTTTACGGCTTTAAATTTCAGCATAGAAAAAGGGCCTTTGATTGAAGATGATTTTCATAATTTTGAAGCATTGAATTTACCTCAAAATCACCCTGCAAGAGATATGCAAGATACTTTTTATTTTGAAAACAAAACTTTGCTTAGATCGCAAACTTCTCCAGTGCAAATTAGAACGATGCTAGCACAACAACCACCTATTAGAATGATAGCACCAGGAGCGGTTTTTAGAAGAGATTTTGATATCACTCATACACCAATGTTTCATCAGGTTGAAGGACTTGTTGTAGAAGAGGGAGATAAAGTTAATTTTGCAAATTTAAAAGATATGCTTGAGCATTTTTTAAAACATATGTTTGGCGATGTAAAGGTGCGTTTTAGACCGAGCTTTTTTCCTTTTACAGAACCATCTGCTGAAGTAGATATTTCTTGTGTGTTTTGCAAGGGTTGTGGATGTAGAGTTTGTAAACACACAGGGTGGCTTGAAGTCCTAGGATGCGGTGTAGTAGATCCTAATGTTTATAAATTTGTAGGTTATAAAAATGTAAGCGGTTATGCTTTTGGTTTAGGGGTAGAGCGATTTGCTATGCTTTTACATAAAATTCCTGATTTGCGTTCTATGTTTGAAGGTGATTTAAGATTATTGGAGCAATTTAGATGATTATTAGTAGAAATTGGTTAAGTGAATGGATTGATTTAAGTGAGATATCAACACAAACTATAATAAATACTTTAAATTCTATAGGATTAGAAGTTGATAGCTTTAAAAGTGTGAAAGCTCCTGAAAAAGTTGTAGTGGGTAAGGTTTTAGAAAAAGTTAAACATGAAAATTCCGATAAATTAAATATCTGTAAAGTGGATGTTGGAAGTGAAGTTTTGCAAATTGTTTGCGGAGCTAAGAATGTTGATAAAGATCAGTTTGTTGCTGTATCTTTGGTAGGTGCGGTACTTCCTGGTGGACTCGAAATCAAACCCGCAAAACTTAGAGGAGTTGAATCAATGGGTATGATTTGCTCTTCTAGTGAACTTGGTTTTGGTAAAAGCAATGATGGTATTATGGTTTTAGATGAAAGCATGGGAGAGTTAGTTTTAGGAAAAGCTTTAAATACCTATGAACTTTTCAATGATGAAATAATTGAAATAGAACTTACGCCAAATCGTGGAGATTGCTTGAGTTTGTATGGTGTTGCTAGGGATCTAAGTGCGGCATTAGATCTAAATTTAAAAGAATTAAGTCCTTTGAAAGAAGGCGAAAATAGCGTAGGTATAGGAAGAATACTTAGTGTTAAAAACCAAAGCGATGTGGAAGGTTTTTTCGCATATAGAGCATTAGAAATCAAGGGAGAATTTAAACTAAACATTACAATAGGAATTCGTCTTGCATTGATCGAGGCTTATAAAAACAACCATATTGAAAATCTTTTAGCATATGCAACACATGCAAGCGGTGTGGTTTTTTGTGCTTATGATTTTCATAAGCTTTGTCAAGATTGTCATGTTGATGAGAAAATTACACTAGAAGTAAAAACTCAAGAGCATGGTGAATACGGAATTTATTATAAAGATGAGCTGATTGCTTTAGCAGGGATAGAACAAGAAGATAAGTATAAAATTAATAATGAGAGTAAAATTATCATCATAGAAGCAAGTTACACTCAACCTCAAATCATAGCTAATGCAGTAGCTTTTCATAAAAAGAAAAACGATACCATATACCGCACTTCAAGAGGCAGCGAACCTAAGCTTTCATTGGGAATGGAGTATTTATTTAATGAATGCTTGAAGATTAATGCTATGAGTGTTTTTTCAGGAAGTCAGCAAATCTTTAAAGAGTGCGAAGCAAAGGTTATTGGTATTTTTGGTACAGAGATTGATAAGATCATCGGTATGCCTATAGACAAAAATATTTTAGTTAAAATTCTTAAAAAATTAGGCTTTGAAATTAGTGTGATTAATGATGAGCAATTTAATATCAAAATTCCACTTCATCGCAGTGATATCGTGAATATTGCGGATATTAGTGAAGAAGTGGTAAGGATTATTGGCATTGATAATATTCCTTCAAGAGCTTTAGAATTTAGAGAAAAAAATCGTTTAAATCAAGTGTATTTTGACTATCAAGAAATAAAAAATTTAAGATTAAAAGCTAGTCATAATGGTTATTTTGAAAGTATTCATTATGTTTTAGATAATGAAGAAGAATTGGCACGCTTAGGTTTTAAATGTATAAAAAATAAATTAATCAACCCAATTACTAATGAATTAAATACACTAAGAAGTACTTTGATTAATCATCTTTTAAATGCTGCAAGTTTTAATTTGAGAAATTCTAAAAAGAAAATTAAGCTTTTTGAATGTGGTAGTGTTTTTGATGAGTTTTCAAATGAGCATACTAAATTTGCGATGATTTTTAGTGGTTACAAAGAAGAAGCTAAAATAGCAAACAAAGCCAAACCTGTTTTGGTGGATTTTTATACTTTTTTAGCTGAATTAAAAAGTATTATCGGCGAATATAGTTTGCAAAAATCAGAATATGTATTTTTAAGTCCATATGAGCAAGCAAATGTTTATAAAAATGGCAAACGCATAGGTTTTGTAGGTAGAGTGCATTTAAGCGTAGAAAATGAAAGAGATCTAGCAAAAACTTATATATGTGAACTTGATTTAGAAAGTTTAAAACAAGACTTTAAGATTGCCAAAGCTTACTCCAAATTTCCATCTATGAGTAGAGATTTAAGCGTGGTTATTCCTAAAGGTTTTGAATATGAAAAAATCAAACAAACCATTGTTAAATTAAACATCGAAAGATTAGAAAGCTTTAGAGTGGTGGATTTGTATACAGATGAAAATTTAGGTGAGTTTTATAGTTTAACCATTAATTTGGTGTTTAGAGATTTTGAAAAAACCTTAGAAGATAATATTGTTCTTGAGTATATTGACAAAATTATCAAAGCTCTAGATGATGAGCATGGTTTAAAACTTCGATGAAAATAAACTCCATTTCTTCTTTTGAAGCAAAGCTTGAAGATATAGCTTCTGATAAGTCTATATCTCATCGCCTTGCTATCTTTTCTTTGCTTACACAAGGAACTTGTAAAATCAAAAACTACTTAAAAGCGCAAGATACTTTGCATACTTTGGCGATTATTCAAGCTTTGGGTGCTGAAGTTAGCATGGATGAGGAATTTGTTTACATTAGGGCGCCACAGTATATAAAGTCTCCAAATTGTATTTTAGATTGTGGAAATTCAGGTACAGCTATGAGACTTTTGATTGGTATTTTAAGTGCCATAGAGGGCGAATTTTTTATTTTAAGTGGAGATGAGTATCTAAACGCAAGACCAATGAAAAGAGTAAGTGAGCCTTTAAAACATATAGGAGCTAAAATTTTTGGAAGAGATGAGGCAAATTTAGCACCTATTGCGATTCAAGGAGCAAAGTTAGAAGGATTTAACTTTACTAGCAATATTGCTTCAGCTCAGGTAAAATCGGCTTTAATTTTAGCGGCTTTATTTGCAAAAAAAGAAAGCTATTTTAAAGAAATTGAACTTTCAAGAAATCACAGTGAAATTATATTAAATAAAATGGGTGCATGTATTGAGTATTTAAATCAAGAAAAAACTTCTATAAAAATACAACCATTAAAAACAAAACTCAAAGCATTCGAAATATGTGTGCCAAATGATCCATCATCGGCATTTTATTTTGCACTAGCAGCTTGTATTTTACCTCATTCAAGGGTTGTTTTGAAAAATGTTTTATTGAATAAAACGCGCATTGAAGCTTTTAAAATTTTAGAAAAAATGGGTGCAAAAATCACATACTATCTTGATAATGATGAGTTTGAAAGTATCGGAGAAATTTGTGTTGAAAGTGCACCTTTAAAAGCAGTAAGTGTAAATGAAAATATTGCGTGGTTGATTGATGAAATTCCAGCTTTAGCTATAGCTTTTGCTTGTGCTAGTGGTAAAAGTGTTATAAAAAATGCTAAAGAATTGCGCGTAAAAGAAAGTGATAGAATCAAATCAATCGTATTAAATTTACAAAAATGTGGCATAAATGCCAAAGAATTTGAAGATGGTTTTGAGGTAGAAGGCGGGGAAGCCAAATGTGCTAAGATCAAAAGCTATGGAGATCATAGAATCGCAATGAGTTTTTTGATTTTGGGATTAAAATGCAACATGGAAGTAGATGATTGTGAGTGTATTAAAACCTCTTTTCCAAATTTTATTGAAATTTTAAAACAAATAGGAGCTAAAGTTGGAGATTGAATTAGCAAAAAGTTATGGTTTTTGTTTTGGTGTAAAACGAGCGATAAAAAAAGCAGAACAGATTAAAGATGCAGCTACTATAGGACCCTTGATTCATAATAATGAAGAAATCACAAGATTATGGAAAAATTATAATGTTAAAACATTGAATGATATTAATGAATTAAGTGCTGAAAAAAAGGCGATCATTAGAACTCATGGTATTACAAAGCAAGATTTAGAAAAGTTAAAGCAAAAAGATATAGAAATTTTTGATGCAACATGTCCTTTTGTAACTAAGCCGCAAAAAATTTGTGAGCAAATGAGCAATGAAGGCTATGAAGTGGTGATTTTTGGCGATGAAAATCATCCTGAAGTAAAAGGCGTTAGAAGTTATGTAAGTACAAAAGCTTATGTGGTACTTGATGAGAAAGAATTGCTTGATGTAAAACTACCTTCAAAAGTTGCTGTGGTATCTCAAACAACAAAGAAGATAGAAAAATTTATGGAGATTGTAAATTTTTTAATGCTTAGGGTTAAAGAGGTGCGTGTTTTTAATACCATATGTGATGCAACTTTTAAAAATCAAGAGGCGATTAATGAGCTTGCAAAAAAAAGCGATGTGATGATAATAGTTGGAGGTAAAAATTCAGCTAACACCAAACAACTTTTTTTAATAGCTAAAAATTACTGCGAAGATAGTTATTTGATAGAAAACGAAAAAGAAATCCAAGAAGAGTGGTTTAGTGGTAAGAAAAAGTGTGGCATTAGCGCAGGGGCTTCTACACCTGAGTGGGTGATTAATTTGGTTTTAGAAAAAATCAAAGAATACGCCAAAATTAACTAAGTTTAAAGAAAACAATACTATAATGAAGAATCAAAATTTAAAACAAAGGACCACGATGAGCGAGGTGAACAAAAAAGTTCAAAACAGACTAGAGGATATTATCATAGAAGAAGATTTTGAGCAAATGCTTGAAGAATCTTTTAAGTCTGATGAGGAGGCAACTACACAAGGCATAATCGTTGCTATCAAAGGTGATGAAGTATTTATAAATGTAGGGCAAAAATCAGAAGGTATTTTGGCAACAGAAGAAATTCAAAATGAAAATGGCGAACTTATTTTTAAAGAAGGTGATACATTAGAAGTTGCTATAGTGGGTTCTCGCGGTGGCAGATCTTTACTTTCTCATAAAAAAGCTTTGAGAAAACAAAAAGTAAAAGAATTTATCGAAAATTATCAAGATGATGAAAGAATATTTGATGTAAAAATCATCGGTAAAAACAGAGGCGGTTTTGTAGCTGTAGATGATAGTGGTGTGGAGTTTTTCTTGCCAAAATCACAAAGTAGCTTTAAAGATTCAAACAATATCATCAATAAAACATTTAAAGTTAAAATCATAAAAATAGACAAAGAGGCACAAAGCATAGTTGTTTCTAGAAAAAAAATAGTTGATGAGGAAAGAAAAAAACGTAAAGAAATCATTTCAAATGTATTAAATCAAGATGAGGTTATTGAAGGTGTAGTGAAAAAGATTACCACTTATGGTATGTTTGTTGATGTAGGTGGTGTTGATGGTTTGGTGCATTATAGTGAAATTTCTTATAAAGGACCGGTAAATCCTAGCTCATTGTATAACGAAGGCGATAAAGTGCCTGTAAAAGTAATCAAATACGATAAAGACAAAAAGCATTTATCACTATCAATTAAACTTGCTATGCCTGATCCTTGGGATGAAATCAAAGATGGTTTAGAGGTTGGTGATACTATCAAGGTTACAGTTTCAAATATTGAGCCTTATGGTGCTTTTGTAGATTTAGGAAATGATATTGAAGGATTTTTACACATCAGTGAAATTTCTTGGGATAAAAATGCTAAAAATCCAAAAGATTACATCAGCGAAGGACAAGAACTTGATGTAGAGGTAATTGAAATCAACGCAAAAGAAAGAAGATTAAGAGTTTCTTTGAAAAATTTACTTACAAAACCTTTTGATGAATTTTTGAAAACACATAAAGTAGGTGATGTGGTAAAAGGCTGCGTTACATCAGTGACTAATTTTGGTGCTTTTGTAAAAATCGCAAACTTAGAAGGTTTATTGCACAATGAAGATGCTTCATGGAATAGAAATGATAAGTGTAAGGATATTTATAAAGTTGGCGATAATATTGAAGTAAAAATCATCAAACTTGATAAAGAAAATCAAAAAATTTCTTTAAGTGTTAAAGAGCTGCAAAAAAGTCCTGCGCAAGTTTATGCACAAAAACATCAAGTAAATGATATTATCTCTGGTAAAATTAGAGATATTAAAGATTTTGGAGTTTTTGTTGAGCTAGAAGAAGGCGTGGATGCGCTTATCCATAAAGAAGACTTAGGGAATGTTGATTTTTCAACTTTAAAAGTTGGAGATGCAATAGAGGCTTTGATTGTTTTTATTGATGAAAAGAAAAATAGAATTCGCTTAAGTGTTAAAAGTCTTGCAAGAATGAAAGAAAGAGAAGCACTGAATGAAATCAATGATAACGACAAAGTAACTTTAGGTGATATTATTAAAGATCAACTTTCATAATAAAAAATGAAAAAATATACCCTATATGGTATTTTAGGCTTTTTAAGTCTAACTTTGGTTATTGCTTTTATTTTTATGGTGAGATATGTAAGCATTGGGAGCTTGCCTATCTCACAAAATGTTAAATACTCTTTTGATGAAATAAAAAAAGAATTGCCACAAACTTGGCAAGATAAACTTTCAAATCTTAAAATCAATGATTTTTCCCCCGCAGCAAATGAATTTTATATGAGTTTTAATATGGACGATTCTATAGTAAAACCAAAGCAAAAATTTTATATGCTCGATGTGAATAAAAATGATGTATATTCGATGTTTTGTTTAAAGCAAACTTTGCATTCTTTTTTTATCAAATACACTTTAACTCAAAGTAAAGATGAAGTAGCAATTTACCTTGATACTAACAATGAAAAAGTTTTAAATGCTCTGATTGAAAAATTAAAAATTTACAATATAAATGCAAAATTAAAGGAGGTTTGGTTATGAAAAAGATTATTGTGTGTGATGCGATACTAGATAAAGGTGTGGAGCTTTTAAGAAAAGCAGAAGATGTAGAGTTAATCGAAGCAGCGCATTTGGCTAAAGATGAGCTTTTGACAAAATTAAGCGATGTGGATGTGGCTATCACTAGAAGTTCTACAGATGTGGATTTGAAATTTATTGATGCGTGTAATAATTTAAAAGCATTAGTTAGAGCAGGCGTTGGGGTTGATAATGTAGATATTGATGAGTGTTCTAAAAAAGGAATCATTGTAATGAATGTCCCAACTGCAAATACCATAGCAGCAGTAGAGCTGACTATGAATCACTTACTCTGTTCTGCTAGATCTTTTGTAAATGCTCATAATTTTTTGAAAATAGAAAGAAAATGGGAAAGAGAAAAGTGGTATGGCGTAGAGCTTATGAATAAAACCTTAGGTGTGATAGGTTTTGGTAATATAGGCTCAAGAGTTGCTGTACGCGCAAAAGCTTTTGGTATGAAAGTTATTGCATATGATCCTTATGTAGTAGCATCTAAAATGACTGATTTGGGTATTGAGTGTGTAAATTCTTTAGATGTGATTTTAACTCAAAGTGATTTTATTACAATCCATACACCAAAAACAAAAGAAACTACAGATATGATCTCTTATGATGAGATTAATAAAATGAAAGATGGAGTTCGATTAATTAACTGTGCTAGAGGTGGTCTTTATAATGAAGAGGCATTGTGCGAAGGATTAAAAAGTGGTAAAATCGCTTGGCTTGGTATTGATGTGTTTGATAAAGAGCCTGCAACAAACCATCCATTTTTAGATTTTGAGAATGTTTCAGTTACTTCTCATCTTGGAGCAAATACTTTAGAAAGTCAAGAAAATATCGCTATTCAAGCATGTGAGCAAGCCTTAAATGCTGCAAGGGGAATTTCTTATCCTAATGCCTTAAATTTACCAATCAAAACAGAAGATTTGCCAAAATTTGTCGCACCTTATATAGAACTTATTTCGAAAATGGGTTTTTTGGCCGCTCAGCTTGATAAAACTCCTATTAAAGCTATTAAACTTGAAAGTGAAGGGCAGATTAGCGAATACAATGGATCTTTATTAACTTTTGCAGCAGTGAGTGTTTTAAGAGGAATTTTAGGAGAAAATATCAACTATATTAATGCGCATTTTGTAGCTAAAGATAAAGGAGTGGAACTTTCTTCTTATATTTTACCAAGTAGTGGATATAGTAATAAAATTACCATAAAAGTGCTTACAGATAATTCGACTTTATCGATCTCGGGAACGATTTTTGGAGAGAATGAGCAAAGAATTGTGGAGTTAAATGGCTTTGATATAGACTTTAAGCCTAAAGGAAAAATGATCATCTTAAATAATAATGATATTCCAGGTGTTATTGCTAATGTGAGTGGAATTTTGGCTAAAAATAATGTAAATATAGCCGACTTTAGACTTGGTAGAAATGGTTTTGGAAAAGCTTTATCAGTTATTTTACTTGATACGAAAATTTCAAAAGCATTATTAGAGGAATTAAGAGCGGTTGATGCTTGTATTTTTGCAGAATATGCAGAAATTTAAGGCTTTTTATAAGGCTTAATTGTTACAATTTGTTTTTAATTTTAAAATTAAGGAAAATACATGGCTTCTTATGGAATGGGAGATTTAAAAAAAGGTTTAAAAATAGAAATTGACGGTATTCCTTTTAAAATCGTTGAATATCAACATGTAAAACCAGGAAAAGGTCCTGCTTTTGTTCGTATTAAAATTAAATCTTTTATTGATGGTAAAGTTTTAGAAAAAACTTTTCATGCAGGGGATAAATGTGAATCTCCAAATTTAGAAGAAAAGCAAATGCAATATCTTTACGATGATGGTGAAAATTGTCAATTCATGGATACACAAACTTATGAGCAAGTAGCAATTAGCGATGAGGATGTGGGTGAAGCTAAAAAATGGATGCTCGATGGAACCATGGTCGATGTTTTATTTCACAATGGAAAAGCAATTGGTGTTGAAGTACCTCAAGTAATGGAACTTAAAATCGTTGAGACAGCACCAAATTTTAAAGGCGATACTCAAGGTTCAAATAAAAAACCAGCTACTTTAGAAACAGGTGCAGTAGTTCAAATTCCTTTCCACGTATTAGAAGGTGAAGTGATTCGTGTTGACACTGTGCGCGGAGAGTATATAGAAAGAGCAAATAAATAATAATCCCTTGAATGCAAGGGATTATAAAGTTCTTAGCTTATTAATCTCATCTCTAAACATTGCAGCTTTTTCAAATTCAAGATTTTTTGCTGCTTCAAGCATTTGTTTTCTTAATTCTTTTACTATTTTTGCGCGTTCTTTAGCTGGCATTTTTTCAAGTTCTTTGCCTTTACGATAAATTTCTCCTTGTTCAAGCTCTTGTTTTAAACTTTCTTCTATGTTTCTTTTGACTGAAGTAGGGGTGATATTGTGTTTTTGATTATAAGCTTCTTGTAAAGCTCTTCTTTCATTAGTAGTATCGATGGCTTCTTGCATGGATTTTGTGATTTTTTTGGCAAAAAGTAACACTTTTCCATTGACATTTCTAGCTGCCCGCCCCATTGTTTGAATGAGTGCGGTTGTACTTCTTAAAAAACCTTCCTTGTCCGCATCCATAATTGCAATAAGAGACACTTCAGGTAAGTCAAGTCCTTCTCTTAAAAGATTGATTCCGATTAAAATATCAAAAGCACCACTTCTTAAGCCGCGAATGATTTCATTACGTTCAATCGCATCTATTTCTGAATGCATGTATTTTACTTTTAAGCCAAGTTCTAGGTAGTATTTGCTAAGTTCTTCAGCCATTTTTTTAGTTAAAACAGTGATTAAAACTCTTTCTCCGCGTTCTATAACTTTTTTAGCCTCATCATATAAAATTTCTACTTGATTTTCACTATCTTTGATTTCTATTTTAGGATCTAAAAGTCCTGTTGGACGCATGATTTGGTAAAAAATATTTTCTTTGCTTAATTCAAGTTCTAAAGGTGCAGGTGTAGCTGAAACAAATAAAAATTTACAGTTTTTATTGATAAATTCATCAAACATCAAAGGTCTATTGTCTAAAGCACTTGGCAGACGAAAACCATAATCAACTAGGGTTTGCTTCCTGCTTCTATCTCCAGCAAACATTCCACGAAATTGTGGCAAGGATACGTGAGATTCATCAATGATAACTAAGAAGTCTTGATTTTTGATTGCAAAATAGTCAAATAAGGTATAAGGAGTATCACCACTTTTTAAACCTGTTAAATGCAGTGCGTAGTTTTCTACTCCTTTGCACATTCCTGTACTTTGAAGCATTTCAAGATCAAATTCTACTCTTTGCTTTAGTCTTTGTGCTTCTACAAGTTTGTTTTCATTTTCAAAATAAGCAAGCCGTTCGTTAAGTTCAGTTTTGATCCCCTCGATAGCTTCTTTAAGTCTTGTTTCACCTACGCTAAATTGGCTAGTAGGGTAGAGTATGAATTTTTTTAAATCTTTACCTTTTTTGTTTTCTAAAACATTATAATGATACATTGCCTCAAGTTCATCGCCAAAAAATTCAAGTCTAACGGCTTCATCTTCATAATAAGCTGGATATATATCTACAATGTCACCATTAACCCTAAAATCAGCTCTGTCAAAGAAATTATCATTGCGTTTATATCCCATGTCTACAAGTTTTTTTAAAAGTTCTTTTTGGTTTATTTGCATATTTAATTCTAAAATTAAAACCATACCTACATATTCGCTTGGATTTCCTAAACCATAGTTTGCTGAAACACTAGCTATGCAAATAACATCATCATAACTCAAAAGTGAAGCACTTGCGCTTAACCTTAATCTTTCTAAGTCTTCATTAGTGGAGCTATCTTTTTCTATAAAAACATCAGTTCTTGGTATATAAGCTTCAGGCTGATAATAATCATAATAACTTATAAAATACTCCACATGATTGTTTGCAAAAAAACCTTTAAATTCGCTATAAAGTTGCGCGCACAAGCTTTTATTGTGTGACATGATGAGTGTGGGCATATTTAAATTTTTGATGATGTTTGCCATGGTGAAGGTTTTTCCACTACCTGTAACGCCTAGTAAGGTTTGGTATTTATTACCTGCTTTTATACTTTTTACCAAACCGTCAATGGCTTGTTTTTGATCAGGACTTGGACTAAAGTCGCTAGTAAGTTCAAACATAAATTTTCCTAACTTGTATTTTTGTGAATTTTACACAAAATTTTTTGTAAAAATTTAAATTTTCAAATAAAAAGCTATGCAAAATTAAATTTTTTTTTGTTACAATTATATATTTAAAATACTCTAAAAATATAAATCAAAAAAGGCAAAAAAATATGTACGATGAAAGAATAATTAACACAATGACAGATAAAGTAAACGAGCTTTTGGCAAAATACAATGAAGTATGCGAAATCAATGAAAATTTAAGAAATGAATTGGTAAGTGTAAAAGCACAAAATGAAGCCAAAAACAACCAAATCGCACGTTTAGAGGAAGAACTTAAAAATAAAAATATTGAAAGTGAAGATGTGATCAAGAAAATAGAGGCTGTTCTTGGCAAACAATAATCAAAGAAAAGTTACAATCAATGTCTATGCAAAAGACTTTGTTGTAACTTGTAGTAATGAATTTGCAAATCATCTTGAAGATGAGATCGCTTTGATTTCAGGAGGCACGGGTAAGATAGAACTTGCAAATTTCATTAATGCTTTTGTAAAACTTAGTTATGAAAACTATATTCTAAAAAAAGAACTCAATAAACTTATAAACACTATCGATGAAGAAATAAAATAAATGCGCTTGCAAAAAGCTTTTACTCTCATAGAGCTTGTTTTTTGCATTATGATTATCGCCATTCTTAGTATGGTTGCTTATCCGTATTTTTCTTTTGGTAAAAATGATGCTAAAGTTATTCAAGTAAAAAGTGAAGTAGAGCTTATAAATGCTTCTTTGTCTTTACTTAGACATCAGTTTTTGTTTAAAGAAAGTAAAGATTTTCCAGTGGTTTTAGATGATGCTTTAATTAATACTGAAAATCAAAAATTATTTGTTTGTTCTAATGCTCAAAATTATAAAAACACAAAACAATGCACTTATAATGTTTTAGAAAGGCCTATTGTTTCAAGTAAAAAATCATGGATGAAAACAGCAAACATTCGATATCGATTTTTTATAAATAGTCAAATTTATATAGATTTTGCTTATAATAGCGATAAAATTTTTTTAGAGTGTGTGAGTTCAAATTGTAAGGATTATGGGTTTTGAATTTTTATCAACTTGCTATTAAAGGGTATTATTTAGATGCTTTAACCTATGAAAGCGAAGAAGAATTTGAAATTTTAGATGAGGTGGTGGTAGATCTTGCTAAAAAGAAAAATCTTAAAGCGATTGTTTTGCAAAAATGTCCAAAACCTGATTTTAAAACCCAGGCCATAAAGGAAAAAACAGGCTATAAGCTTACGCCATATCAGTATGAACTTGCTCAATTTATTGCGTATTATTATGCTAGTAAAATTGCCTTTGTTTTGGGAATGTTTGAAGGAATTAACGTTTATAAACATGATAAAATTCAAATAGAAAAAACACCGATTTTAAGTCAAAATCAACAAGAAGCTTTGGAATTTATTAAAGCAAGACAAACAAGTTTGTTGTTTGGGGATACAGGCTCGGGTAAAACAGAAATTTATATAAGTTTGATAAAAGAATGCTTAGAGCAAGGAAAACAAGTTTTGCTTTTAATGCCAGAAATCGCCTTAACTCCGCAAATGCAAAAAAGACTTAAAGTGTACTTTAAAGAGCATTTTTTCTTATGGCATTCAAAAGTCACTAAGAAAAAAAAGCAAACATATTTGCAAGATTTAGCTTCTTCTAAGGCTTTGTTGGTAGCAGGAGCAAGATCGGCTTTGTTTTTGCCTTTTAAAAATTTAGGCTTAGTGATTATAGATGAAGAACATGATAATTCTTATAAAGCCTCTAATAATCCAAGAATTAATGCAAGGGATTTAGCCTTGTTTGTAGCGAAAAAAATGGATATAAAAATACTTTTGGGTTCAGCTACTCCAAGTGTTGTAAGTTTTTACAAGCATGATTGTTTTCGACTTAAGGGAACTTTTTTTGAAAGTAAGAAAGAGTTCTTATATGATGAGAGTGAATTAAGTGTTTCTTCTAAACTTCTTTTGGAATTAAAAGTGAGTTTAAGAGAGAAAAAACAAGCTGTGGTGTTTTTACCCACAAGGGCTAACTTTAGACAAATTTTATGCAAAGAATGTGCTAATACAATTCAATGTCCTTTTTGTTCTATTGCTTTGAGTTTGCATAAAAGTAAAAATGCATTAAAGTGCCACTACTGTAATTTTACCAAAGAAATTGATCAAACTTGTCCAACGTGCAATGGAGCTATGCTTGAAGCTAAAAAAATGGGCACAGCGGAGCTTTGTGAGCTTCTGGAAAAAGAGTTGGCTGAATTAAATCCTAGTATTAAAAGATTTGATAGTGATGAGATTAGCAGTGTTAAAAAGCTTGATATGATTTTAAAGGATTTTAATCAAGGTAAAATTGATATCTTAGTGGGTACTTCTATGCTTGCTAAAGGACATGATTATCACAATGTAGATTTAAGTGTAATTTTGGGGTTAGATGAGTATTTATTTAGACCTAATTTTAAAGCTTTAGAAGAAACTTTAGCACTTGCAATGCAGGTTGCAGGTAGGGCAGGTAGAAAAGGTAAAGGAAGAGTTTTGTTGCAAACTAAAAACAAAGCTTTTTTTGAAAAATATATACAAGATTATGATTGTTTTTTAAATGATGAATTAAGTGCTAGAAATGGACTTTACCCTCCATTTAAAAGGCTTTTAAGATTAATCATTGAAGATGAGGATAAAAATAAAGCATTAAGTTTGTGTGAGTTTATGGCTAAAAAAGCTCAAGAGTTAGAATTTGTTCAGTTGGTAGGGCATGGATCTTGTGCAATTGAAATGCTTCATAAAAAGTGGCGTTTTTATGTTTTATTGCGTGCTGATACTCATCAAGAACTTGTGAAATTTGAGCATTTTGCTTTAAATTTTAAAAATATCACTTGCGATATTGATCCAGTGGATTTTAGTTGATCAATTTTCTAAATTCTTGATAATGAAACCACGATTCTACTATATCGGGTCGATGTTGCTTTATATGTGATAGTTCAACATCTAAGATGTTTTTTAATTTTATTCTCGCATGGGTATTTTTCTTTAGATAATATATAACATCTTCTTCTTTCATCATTGTATCTTCTGTTAAATCGATAACTGTCTTTATATCATCTAAAAAATTCGAAAGGTATTTTTTAATTTTATTGTAGTTTTTGTGATTAAAAAAATAATTATGTTGTTTCTTGTCAAGATAAATTCCTATATCGTATACCAAATCGTTATTGCAAAAATGTTCGATGATGTTATATTGCTCGTTATTAGGATAAAATCGGTCGATTGTTAATTTTACATTATGATCAACATGAAAGGTCAGTGGTAAAAGATATCTTATATAGCCTCTAAATTCTTTTCTATTAAACAAATCTTTTGTATTGATGTTTGGTGAAGCGAAATTATACTTATTGGCAAGTTTTGTTAGTGTTTTAAATGCTTTCGAAGGTGATAGTTCGCCCATATCTAGATAATATATTGTTTGTGTTAATTTTATTTAATAGATAATGATTTATAAATGTATTATCTAGCAAATTTTCAAAATTATCTTTCATGCATGTTTTATTTGGTGTCAAATACTTGATATAAGGAGTATAGTCACAATTTATATCAAAATTTTTTTTATATTTTCGTTCAACTTTACTCCAATCTCTACCATATGAGTGTTTCAATAAAGATATTGGATCTCTAACCTGGTAAAGTATAGGAGTATCTGGATTTAACAGACATAGGTATTTTTCAATATCATGTATATTGATTTCCGAAATATTAATTGCAATGTTTTGATCAAATGAGTTGATAAAATTAAACATATATCGATATTTGGAGTTATCTTGTAAAATCCAAGATGCGGGGCAAAGTATATTGCAGGTTTGATTTAAAAGAGTTAAAAAAGCTGCCGCTCCTACTCCATGTGGCGAAATATAAATAAATTTAATGTTAGGGTTATACAAGGGAATATTACAATCCCAAGCTAGACTAGCACAGTATTCACTACTATCTAAATCCAAATTTTTAGGGTTGAATAATGGTGGATATACATTTGTTTCAAATTTTTTAAATTCATCACTATTGAACCATTGTATAACACTTGTAATATTATTTAAAATTAATTGATGAAAATCATCATTGTTACTTTTTTGTAAAGCATTTAATAGTTTTTTTGCTTGAATTGGCGCGATGTTTTTTATATGACTTGTGAAGTGATTCATTATAATCCTTCTGATTGTTTAAGCGGTATTATACCTATTTTTTATTATTATATTGTATTTACTAACTATGATTGGTGTGTTTTAATGAGATACAAAACAAGACAAATTAAAGTAGGAGATGTTTTAATAGGTGGAGATGCACCTATTTCGGTGCAATCTATGCTTTTTACTAAAACAAGAGATATTGAAGGTTGTTTAGAACAGCTTAATAGGCTTTATTTTGCGGGTGCAAATATCGTGCGTTTGGCATGCTTGGATATGGCAGATGCAAGAGCTTTAAAAGAAATCAAAGCAAAAAGCCCATTGCCTTTAATCGTAGATATACATTTTAATCATAAACTAGCGGTTTTTTGTGCTGAATTTATCGATGGAGTTAGAATTAACCCGGGAAATATTGGTTCAAAAGAAAATATCAAAGAAGTAGTACAGGCTTGTAAACAAAGACAAATTCCTATTAGAATAGGGGTAAACCACGGTTCAATAGAAAAGCAATTTAGTGATAAATATGGCTATAATGTACAAGCAATGATAGAAAGTGCTTTGTATAATATAAAATTGCTAGAAGATTTGGATTTTTTTGATATTAAAATTTCTATGAAAACTTCAGATGTGCAAAATACTATAAAAGCATATGAAGCCTTAAGACCACTTTGTGATTATCCGTTTCATTTGGGTGTTACTGAGGCGGGAACTAAATTCCATAGTACAGTAAAAAGTTCGATCGCCTTGGGAAATTTACTTTTAAAAGGCATAGGTGACACAATGAGAGTTTCTATGACTGGAGAGCTTGAAGAAGAAATTAAAGTCGCACGAGCGATCTTGCAAGATAGTGGAGTGCAAAAGAGTGGGGTAAATATCATCTCATGTCCAACTTGCGGGAGAATTCAAAGTGATTTGGTTAAGGCAATCAAGATTGTAGAAGAGAAAACTAAGCACATTAAAGAGCCGCTGAATATAAGTGTTATGGGTTGTGTGGTAAATGCTTTAGGCGAGGCTAAGGGTGCTGATGTGGCAATCGCTTTTGGTAAAAACCAAGGCTTGATTATAAGACATGGTGAAGTTGTTGCCAAGCTTAAAGAAGATGAGCTTGTGGAAAGGTTTTTACTCGAAGTGGAAGATGAGGTAAAATTAAGAGAGAAAAATTAATTTTTCTTTAGATAGTTTTTTTGTAAATTTTGTAAAGTTTTAGAGATTTTTACTTTATATACGCTTGGATTTTGAAGTTTTTTAAATTTAAGATCCAAGTTTTGAATGCTTATTTGATGTGCTTCTTGTATAGATTTTAAATTAGGACTTTCATAAACTAACTTTCCGTTTTTGAAAATTATTTCATGCAAACTTACATAAGTAAAGCCCTGGTAATGTTTAATGTTTTCATCGTGTGCATACAAAGCATCAAAAGAGGCTTTGTTATTTTTATAGTATCTTATAAGTTTTTTAAAATGAGGCAAGGTTGTTTTACTTGAGCTAGCGCTAATTTTAATTTTAGGGATGATTTGACCATCTTTTTCAATTGCAACGAGTTTATAAACTGCACCAAAAATAGGTGAACTTGCCGAAGTGATTAGTTTTTCTCCTATACCAAATGCATCAATTGGGGCTTTATTTTTTAGCAATTTTTCAATAATGAATTCATCTAAAGCGCTACTCGCTATGATTTTGCATTTTTTTAAACCTGCATGATCTAGTTTTTTTCTAAGGTATTGAGAGATTTTAAACACATCTCCTGAATCAATGCGTATGGAATAATTTTGCATGGTATTTTCAGCATTTAATCCACTAAAAACTAAAATGGCATTTTCAATACCTTTTTGATAGTCATAAGTATCAATCAAAAGACTAATATTGTCTTTATAGGTTTGGCAATATGCCCTAAAAGCACTCAGCTCATCATCAAACATCTGCACCCATGCATGAGACATGGTCCCACTGATAGGAATGTTGAATTTTTTTCCAGCTAAAGTACAAGCACTTGCATGAAAACCACCTATAAAAGCAGCTCTAGCACCATTTAAAGCCGCGCTTTCTCCATGAGCCCTGCGAGATCCAAATTCTAAAAGTAGTTTGTTATTTGCTACTTGAGAGATTCTACTTGCTTTTGTTGCAATAAGACACTGGTGGTTTAATGTTAAAAGTATATATGTTTCTAATAATAAAGCTTCTATTATAGGTGCTTTAATGATCATTAAAGGTGTATTGGCAAATACGCATTCGCCTTCTTTTACGCTTAATATATCTCCACTAAAGCATAATGTAGAAAGATAATTTAAAAATTCATCATCAAATTTTTGAGTATTTTTTAAAAAAGCTAAGTCGTCTTTGGAGAAGGAAAAATGTTTGATGTGTTTTATGATTTGTTCTAGTCCACAAAATACAGCATAAGAGGCATTATCGGGAGCTTTTCGAAAGAAAACTTCAAAATATACAATTTGCTTATGCTTATTTTGTTTAAAATAAGCATAAGCCATACTTAATTCGTAAAAATCACATAATAATGAAGAATTCATAAAAGGATTTTTACTAAAAATTAATCCATTTGGCGACGTAAGAAAGCAGGTACATCTAGTTGCGAAATAACTTCCTCATCAAAACCACCGCTAGCTTTACGTAAGTTCATATAGCTATTTTTTTTACTTTCTTCTTGTTCTTTAGCACTTTCTAATTCTGTCTTGTCTTCAAAACCGGTTGCAATGATAGTTACTTCAACACGATCACCCATGGTTTCATCGGTGGTTGCGCCAAAGATTACTTTTGCGTTTTCATCTGCTATATCACTAATGCTTTGGGTAGCTTGTGAAATTTCAATCAATGAGCATTCAGGGCCAATTTTATAGTGGATAATGACGCCTTTAACACCTTTCATAGTCATACCATCTAGTAAAGGAGATTCTATAGCGCTTGATAAAGCATCCATGATAGCATTTTCACCTTCACCATGGCCTACACCCATTAAAGCTAAACCTCTGTGACTCATAACTGTTCTAACATCGGCAAAGTCAACGTTAATATCGCCATCTTCTAAAAGGATAGATACCATACCTCTAACAGCTCTAGCTAAAATATCATCAACTAGTTTGAAAGCTTCTTTTATACCTGCTTTTTTTGGAAGTATGCTAAGAAGTTTTTCATTTTGGATTACAATGATAGAATCGCTTTCTTTTTTTAATTCAGCCAAGCCAGCTTCAGCTAATTTTTTTCTTTGTTTCCCTTCAAAAGCAAAAGGCATAGTTACAACTGAAACGGTTAATGCACCTACTTCTTTTGCAGCTTGTGCTACAACAGGCGCAGCACCTGTACCAGTTCCACCGCCAAGTCCTGCTGAAATAAAAACAATATCGCTTTGACTTAAAGCCGCTTTTACTTCTTCAAAACTTTCTCTAGCGCTTTCTGCTCCAATTTCTGGTTGCATTCCTGCACCTAGACCTTTTGTTTTCTTTTCGCCTAGTTGAATTCTAGTTTTTGCTAAAGATTTTGCTATAGCTTGTGCATCGGTGTTTGCTGAGATAAGATCAAGGTCATGTAGACCCATATTTACCATATGATCTATCATGTTGCCGCCACCGCCACCGCAGCCGATTACTTTTATCTTTGCGCCTTTTGCGTGTTGCATTTCTTCTACTAGATATTCGCTCATTGTATCTCCTATTAGAACTGGTTTATTAATTTATTCCAAAATTTATGCATGAAACCTGATTTTTTATCTTTTTTGGTTTCAACTTTGACTAATTCTGTTTTTTCATCTTCAAATTCTTTTTGATCTTGAAAAATTTCTTCAAAGTCTCTTTCTTCTTCATGATCATCTATGGTGAGATTTTGTTTAATCTGTTTGTTGATAAATTCAGGTTCTCCTTTATATCTTAGTTTTTCATTAGAATCTAACTCATAAGGAGTAAAATGTCCACCACCATACAAACAAAGACCTATAGCACAACTGTTTTCAGCATCTTCAAAAATTTCTTTGAAGCCATCCATAGTATCTTTTTTTGCGGTCGCTATTCTAACAGCTTTATTATCAAAATAAGCTGAAGCAAGCTTGTCAAGTCCTGCAAATTTTGTCATACCACCTGTTAATACTATGCCAGCACCAGCTAAATTGGCACATGCATTATCGCTTAGCATTTTTGCTAAAATAATGATAGTTTCTTCAATTCTTGCGTAAATAACATTAGATATAACTTCAACAGAAACTTCATTTTTTCTTTTTTCATCGCCCATATACGGAATTTGTATGATGGAATTTTCATTTTGTGCTAATGAAGCATAATCTAGTTTTAATTTTTCTGCTTCTTTTGGTGGGGTATGCAAGGCGATTGATAAGTCGTTGGTGATATTTACTGATCCAATCTGTAAGCATTCATTGTAGCGTATTGAATTGCCTGCGTGAATTACCATATCACAAACTGCTCCACCCATGTCAATTAAAATAGCACCTAATTCTTTTTCACTATCATCAAAACACGCAATCGATGATGCATAACCTGAAAGGACGATATTGTCAACTCTAAGATCTGCAAGCTCAACAGCTTTTTTTAGGTTTTTTATATGTACTTCCTGAGAGATTACAATATGGGTAGAAACTTCAAGGCGATTTCCGCTCATACCTAAAGGATCTTCAACATGTTCAAGATCATTTACTTTGAAATTATAAGGCAATACATGAATGATCTCATACCCACTAGGTATATTTGCCGTGTGTTTTGCTGTGCTTACAGCTCTGTGAATTTCTTTGATCCCTATTTCATGATTGGGTATATTAACTACACCGATGCTGTCAACACTCTTAGCATATGCTCCTGAAATAGATACGATTACTTTATCATAATGCACACCTGACATCATTTGTGCATCAGCCACAGCTTCTTCTATGGATTTTGAAGCAAGTTCTATATTGGTAATAGCACCTTTTTTTATACCGTTAGATTTTGATTTTCCAAAACCAATAATCTTAAGGCCTTCTTCGCTTTTTTGTGCTAGTATTGCACAAGTTTGTATCGATCCTAAGTCAATTCCTAAAATATTCAATTTATATTTCCTTTATAATAGCGTTGAATTGGATATAATTCTATAAGTTTTTTTAATAATTCTTCCTTAAGCAAGGCTTGTTTTGTTTGTCTTGCACTTTGCTCTATGATAAAGCGATAGATTTCCTCTTTGTTTTTGTTTTCTAAGCTTTGTTTGGTTATCTCATAAACTATTGCTTTATTGTCAAATAAAACATAAGATTTTGCTTTATTTGAATCAAACACATGCATTAAAAATTCGCTAAATTCTGTATCATTCATCATATTGCCAACTTTAGCACCCTTGCTTGAATCGCGACTATAAGTGCCTATGTCTATGCCTTTGAAATTTTCTAAGGCTAATTTAGCTTTTTCTTCTAGTAAAGCTTTGGTTTTTTCTTTGATGTAAAGTTTAGTTACTTCATCTTTTGCCTGCTCAAAGGTCATAGTTTGAATAGGATTGATTTTGATAAGTTTTGCAATCATATAGCCATTTTCAAATTGAAATGGTTTGATAAAATCATTCTCTTTACTTTTTTCTATATTTTCTAAAGGATAGTAAACATCTACATCACTAATGGTAATATTTTTATCAAAACTAAGTTCATTTTTTCTCAAAGCTACATAGCTTTCATTGGCTTTTAATTTTAGCTTAGAAAGCTTTAGATCTTTAATCACCTGTGCTTTACTTTGATCATAGCTTAAGATTTTTCCCGCAAAGTCTTTGTAATTGTTTTTGTTTTCTTCGTAATATGCTTGAATTTCTTTATCATCTACTGTTATTAAGTCAGGTTTTAAAAAATAAGTTGCAAGTTCATAACTTTTTTGTGTTTTGTAAAGTTCTTTATTTTTCTCCCATGTTTGCTTTAATTCTTTTTCATCTATAGCGATATTTTTTTGATCAAGTGTTATAGCTTGAATTTTTAAGCTATCTTGCATTAAAAAGCTTGCAGCGAACATTTCAAGTTCATTATTTTTGATCTGTAAATTTAAAATCGCATTGATTTTTTTAAGTAGTAACTCATCGTGGATGATTTTCTCATAAGCCTTTGGCGTGTAGTTATTGCTTGATAATAGACTATAATAAAGATTTTTGTCAAAAGCACCTGAGGCATTGTGAAAGATTTTTTGATGTGCTAGATCATAAGCAATTTCTTCATCACTTACGCTTAAACCTAGAGTTTTTGCATAAGAAAGCAAGAGTTTTTCTTGTATTAGCTCGTTGATAGCTTGAGTGTCTAAACCATCTTTTTTTGCTTGTTCTTGTGTATAGTTTCCATTATTTAGTTGAGAATAATAATTAAACAATTGAGAATATTTAAGATTAAACTCATCATAGCTTATCTTTTCATCGCCTACTTTTGCCACAGAGTTTGATCTATCGGTGTTAAAATCATAACTTCCCCAGCCAACAAAACCTGCTCCAACAAAAGCAATAACACTAATCCAAATTGTAACAACTAAATATTTTTTATGATGCTGCATCCAAGTGAGCATTTTTACCCCAATCCATTTAATAAATTAAATCACAAATTATAGAAAATTTGTGATTAATAAAAAATTAATTTTATAAATTTTTATGATAAATTTGTTTCAGCAAGGTGGATAATTTTGCAAGAATTTTCTATCACATCTACAATTTTACCAAGTTCATAGCTCGTTCTTCCATAGGCAAATATCCCATAACCCTTTATCACAACAAAATTTTGTTTTTGTTCAAGCATATATCGATAAATTTCAGTTTGAGATCTATCTTCCCAGTCTTCATAATTTTTAGGGTTGTAAACTCGAATTTCTTCTAAAAAGATTTCACCAAAATAATCTTGCGGTGATATAAAATCGTGATTTAAACTCATTGATAAAGTATAAGCAGGACAAGCAAAGCAAACAAATTTAGCCTCAGGTATGTTTTCATAAATGCTTTTATGTATTTCGCAGTCACTACTTGCTTCACTCCAACTATAATCTTTTGCAAATTTTAAAACACTTAAATTTTTATCGCTAAGTTGGTTTAAAAAAGCATCGTTTTTATTGATGATGAAAGAGCTTTGTGAGAGTTTTGCAGAAACAGAGCCATGGCAAATCCCAAAAAAATTTTTCTTAAACATTGATGAGGAAAGTACTTGAATTTGTGTAATGATATTTTCTTTATTCATTAAAAACCTTGTTTTAAACTTAGCTAAGGTATTATACTAAAAAATTTTAAAAGGTTTATTTTGCAAAGTCCACATATTCCCGTTTTATTACAAGAAGTTTTAGATATTTTTAGTGATTTTGAAAGTGGAGATTTTCTAGACTGCACTTTAGGTTATGCAGGGCATTCTAGAGCGTTATTGCAAGCACATAAGAATTTAAAGCTTTATGCTTGCGACAAAGATATGGAGGCTTTAAGTTTTTCTCAAGAGTTTTTAAAAGATTTTCAAGATAGGGTTTGTTTTAAACATATGGGTTTTAGGGAAGTTTTAAACTCAATACCTACACATAATCTAAGAGGAATTTTAGCAGATATTGGCGTTTCTTCTTTGCAGCTTGATAAAAACGACCGTGGCTTTTCTCTTCAATCTGATTTTTTAGATATGCGAATGGATCAAAATAGAGCTTTAAGTGCCAAGGAAGTGGTAAATTCTTATAGTAAGGAAGAGCTAGAGCGTATTTTTAAAGATTATGGCGATTTGGCACCCGTTGCATCAATGCTTGCTCAAAAAATCATTCAAGCAAGAAGTCAAAAAGAAATTACAAGTGCAAAAGAGCTAAGTCAGATCATAGGAAAAGCTAAGCTAAAAGGGCGTAATGTTACTTTAGCTTTACTTGTTTTTCAAGCTTTACGTATAGAGGTAAATGATGAGCTAGGAGAGCTAAGAACTTTACTTGAAAACATTGAAAAGGCAAGATTGAAAAATTGTAAGCTTGCCATTATAAGTTTTCACTCTCTAGAAGATAGATTGGTAAAAAATGCATTCAAAAGATGGGAGAAAGACTGTATTTGCGATGAAAAAGCCATAAGATGTGAATGTGGTAAAGGGCATAGTCTTGGGAAAATTTTAAGCAAAAAAGCCATAAGTGCGTCTAAAGAAGAAATAAGCTATAATAGTAGGTCAAGTTGTGCAAAAATGAGAATTTTTTATTTTAGGTAGACAATGATTGATGAGGATTTTTTAAAAGAAAAACAAAACATACGTGAAAAAATGCTAAAGTATTCAAGGGCTATTAAAGAAGGTAGACCTTATGAAGAATACGAGCAAAATTTTAATGAAAGCGATCGTATACTTAAAAACCGAATTCATCGTAAAAAACGCCCTAAATTTACGGATTTTGATGAGGAATATATAGAAAAACCTAAAAAACAATCTAGTATTTATTTGAAAGAAGATTTGATCAATGTAAAACTAGAAGAAAGAAAACCTTTTAAAATACAACTTAATTTTTTTAAAAAACAAAAAGAAAAATTTGATAAAAAAAATGAAAAAACTCCCAAAACAGTAAAAAATCCTAAAACTACTCAAGAAATCAAGAAGGCAGAAAAAAGCCAAAAAGAACAAACGAAAAAAAAAGAATCTATACAAATATCTCAAATTATTGCCAAAGGCAACACTTATGTTAGTTTAAAATTTCAAGATTTAAAAGAAAAAAGAAAAGAAAAAAATAAACTCAAACAAGAAGCAAAAGAGCAAAAAAAAATAGAATATGAAAGAATCAAAAAAGCACAAGAAGAATTAAGAGAAAAAGAAAGACTTGCCAAAGAAGAGCAAAGAATTTTAGAGGAAAAAGTAAGACTTGAGGAAAATCAAGAATACAACCAAGAAGACAAATACGAGCTTTTAGATAGTATAGTTAGTGAAGAAAACAGAAATTTAACCCCTAAAAATTTACTCTATGTTGGATTAATGATAGCTTTTGCCTTGCTTGTGTTTTTTCCGCAAATTTATATTAGAAATCAAATTTATTATATTAGTAGAGATATTGCTGACTTAAGATCACAAGAGCTTGTTTTAGATGAGGAAAATAAAGAACTCCAAAGACAGCTTGAAGCACTTTATTTCCAAAATCAGGTTTTGGATTTTCTTGATTAGTTTTGCGTTTGAATGATTTTTTCTAAAACGTATTGTTCGAGTTGATTTTTTGGAATTTCTTCCTTGATGGCTTGATTGTAAATATTTTCCGCTATTTTGGAATATTTTTCATATGCAAAATACGGAAAATGCAAAGCCCATGCTTTTTTTAATAATCTTTTACTGATGATTTTTCTTGTATAAATTTTAAAAATATCATAACCTATAAAAATACATGCAGTCACTAAAACAGCACTTAAAATACTAATATGAAAATCAATAATAGTTAAAAAATAATGTGTAATGATCAACATAGGTACTAAAATCGCAATACAAAAAAGAGTATAAATAAGGTAAGAATTAAAAACCCTAAATTTAAAATTTAACTTTGCTGGATCGACCATCATACCTTCATTTAATAAAGCATTAGCTTCAAGCAGGTCTTTTAGATTGACTGGTTGGTTTGAAACTTTAAAAATAAATTTTAAAATAAATTCTTGAATTTTCATTGTTTTACCTATTTTTGATATTTTTGTGATTTTAACATTTTTGTTTTTAAATAAACTAAATTTTAAGTCTTGTAAATGAAATCTTGTGTTAAAATTTATCTTATTTTGTAATGAAAGAGTAAAATGGCAGATTCTAGATTGATGATGAATGTTAAGGGTATTGCTAAAAGTTTTATACCTAGAAGAATTTATCAAAATCAGCTTAGCAATGTTTTCAATGAAATATTAAAATCAAAACATTTAGATCATATTATCAGCCGTGTGAATTATTATAATTTACAAAATGATTTTTTTGATATAAAAAGTTTAGATTGCTATGAAAAAATAGGCAAATTACCTTTTAAAAAAACTTCTTATGCTTATGATGCTTATGCGATTAGTAAGTATTATGATGATGATTTGTTGTGGATTAAAGGTTTTGGTGATATTAGTTATAACCTTAAATATCCAAGCATAGCTAAATCAAGACCTATTAAAGAAGGTTGTAATAATATCATCTTAAAATTAGATAAAAATAGACATTTTGATTTTATACAAGATCAGTATGTTTTTGAAGATAAAAAAGATCTTCTTTTTTTCAGAGGTGCGATCTATCAACCACATCGTATTCGTTTTTTTGAAAAGTACTTCAATCACGATCGTTGTGATATTGCTCACGTTGGGGATAGAAAAATTCATGCAGAAAAGTGGATAAAAAATTTAAACTTTAAAATCAGCAGGTCTTATCAAACCCAATTTAAATTTTTACTTTCTTTGGAGGGTAATGATGTAGCTAGTAATCTAAAATGGGCTATGAAAACTAATTCCTTGGTCTTAGCACCAAAAATGCGCTATGAAACATGGTTTATGGAAGGTAGATTGGTTCCAAATGAACATTTTGCCTTAATTGATGATGATTATGAAAATGTAGAGGCTTTGATGGATTATTATCTAAGTTATCCAAATCAAGCAAAAGAAATCATACAAAATGCCCATGCTTACGTAGAGCAATTTTTAGATGAGAAATTAGAATTTTATATAGGCATTTTGGTTTTGGCGAAATATTTTTATTACTCAAATCAAATCACTTTGCCACAGGCTATTGTGGATTTATTTGACTAAAAGGAGAACTGATGCAAGAAAAAGAGATTGTTTTTTTAAATGGCGAGTTTTTAAAGGCTAATGAAGCCAAGGTCAGCATTTTTGATCGGGGTTTTATCTTTGGAGATGGAATTTATGAGGTGGTTCCTGTAGTAAATGCAAAAATAGCAGATAAGGAAGAATTTTGGGAGCGTTTTGAACGTAGTTTGGCGCAAATTGATCTTAAAATACCTTATACAAAAGAAGAATTTGAAGCCATTTTAACACAACTAATAACAAGCAATTTGCTTCAAGAAGGTGGAGTTTATATGCAAGTTACTAGAGGGGTTGGTAGTAGAAATTTTGCACTTTTAAAAGGTTTAGAGCCTACTATCATGGCTTTTGCTTTTGAAAGTAAAGTGCTAGATCATGAATTAGCTAAAAATGGAGTAAATATTATCTCTACGGTTGATTTAAGATGGAAAAGAAGAGATATTAAGTCTATATCTTTATTAGCACAGTGTCTTGCAAAAGAAGAAGCGGTAAAAGCCAAAGCTTTTGAAGCGTTTATGGTGGAAAATTCTTTCGTTACTGAAGCTTCGAGTAGTTCAGCTTTTATTATTAAAAATGACACTTTGATCACCAAGCCTTTTTCGAATGAAATCTTACCAGGGATTCGTCGTAAAAATATTTTAAAATTTGCAAAAGAATTGGGTCTTAAAATAGAACAAAGAGCTTTTAATATGAAAGAAGTATATGAAGCAGATGAAGTGTTTATCTCTGCGGCTACTTTTTTGATTTTAGGTGTTGTGAAAGCAGATAGCAAAGTCATAAAAGATGGTAAAGTAGGATTTTATACTCAAAAACTAAGGGAAAAATATATTGAAAAAATTCAAAATGAAGTAATGTTATAAAATTTATATCAGTTCTTTTTTTGTTAGACTGGGCTTATTTTAGATAGTATTTTATTTCAAAATAAGCCCTAAGCAGTTTTGCACACACAAACTCATCTAAACTCCCATAAGAAATTTCTAAAATCATTTTTGAAAATAAAAATAATAAAAACTAAGGTATAAAAGTTGTTTTTATGATAAAAATAAATAAAAAATAAATAAATAAGATTAAAATGATAATTTTTTATTTTATTTTGTACATAAAAACATTTTTTTGCAGTAAATTTAATCTTTTCTCTAGGAAATAAATAATGATAATGTTTATCTAAAATTAAGAAAGGGGGTACTATACTTCTAACTATGATTTTAAAAATGAATATCAATTCGGAGTAAAATAGTGTTTAAAAAAATAAGTATATTGATGATTTTTTTATTTTGTTCTATTGTATATGCTAGAGAAATTGACTATCAAAAAGAAGCTCAGGCGATTAAGCAAATTTTAGATGAAAGTGTGCTTTTATACAAAGAAAATAAAAATTTAGAAGCAAAAAAGAAAGCTGAAGATGCTTACTTTCAGCATTTTGAAACTATGGAGGGTTCTATAGGACGTAATGTTGGAAGAAAAGTTATTGTAATGGAGCGTAAATTTGTCAACTTAAGAAAAATGTATAAAGATAAAGAAGATTTTTCTAAGATTGAAGCATTAATTAGTAGTTTGTATTTTGACTTAGATGAAGTTGTGCCTATTTTAGAGAAGGGTTTTCAACTTAAAGCCGAAGCAAGCGATGTAAATTATGACAAAAAAGCAGCTGAGGATTCATCTTTAAAAGCAGAAAAAGCACGCCAAGCGCAAGCAGAAGCGATGTTTGCTGCATTGCTTGGAGAGAAGGTTGAAGGTCAAGCTACACAAAGTTCGCAAGCAAGTAGTACAAATTCTCAAGAACAAAATGCTAATGATGATACTTTATTAGCATTGCAAGAAGCTTCTGCTATGGATGCAAGATTGCAATTTTTGATGGATTCGATGATTTCTAAATTGGATCAGGCTGCATTAGCTTTTATCAACAAAGATAATCAAAAAGCTAAAGACTTGATCCAATCTGCTTTGTTTGATGATTATAGAAATTCTAAAGTTGAGGTTTTGGTCGCAAGATACACCAAAGCAGGTATTGATAAAAAAATTCAAACCAAACTTCGAACGATCATTAGACAAATCAATGCTAATACCTTAAACGAAAAAACCATAAGAGATGAAATTTCAACTATATCAGATTTACTTTATGAAGCCTTTTTGGATCTTCCTAAAGAAGAATTAGCTTTACTTCAAGTAAAAGGTTTTGATGATAGTAGTGTTAGTACGAAAAATTATACCAAAGTGCATGATGATATCAAAATAGCACTCAATAATATCTTGCAAAATTATGAAGGATTTAGCTTAAATAGCATAGATGCTTTACAAAATGTGTATTTGGATATTTTTGAAGCAAGTGGTATGGAAAGCAAAATTGGTGCGATCGATAGCGCTTTAAAATTAAAAATAGAAAGTTATTTTTCAAAAGGCGTTGCTTTGATTAAAGCGAGTGCTTCTAAGGAAGAATTAAAACAAAATTTTGATGAATTAAGTGCGTTGATAGAAGGATCATTAGATAAAATTCAAGAATCATCGCCTATGTCGTTGTTTATATGGGCTTTGGGTATTATCTTAAGAGAAGGCTTGGAAGCTTTAATTATCATCGTGGCCATTGTTTCTTATCTAGTTCAAAGTGGCAATAAAAAGCGTTTAAGTATAGTGTATTCAGCACTTTGGAGCGGAGTGTTTTTAAGTTTTGTGACAGCATTTTTTATATCATGGATTTTCAAAGAACAAGCTGGACAAAGTAGAGAATTGCTAGAAGGTATCACCATGCTTGTTGCAGTGGCGTTGCTTTTTTATGTTGGTTTTTGGCTTTTATCAAATGCACAAAATAAAAAATGGGCAAACTATGTTAAAACCCAAGCAGTGGAAGCCATCTCGAATAATTCAGCAAAAACACTATGGTTTAGTGTGTTTTTAGCTGTATACAGAGAAGGTGCTGAAACTATTCTTTTTTATCAAGCATTGTTGTTTGATGCAAAAACAAGCATAGATTATAGTTTTATATTTATAGGTTTAGGTAGCGGTTTAGTTATACTTGTCATACTTTATTATTTATTAAAAGCTGGTGCGTTAAAAATACCAGTAAAACAATTTTTCTATATTACTTCATATATTATATTTTATATGGTTTTTGTCTTTACGGGCAAAGGCATCGGTGAACTTATAGAAGCTAAGGTTATCACCCCAAGCTTACTTCCTTTTGATTTTGAAGGAATTTTATGGCTTGGAATTTATCCTTACTATGAGAGCATCATACCACAGTTTATGGTTTTAATCTTACTCGTTATGGGTATTTTTATAACAAAGCAAATTTCAAATAAAAAGGGGAAAATATGAAAAAAACTTTATTAAGTTTAGGTGCAGCAGCGAGCATTTTAGCTAGCTCTGTTTTCGCAGCAGAGGTGCCAATTGGTGATCCATATGAGTTAAATGGCATGGAGATTGCAGCGGTTTATTTACAACCAATCGAAATGGAACCAAGAGGAATTGATCTTGCAGCAAGTTTGGCAGATATCCACCTTGAAGCAGACATCCATGCATTAAAAGGCAATAAAAACGGTTTTCCGGAAGGATTTTGGATCCCTTATTTATCTGTTGCATACAAACTTACTAACCTTGACAATGGTAAAGTAAAAACAGGAACGCTTATGCCTATGGTAGCAGATGATGGCCCTCACTATGGTGCTAACATTAAAATGGATACAGGTATAGGAAATTATGAGTTGGTATTTTTGATTGAAAATCCAGAAAAACAAGGTTTTGGACGCCATGTTGATAAAGAAACAGGTGTTGGTAAATGGTTTGAGCCATTTTCAGTTAAATATAACTTCAAATACACAGGTAAACCAAAGTGATTTTTCCCTAGCTTTTGCTAGGGTTTATTTATGAAATTATTGATTTTATAAATAAATTCTATCAAAAGAAGAGCCTATGTCGATTTATTTTGTACATTTTTTTGGAGTTTTCTTCTCCTATGCACTTTTGAGTGCTTTATTTTTTTACAATCTAAAAAATTCTTTTGTGTTTAAACTTGCTTTTGTGGGTTTTGTTTTTTCTTATTTTGCTTTTTTTATTAGTTCTAAGACACTTCAATACGATCTATTGTTTTTTTTCAATAACATCTTGTTTGTTTTCGTATTTTTAGTGTTACTTGTTTTAGTTTATATGCAAAATAACATCATAAAAGAAAAAATTCAAAGCGTATTGGTGTTTTTACTATCCTTTGCTTTTGGTGTGAAGTATTTGCATGTTTCGGTGGATTTTCCTATATTAAGCACTAATTTTTTAGATTCTTTAGCGATTAGTTCTTTTGGATTTATTTTGCTTGCTTTTGTGATATGTCTTGGAGTTTACCTTTATATAAGATGGCTAAGAGAATTTAAATTTAAATTTTTAAATATACTTTTATGTGTTATTGTGATTTTTTATCTAAATGAAGCTTTGGCACAAATTGTATTACATCTTATGAGAGAAGGTGTGATAGAAACCGAAAGCTTGTACTTAAGCTATGTGGCAAAAAGCGTGTATTATGTTAAATTTTATCCTTATGTGTGGTTTTTCTTTTTAGGATGGAGTATTATTTTAGCGCTTAAACAAAGAGTAAGTGAGAATATTAAAAGAAAAGATTTTGATATAGAATTTAGAAAAAATTACGCTAAAAATTCAACCATAACTAGCTTTAGTGCAAGTGTTTTTAGTGCCATGGTTTTAAGCCTTTGTATTTGTCTTTTTTATGACTTGCATGCTTCCAAGCCAATCACCATAGATGAGCCAACCTATGTAGAACCAAATGAAAATGATGAATTTGTTTTTGATGTAGCGATCTTAAGGGACAACAACTTGCACCGTTTTGCTTATATTAGCGATGAGGGGAAAGTGGTAAGATTTTTCTTGATTAATAAAAGAGAGGACAAAGATTCTCCGGTAGCGGTTTTTGATGCTTGCAGTATATGTGGTGATATGGGTTATGTTAAAAGAGGTGGAGAGTTAATTTGTATTTCGTGTAATGTGAGAATTTTCCTGCCAAGTGTGGGTAAAGCAGGCGGATGTAATCCTATCCCAATGAAATATAAATTTGAAAATGGTAAAGTCATCATACCTTTTTCAGAAATTTTAGATGGTGTAAATTTCTTTACTCAAGTGGTAGAAAAGAAAGTTTATGATCCTATCGATCATACAGAACTTATCAACCTTAAAGCACCAAGGTCTTATGTATATAAAGGAAGAACATATTTCTTTGCAAATGAAAAAAACTACGAAGAATTTAAAAACGATCCTTTAAAATACATTGATACCAATAAAACTTCAAAATATAGAATTCATAATTTATTAGGAAACAACTATGCAAGTTAAGATCGTAAAAAATTCCATTTTTCAAAATAAAATTCAAAAATCCTTGGCCTTGCTAACGATTTTTTTAGCTACTTTGCTTATGGCTACAATGTTAAATCTTACTTTAGGTATAGGCAATGAGATTACAAAAGAACTAAGAAGTTATGGATCAAACATCTTGGTTTTACCTAAAGGTGCGAGTTTGAGCGTGGAAGTAGGTAATAAAATCTACGAACCTTTAAAAAATCAAAATTTTTTAGAAGAAAACAAGCTTCATACTATTAAAGAAATTTTTTGGAGAAACAATATCAACGCCTTTGCACCATTTTTAGATACACAGGTAAAAATTCAAACTCCAAGCGCAAGTTATGAAAATATAGCCTTAGTAGGGACGTATTTTGATAAAGCCATAAAAGTCCAAGATGACGATGATTTTTATGCAGGGATTAAAGAGCTTTATAAATATAGCAAGATAGAAGGAAACTACCCAAAAGATGATAGCTTAGATGAAGCAATGCTGGGAAAAGACTTGGCACAAAAATATCATTTAAAAATTAATGATGAAATTCAAATCATACAAAATGACCAAAATTTTAAAGTAAAAATTGTCGGTATAGTGGACTTAACTCAGGCTTTTTCGAATAAGCTTATCACTTCTTTGCTTTTGGCACAAAAACTTTCCAAAAAAGAAGGTTTGTTTGCTAAAGCAGAAGTTTCAGCGCTAACTATACCTGAAAATGATTTAGCACAAAAAGCAAGACGTGATGTAGATAGTCTTGATCAACTTGAATATGATCAGTGGTATTGCACTGCTTATGTAAGTTCAATCGCTTATCAAATTGCAGAAGATTTCAAAGGCGCTAGCACAAAAGTTGTAAGTGCGATTTCGGATGCAGAAAGCTTAATAGTATCAAAAATTCAATCTCTAATGGCTGTGGTTAGTATTATATGTCTAGTTGTGGCTTCTATAGCTATTTCTTCTTTAATGAGTGCGGATATTTTTAGAAGAAGAAGCGAAATAGGGCTTTTAAAAGCTTTGGGTGCAAGTACTTTACAAATTTATATGATTTTTGCATTAGAAGGGGTTGTAGTGGCTTTGGTTGGAGCCGTTTTGGGTTTTGCTTTTGGTATAGCTATGTCAGAGATTATCGCTTTGAGTATATTTGATCATACCATTGCGCTTTCTTGGATCATCTTGCCGATTTGTTTATTTTTTGCAGTGCTTATAGTATTTTTAGGGTGCTTGTTCTCGATTAAGGGCATTTCTAAACTTTCTACTTCAGAGGTTTTATATGGGAAGTAATTTTTTTATACAAGAGGTTTTTAAATCTCTTATTTTTTCTTACAAAAGAGTTTGTGTTATTTTTATAGCAGTGTTTATGGGTGCCATGGTAAGTGCTTCGTTTTTTAATATTTATTTTGATATCGATACTAAATTATCTAAAGAATTAAAAGCCTATGGTGCGAATTTTATTATCACACCCAAAGATGATGAGTTTTTAAGTATGCAAGATTTTAATCAAGCTAAAGAAAATTTAAAAGCAAAAGCTTTAACCCCATTTTTATACGGTTTTTACAATCTTGAAAGCTCTAGTGCGGTAGTAGTTGGAGTTGATTTTGCCAATTTAAAGCTTACCAAGCCTTTTATGGAGGTTTTGCAGGGTAGCTTTTCTTTAAGTGATTTTAGCGAAGATAGTGCTTTTGTGGGAGCAGATTTAGCAAAGCAACTTGAACTTAAAATAGGACAAGAATTGCAAATTTACAATCCAAGCATTTCTAAAATAGCCAAAGTTAAAATCAAAGCTATTTTAAGAAGTAACGATGAGCAAGATGGTGTTTTGATCATCTCTTTGAAAAAAGCCCAAGAGTTAGCTGATAAAGAAGTAGTTAATTATGCTCAGGCTATTTTACTAGGTGATTATGAAAGTTTAGATCAAAAAGCAAAAGAACTTAGCAAGGGCAATATAGAAGCAAAAGTGATTGCTTCGGTGTCTATTAGCGAGGGTGTTATTTTGGAAAAGATTAAAGCTTTGATGGCTTTGATTAGCTTAACGATTTTACTGATTAGTTCTTTGAGTGTAAACACCACTCTTAGTGCGGTAATTTTTTCAAGAAAAAAAGAAATAGCTTTGCACCTTGCATTAGGAGCTAAACATAAAGAGATTATCAAGCTTTTTGGGGCTGAGGTGTTTATTTTGAGTTTAAGCGCAAGTTTACTTGGTGCTTTTTGTGGGTATTTTTTAGCTAATATTTTTGGGTATTTGATTTTTAATGCAAGTATAGATTTTAGACTTCTTTCGGTGTTTTTTGCAGTGCTTGTTTCTTTGATATTTGCATTTTTTGCGAGTTTTTTACCGTTAAAAAAAGCTTTAAAAATCAATGTTTGTGAAAATTTAAAGGGTGAGTGATGAAAAATATTATAAAAATTTCAAATTTAAATCGTAATTTCAATGAAGTTAAAGCTTTGCAAGATATCAACTTAGAAGTAAAGCAAGGCGAGTGGCTAGCTATCATGGGTCCATCAGGTTCTGGTAAATCTACGCTTTTGAATATACTTTCTTTGATGGATACTCAAAGTAGTGGGGAATATTTTTTAGATGATAAAGAAGTCGGAAATTTAAGCGAAGAAGAAAAAAGTGTAATTAGAAGAGAGAAGATAGGTTTGATTTTTCAACAGTTTCATTTAATACCTTATTTAAATGCCTTAGAAAATGTCATGCTAGCACAATTTTACCATTCAAGTATAGAGCAAAAAGACGCCATAATGGCGCTAGAAAAAGTAGGGCTTTCACATAGACTTACGCATTTGCCTAGTCAGTTAAGTGGCGGGGAGCAGCAAAGGTTATGTATAGCAAGAGCTTTAGTGAATGATCCTGAAATTCTACTCGCAGATGAACCTACGGGAAATTTAGATGAAGCAAATGAAAAAAATATCTTAGATCTTTTTTGCAAATTAAAGCAAGATGGTAAAACTATAGTTTTAATCACTCATAATCCCGACTTAGCTACTTTTGCTGATAGAACGATCATTTTAAGCCATGGGGTAATGAAAAGTGAAAATTAAAATTTTAATCTTAGCTTGTTTATGCAGTATATTTTTAAGTGCTTGTTTTGAAAACAATAATAAAAATGGTGGTAAAATAGGTCTAAAAGCACCAGAAATCGCAGCTAAAAATTTAGCTGGAGAAAAAGTTAAATTAGCTGATTTTGATAATCTTATTGTTTTAACTTTTGTGGAGCAAGGTTGTGCATCTTGTCTGAAAGATTTGCCACTTTTGGAAAAATTAGCCAATGAATATCCTAAAAAAATGACTATTTTAGCACTAGATTCTATAGACAAGGGTAAAGATTTTGAAGAATTTGCTACAAAATATGAATATAAAAATATCACATTTTTGCAAGATGATTTAGATATATCATGGCAAAGATTTAGCGTTTTTGCCGTGCCAACAACTTTTGTCATTAAAGATGGTGTTGTGCAAGATAAAATCATAGGAGAAAAGCCATGGTCGCAGTTAAAAGCTTCTATTGCTTCTTGGCTTTAATAAGCGTTTTTTTTCTTAGCGCATGTTCAAATAACGAATTTCAAACTTTAAATTCAAAACAAAATTATATTTTTGACTATGATGGTTTTGAAAAAACCTTAAAAATTCAAAATTCTAACCATGCTTATGCTTTATTTTTTTTCACGCAAGATTGTGGTGCATGCAATGCGCAAATTCCTATGCTTAATGAGCTTTATAAAGAAAAAAAATTTCCTATTTTGGCGGTTTTAAGTGGAGTTAGGTCTAAAACACAAGCACAAAATGTTATTGAGCTAAAAAAACTTGACTTGCCTCTTGTTTATGAAGCAAAAGCTAGTTCGTTTTTGTCTAAAGCAGTGGGTGGGATCTATGGTGTACCTGTGATGGTTTTTTTTGATGAAAAAGGCAATATGAATGAAAAATTCATCGGACTTACCCCTAAAAGTGTTTTAGAAAATAAGATCAAAATTTTAAACTAATCCCACCCAACTCCCCAGAGTTTGCTAATAAGCATTAAGCTTTTTAGCTTAATGTTATTAGAGAGTTTGCCTAATAAGGAGTTTGGTATTTATATACCATTACACACTTGTATTCTTGATTAACGTGCTTTTGTTTGTTGTTGTTTGTTTGTTGTCTATAATTATTTCAAGCAAACTCTGGGCAATTGAGTTTAGTTTCACACTAACTATCATAGTTAGTGTGAAAAAACTTACCACCATAAACCTAGTTTTAAAAACATCGTATGTGAACTAGTATCATCAAAGGTAAATGCACCTGCATAATTGAGTGATAAGTCAGCATTATGTGCTATAGCATAAGAAAGACCTAATTGTCCAAACCCATAATACTTTGAAGTTTCTACTTTTGCACTAAGATGATTAGTGCCTAGTTTTAAATTTCCTTTTGCATCATTGTATAAGTTTACAATAGCTCCCATAGTAAGATTGGTTCTTAATTTATCACTCCATGGTTTATACCATTTTAAAGCAGCACTTGCATCAATAAAATTAAACTGTTCTGCTAGGTAGTGTTCTTTTGTTCCACCTAAGTGATAAAGAGAAAAGTTTTTATTACTCATACCATAATAACTAAGACCAAGCTCAGGAGAAATTCTTGCAATATCTAAAGTATTATAATAATTTGCACCTAGTTTAATTTCTGCTCCATAACCATATACCTTAGTATCACTTTCTACACTAACAGGTAAGCTTTGATAGCTTTTTTCTATATCACTTTGAGTATAATCTAAGATTGTTCTAGCACTAAGATAGTATTGATTAATCCCATCTCTTGCTAATACTCCATAATAAGTTAAACCACCATAGTATGTTTTATCATCAAATCTTAGTCTTTGTCTAGCTTGTTCTTTTTTACTATCTTCATATCCTAGATAAAAACCTATCACACCATAGTCTTTAGGTAGTTCTCTTTGAGAACCTCCTATTAAACCACTAGTATTAACCTTTAAATGACCTGTTGTTTTTCCTATCTTGATATTAGAGTGATTATAATAAGGCAATAAGAAAGTATGGTTTTTTGCATGTGGGTTTTTATTAGGAATGAAGATGTCTTCTAATTCTGCTAATAAGTCTGCATCATTACCATAAGCTTCACCTTGTTTAGATAATTGCATATTTAATGCTTGAGAGAATTCTGTTTGGAAGTTTTGAGAGGTGATGTCTCTTAACATATTAGAGATATTAATCGCTCTTAATCTTGAAGCATATACCATAGACTTTGCTAAGGTTTTACCACTAAGTTCTTTAGTATCTACTACGGCTGCATATTGACCCTTACCTACATTCACAAAGTTATAAATTCCACTAATGCTATGGATATTGCTTGCATCTACACCTGCACCATTGTTAGTTTCATTTCCTTGGCTATTTCCATTTTTATCTGCAAAGAAAGTATTACTATCATAGATTTGATTTAATACTAAATCTTTAGTATTAACATAAATATTATCTGCATAAATACCACCTAGATTATCTCCACCTATGATGATAGAATTTTCTAATCTTTGGTTATTATCTTTAGTATATTCTAAAGCATTAAAATACCAACCATCTATGCTAATTTTACCCTTATCATTGTTTTCTAATTGGTGGCCATTGTTATTTTTACCAATAAAGCCATTGTTATGTTCACTTGCTTTTTTAAAGCTTGGAGTAAAATTAGAACTAAGTGTAATAGTACCTGTATTTGTAATACCATTGTGTATGCTACCATGATTGATGATATTCATAGAGCCTTCATTGTTAATGCCTCCATTAATGACAGCATTAGCTTGATTATATAAAAAGTCTATTGTGCCATTATTATAAATAGCATAAGCATGATCCATATTAGCTGTATCATCTAGTGTTGCTAAAGGCATTTTAACATGGCTAATGGTTCCTGAGTTGATGATAGTTCCAATATGAGCTTTATCTTTATTGTCTTTAGTTTTTATATTTGCTAAATTGCTAATACCTGCTATATGACCTTTATTATCAATAGCTCCTATAGCACCTGTGTTTTCTAAGCCTTGTTCTAAGGTAGCACCTTGTTTGTTTTCAAAGGTTTGCATAAAGTCTTTGTTTTCAAATTTGTTTTTAATACTACCTTCATTATTAAAAGCACCTATCTTGCTTGTATCATCTCTAGTGATTGTCATATCACCATTGTTAGTGATAGAACCTACAAAAGAGCCTCCTTTTAAGTCTAAGTCAGCTTTAGCACCCTCATGGTTAATGATAGAACCTACTTGACTTTCATTTGCTAGTGTAATACCATCACCATTAATAGTGCCTTTATTTTCTATAGAAGATATAAAGCTTTGATCTAGATGGATACCTTTTTCAATGGTGCCTTTATTTAAAATAGTATCTATTTGAGAATTACCTTTTAAGTCTATAGAACCTTGGATAGTTTTTTCATTGTTAATGGAAGTGATATAAGACTTACCATTAAGAGTGATATTACCTGTGATAGATCCTCTGTTTAAAACAGAACCAATGATTTTAGATTCATTGTTAAGATTGATATTGCCCTTAATAGTGCCTTCATTTTGTAAGGCTGTACCATTTGGGTTGTATGTTAATTTATCATCTTTAACTGTAGCTGAGGCAATTACTGCGCCCTTGTCTAGATCAATAGCGTTGGTGTTAGGGGATTTATCATCTTTGGTAGTGCCTACTACACCATTATGATCAATTCTAATCCCTGCGTCTACCCCTGCGACAAGCCCACCATTTAGCTGTATAGATCCTAAAGAAACTTTACCTCCTTCTGAAGTAATGTAATATCCGTATTTTAAATAAATCCCAGATCCACTTTTTGCTATAATAGTTCCGTTGTTATTGATTATAGCATTGCCTGTTGTTCCTACGGTAGATATATCTTCTAAAACTATAGCCCCAAAACCTGTATCACTATGAATTACTCCGCTGTTTGTGATTGAACCAAAATTACCATCCATAATATATATCGCAGCGCTACCATTGGCTGTGCTTTGATTGTATATCAAACCAGAATTGTTGATGTTGTTAATAGTGTGATTTGATGAACCTTGCTCCCATACAACAAGAGCCCCATAGCCATTAGTATCTTTGGTTGTCATAATAGTGCCACTATTGTTGATTGAACCTATAACACTTTTATTATCTATACGAATTCCAATTTTACCTACGATTAAACCTGAGTTAGTAATACTATCGATCGTACCACCATTGTTGTGGATACCAAAAGGGGTGCTATTTCCATTTGCGATGATAGAGCCATGATTTATGATAGTTGCATTGCTAACACCACTATTTACCACAACACCTTTTTTATCACTAACTTCAATTTTACCGCCTTTATCTATGGTTAAAGTACCACCACCATTGTTAATGGTAACTGTTTCATTTTTAGTATCACTTATCGTACAGCTTGTATTACTACAACCGCCACCGCTGATATCTCTTTGGTTTTTACTAGTTATTTGGATAGTGCCACTTGAATGGTTATGATCACTTATGATGTTTGCATTAGCATAGCTAGCTAGAAAAGATATAGTTGCTAAAGAAAGAAAGGTTTTTTTCGTAAAAAATGAGAGTTGGTTTGATGAATTTAAAGAATGTTTGATTTGGGAATTATCGATTCCCCCCCCCCGTGAAACAAGTCATGTTTACTCCTAATATAAATGAAATGTAACAAAAGGCGTAATTATAATTTGCTGATGTTTAAAATAAGTTTAATAAACCCAAGATTTAAGGAGCGAAGAAAATCTCAGGTTTTAGTCTAAGCATTAGACAATAAGCCGCTAGGCATGCTTGTTCTCTAGTGTAGTTTCTATTGCCTTGAATGTGTATGCATTCTTGTAAAAAGGTTCCATCTTTATACATAGCTCCTATATAGATGGTGCCTGATTTAGTATTTTTATCATCTTCTTCCCCAGCTACTCCGCTAATTGCTAGTGCAAAATCACAGCTTGTTGTTTTAAAAACTCCTTTAAGCATAAAATAAATACAACGATCAGAGTATTCGCTAACGCTTTCTAAGGTGTCATTGCTTACGCCAAGCCAAGTGTTTTTTAAGCGGTTGGAGTAAGTGATCAAAGAGCCTTCAAACACGCTAGAAATTCCTGAATTTTCAGCTAGTTTGGAGGCACAAAGTCCAGCGGTGCAGCTTTCAGCAAAGGAAATTTTTAAATTTTTCTCTAGAAGTCTTTTAGCTACAAATTGAGTAGGATTATTACCTAAAAATACTTTTCCTGCAAAAAGCTTAAACACTCCTTTTAAAAATCCTTCTAGTTTTCCATACTGACTAGCACTTGCTCGAATGCAAATAAGATTTTCCAATAAAGCACTTGAGCTTGTTTGAATTTCAAAAGAAGTTGTAAGTGTACCAAGCAAGATATTTGCACTCATCTCATCGATATCTAAAAGACAAAAATATGCATAGTCAAGCTCGGGATTTTGTAAGATCAAAGGTAGTTTTTCTTCGATGTTGACATTGAGTAAATTGATGTGGCATGCTTCAAAAGTGCTTAAAAAAGAGTTTTTTTCACGTGTTGCTTTAGAAGGCACTAAGGTGTCATTTTCTAAGATTAATACATCATCATTTAATGTTGCTATGATTTTGGCTATGGTTGTATAGTATTCGCTAATGCTAAAAACCGTTATATAAGCATAATCTTTAGAAAGTTTTTCAAGTAAAAAAGGAAGTTCTTTGTCGGGTTTGCTGATAAATTTTAATTCATGTAGTTCTAGAAATTGTTTTTTGTATTCTTCTTGGATGTATCGCATATAGTTTTCATTGACAATGAGTTCATTACCTACGATAATGATCAAATGCTTCATAATTTTTCCTTTTTTTCTTGCGATTATAACAAAAAAATAAGTGCAAATTAAAAGTATTTTAAGTAGAATTTACTATTTTTAAATTTTTCAAGGTGGATTATATGGATTATAAAGATACGCTATTGCTTCCAAATACGACTTTTGCAATGCGTGCAAATTTAGCAGAGTTTGAACCCAAGCGTTTTAGTAAGTGGTTTAAAAATAACTATGCTTATGAGAAAATGAAGCAAAAAAGACAAGGTGTGAGTGAGAGTTTTACTCTACATGATGGACCTCCTTATGCGAATGGACACTTGCATATTGGGCATGCTTTAAATAAAATTTTAAAAGATATCATTATAAAAATGCATTATTTTCAAGGCAAAAAAGTGCGTTTTACTCCGGGCTGGGATTGTCATGGTTTGCCGATAGAACAGCAAGTTGAAGTCAAACTCAAAGAAAAAAAACAAAGTTTAAGTAAAAAAGAAATTCGTGAGTTTTGTAGAGAACATGCGAGAGAATTTGTTAATATCCAAAGAGATGAGTTTAAGTCTTTAGGGGTGATTGCTGATTGGGATGAACCATACTTGACTATGAAAAATGCTTTTGAAGCAGATATTTATAAGGCTTTATGTAAGATCGCTAAAAAAGGACTTTTGCTAGAAAGAAGCAAACCTGTTTTTTGGAGTTGGGCTGCTAAGAGTGCTTTGGCAGAAGCTGAAGTAGAGTATGAAGATAAAGAAGATTATTCTATCTTTGTAGCATTTGAACTTGATAAAGCTTCGGTTGAAAAATTAGGAGTTGAAAAAGCAAAAGCAGTGATTTGGACAACTACTCCTTGGACTTTACCTGCAAATCAAGCAATATCTTTAAATCCAAATGAAAAATATGTTATCACAGAAGAAGGTTATATTTTCGCTAAAGCCTTACTTGAAAATATGATTAGTAAAAATTTCACTCAAGGTGTGATTCAAAAAGAACTTTTGGGTGCTGAATTTGAAAATTTAAGCGCTATTAATCCGCTTAATCAAAGAAAATCAACTCTTATTTTGGGCGATCATGTTTTAATGGAAGGCGGTACAGGGCTTGTACATACTGCACCAGGACATGGCGAGGATGATTACTATGTGTGTTTAAAATATGGCATTGAAGTGATTATGCCGGTAGATGATGGCGGGTGCTATGATGAGACGCTTAGAGCAAAAGAGCTTTTGCCGGAGCATTTATTAAATGAATTTATAGGGCTTCATATTTTTAAAGCAAATGAGCGTATTTTAGAGTTATTAGGTAGTGCTTTGCTTGAAAGTTCTAAATTTGTGCATTCTTATCCGTTTTGTTGGAGAACACACAAGCCGGTTATTTATAGAGCTACAAAGCAATGGTTTATCTTGATGGATGAAAAAAAGCTAGATGGGAAATCTTTAAGAGAACTTGCACTAGAGCAACTAAGTACGGTGAAGTTTTATCCAGAAAGTGGAGTAAAAAGACTTAGCTCGATGATAGAAAATCGTCCTGATTGGTGTATATCAAGACAAAGAGATTGGGGTGTGCCTATCGCGTTTTTTAGAGATAAAGCAACCAAAGAAGTGATCTTTGATGATGATGTTTTAGATCATTTAGTAAGTGTTTTTGAAGCAAATGGGGCTGATGCTTGGTGGGAGCTAGAAATCAAAGACTTGCTACCGCCTAATAGCAAATACGACCCAAATAACTTAGAAAAAGTTTATGATATTTTAGATGTTTGGTTTGATAGTGGTAGTACTTGGGAAGCAGTGTTAAACTCAGCTAGATATGATGCAGGGGAATATCAAGCTTCGATGTATCTTGAAGGAAGTGATCAGCACCGCGGGTGGTTTCAAAGTTCACTTTTAATCTCTACTGCGATTAATCATAAAACCCCATATAAAAACATACTCACTCATGGTTTTACCGTAGATGAAAAAGGTCAAAAAATGAGTAAATCTAAGGGCAATGTGATCTTACCTCAAAATGTAGCTAAAAACTACGGAGTGGAGATCTTAAGACTTTGGATTATGCTTAGTGATTACTCAACGGATTTAAAAATTTCAGATAATATCTTAAAGCAAGTAAGCGAACAATACAGAAAGATAAGAAACACTATAAGATTTTTGCTTGCTAATACCAATGATGTAGAGTTTTTAGAAACTAAAAATTTCACACTTTTAGATAAGTGGATTTTAATGCGCGCAAAAGTTGCTTTTGAAGCGTGTGAAAGTGCTTTTGAAAAATACGAATTTGCAAAAGGCTTTAATGTGCTTTTAAATTTCTTAAGCGCGGATTTAAGTGGTATATACTTAGATATTTGTAAAGATAGATTGTATTGTAATGCAAAAGATGATACAAAAAGAGTAAGCGCCCAAAGTGCTATGGTACTAATAGCTAGAAAGCTTTTTGCGCTTTTAGCTCCAAGTCTTACTTACACGATAGATGAAGCACTAGAGCATGCAAATGTAGCCATTAAAGAAAGCGCAAAAGATGTATTTGATTTGGTGTTGAAAAATGGGTTTGATTATGAGTATAAAATAGAAGATGAATTGTTTATACAATCAAGAGAGAAATTTTTTGAAATGGTTGATGTGTTAAAAAAAGATAAAACCATTAAGTCAACCCTAGAATTAAGCTTACAAACGAGTGCAAATGAGCTTTTAAGTGAAGATATTGAAGAGGTAGCAGACTGGTTTATGGTGAGTTCAGTAGAAAGCTTAGATGATAAAGAAGCTTTGGCTGAATTTAAAATAGGCGATCATAGCTTTAAGATTATTCGTTCTTCATTGCATAAATGTCCAAGATGTTGGAAATTTTTAGCTAAAGAAGAAGACTGCCTGTGTCCAAGATGTAATAGTGTGGAAAAAGCGAAAAATGTTTGAGCAAGCTTTACCTTTTAGCGTGGTGGTGGTAACTTTGGTTGGTTTTTTATTTGCCACGCTTTTTTTGTTTTATTTGGTTAAAAAATTTAAGGATAAATAATGGTAACTTTAAAAGAGGCTTTGAAATTTTCAAACGAAGAATTAGAAAATTTAAAAAAAGAATTAAATGAAAAAGCACGCCAACAAAAAGAGCTAGGTGCTTATGTGGAGCAGTTTTTAAATAAAGACTTAAGTGTTTCAGGCGCAGGTGTGCCAATAGCTATAAAAGATAATATCAGCGTAAAAGACTGGGAGTTGACTTGTGCTTCTAAAATTTTACAAGGCTATGTAGCTCCTTATGATGCAAGTGCTATTGTAAATTTGCGTAAAAAGAATTTTGCACCATTTGGAAGATGCAACATGGATGAATTTGCCATGGGAAGTACGAGCGCGACTTCTTTTTATGGTAAGACTTTAAACCCACTTGATCATACTAAGGTTCCAGGTGGAAGTAGTGGCGGAAGTGCTGCGGCCGTAGCTGCGGGGATAGCTTTGGCGAGCTTGGGTTCAGATACAGGTGGCTCGGTAAGACAACCTGCTGCATTTTGTGGTTGCGTGGGATTTAAGCCAAGTTATGGAAGAGTTAGTAGGTATGGTTTGGCTGCGTATTCTTCAAGCTTAGATCAAATCGGTGTACTTACGCAAAATGTTGAAGATGCTGCGATTTTATATGATGCGATTGCTGGATATGATGAAAAAGATAGCACAAGTGCTAAAATCGCTTTTGAAGCAACTGCGCCAAAACTCAACCCAAATAAAAAATTAAAAATAGCAGTGATTCAAAACTACATTGAACAAACTAATGATGATGTAAAACAAGCTTTATTAAAAACTATAGATATGTTGAAAGCAAATGGACATGAGATTGTTTATAAGGATTTGATGGATTCTAAATTTGATGTTGCGGCTTATTACATCATCGCAGCGGCTGAAGCAAGTGCTAATTTAAGTCGTTATGATGGGGTGAGATATGGTAGAAGAAGTGAAAATTGCGATAATCTAAATCAACTCTATGTCAATAGCAGAAGTGAAGGTTTTGGCGAGGAAGTAAAAAGAAGAATTTTACTTGGAACTTTTGTTTTAAGTAGTGGGTATTATGATGCATATTATATTAAAGCACAAAAGGCTAGAAGATTTATCAAGCAAAAATACGAAGAAATTTTAAGCGATTGTGATTTGATTTTTATGCCAGTTGCTCCAAGTGTTGCTTTTGGTTTGAATGATGTTAAAACTCCTGTGCAAATGTATTTAGAAGATATTTTTACCATTTCAGTAAATTTAGCAGGACTTGGTGGTATAAGTGTGCCAGTAGCAAAAAATCCAGATGGATTAAATATTTCAGCTCAGTTGATTTGTAAAGCTTATGATGAACAAACTCTGCTAGATGGGGCTTTAAGCTTAGAAGAAATGATTAAAAACAAATAAAGGAAAAATAATGAAAATAATCAAACGCGCTTTAACTTTTGAAGATGTTTTGTTGGTACCTCAATACTCAGAGGTTTTACCTAAACAAGTTGATATTAAAACAAGACTAACAAAAAATATCACTTTAAATATGCCTTTGATTTCAGCTGCTATGGATACTGTAACTGAACATAGAGCGGCTATTATGATGGCAAGACTTGGTGGTATAGGGGTGATCCATAAAAATATGGACATTGCTTCGCAAGTTAGAGAGATCAAAAGAGTTAAAAAAAGCGAAAGTGGCGTGATTATGGATCCTATCTATATAGGAGCTAAAGCAAGTGTAAAAGAAGCACTAGAGCTTATGGCTGAATATAGAATTTCAGGTGTTCCTGTAGTAGATGAAAATAAAATTTTAATTGGAATTTTAACGAATCGTGATTTGAGATTTGAAACTAATTTTGATAACCTAGTAGAAAATGTAATGACAAAAATGCCTTTGATTACTGCTAAAAAAGGCTCTACTTTAGATGATGCAGAAAGAATTTTTTCTACCAATAAAGTAGAAAAACTCCCGATTGTAGATGAAAACAACCGCCTAGAAGGTTTGATTACCATTAAAGATTTAAAAAAGCGTAAAGAATACCCAAATTCTAACAAAGATGCTTATGGAAGATTAAGAGTGGCTGCAGCAGTTGGCGTGGGACAACTTGACCGTGTGAAAGCTTTGGTTGAAGCAGAAGTTGATGTGATCGTGATGGATAGCGCACATGGACATTCTAAAGGGATTATTGATACATTAAAAGCAATTAAAGCTGAATTTAATGTAGATGTGATAGTAGGAAATGTTGCTAGTGCAAAAGCTGTAAAAGATCTTTGTGAGGCGGGTGCAGATGCGATTAAGATCGGTATAGGACCTGGTAGTATTTGTACAACGCGTATTGTTTCGGGTGTGGGCGTACCTCAAATTTCAGCTATAGATGAATGCGCAATAGAAGCAAATAAATTTGGTGTGCCAGTGATCGCCGATGGGGGTATAAAATACTCAGGCGATATTGCAAAAGCTATTGCAGCGGGTGCAAGTAGTGTGATGATAGGTTCACTTTTAGCAGGAACTGATGAGAGTCCAGGTGAGTTGTTTACTTATCAAGGAAGACAATATAAGAGTTACCGTGGTATGGGAAGCTTGGGAGCTATGCAAAAAGGTAGTTCGGATAGATATTTCCAAGAAGGTACTGCTCAAGATAAACTTGTACCTGAAGGTATTGAAGGTAGGGTGCCTTATGTAGGAAGTATAAAAAGTGTAGTACATCAACTCTTAGGCGGACTTAGATCTTCTATGGGTTATGTGGGCGCAGCAGATATTAAAGCTTTTCAAGAAAGAGCTGAATTTGTAGAAATCACTGCAGCAGGATTAAAAGAAAGTCATGTACATGATGTAACTATCACCGCTGAAGCACCAAATTATAAGGTAAGTAATTAATGGAATTTGAAGATCATATCAAGCAAGCTGAACTTTCTTTGGAAAAACTCAATGATAAAGATTTAGACCTTAAAACTTGTGTGGAAATTTACAAAGAAGGTTTAAAAAGTATCAAACAAGCAAGAATTATGCTTGAAAATGCTAAATTAGAAATCGAGCAAGTAGATGAGTAGCGTTGTAGCTTTGCAGTTTCCGACTTTGGCTTTGAGTGAATCAAGGCTTGATTATTATTTAAAAGCTGCTAAAGAAAGTGGTGCGAATTTGGTGGTTATGGGCGAGTATGTTTTAAATAGCTTTTTTAGTGAGCTTAAAACCATGCCAAAAAGTATGATCAAAGAACAAAGCCAAAGTAAAAAAGCAAGCTTGATAAAACTTGCTAAAAAATATGATCTAAACATTATTGCGCCATTTATCAGTGTGGAAAATGATGGTTTGAAAAAACTATGCTTAAAGGTAAGTCCGCAAAATGTAAAAGTATATGAGCAGCAAATTCTAATGCCTTATGCACATTGGAATGAAGAAAAATTTTTTAATAATAAAAAAACCGATAAACTTAAACTTTTTACTTTTACTCACGAGGGCTTAAAATGCGCCTTGCTTTTTGGATTTGAAGCGCATTTTGATAGCTTTTGGCAGATGATTATGAAAAAAAAGATAGATTTGGTTATCGTTCCTACAGCTAGCACTTTTGAAAGTAATCAAAGATGGTTAGAGCTTTTAAAAACTAGAGCTTTTTTAAACTCAACGAATATTTTAAGAGTTAATCGCATAGGTAATTTAAAGCAAGAAAATGAATGGAAATTTTATGGAGATAGCTTTTTTATCAATGCTTTTGGGGAAGTGCAAGAACAACTTGGCGATCAAGAAGAAATGCTTGTGGTCGAGGTAAATAAGGCAAATGAAGCTAGAAATTTATGGGGCTTTGATAAACTTATAAAAAACTACGAAGAATAAAATCTCACTGAAATATTTACAACCATAGTAAAAGTAGATTATGGTTGTAAATGGATTATTTTTACTACATGTTTGGCCAAAAACAACGACTATATTTTGCATTGAAGGGCTTTTTATATTTTATTTTTAGTAAATAAATGATAGAATTTTGCATTAAATTTTCACAATTTTTGAGGCAAAAATGCAAAAAATTCATTTTATAGGTATAGGTGGTATTGGAATTTCAGCTTTAGCGAGATTTCTAAAAGAACAAGGCTTTAAGATCAGTGGTTCTGATATCAAAGAAAGTAAAATCACAAAAGAACTAGAAAAAGAAGGCATAGATATAAAAATTCCTCATCATCAAGATAATGTCCAAGATGTGGATTTAGTGGTGTATTCAGCTGCTATTAAAGAAAATAACGAAGAGTTGGTTAGTGCAAAAAAACAAAACATCACAACGCTTTCAAGAAAAGAAGCCTTACCTATGATTTTAAAAGACAAAAGAGTATTTGCGGTTGCGGGAGCTCATGGCAAAAGTACGACTTCGAGTATTTTAGCAAGCTTAATAGAAGCTTCTGTAATTATTGGTGCGGTATTAAAAGAAAGTGGCACTAATATGCTTTATAAAGAAAGTGAAAATCTCATTTTTGAAGCTGATGAGAGTGATAGTTCTTTTTTAAATTCAAATCCATACCTAGCCATAGTAACCAATGTTGAAGCAGAGCATTTAGATCATTATGAAAATGATCTTGCAAGATTACACAAAGCATATGAGGATTTTTTGCATTTGTCTCAAATTCAAGTGATCAATGCCGAAGATGAGTTTTTGGCGAGTTTAAATTTAAGCCATGCAAAAAAGCTTTACCCAAGTAAAGATATCACAAACATTTATATGAAAGTGGAAGATTTTAAACCTAGAACGTATTTTACGCTTAAAGATTTAGGCGAATTTAGTGTTTTTGGTATGGGAGAGCATGTGGCGATGGATGCTGCTTTGGCTATTTTGGCTGCGAGTGAATTTGTAAGCATAGAAGAGATCAAAATTCAACTTTTAAAATACCAAGGGATTAAAAAGAGATTTGATATTTTATTTGCAAATGAAAACATGACCTTGATTGATGATTATGGACATCATCCAACAGAGATCAAAACCACACTTAAGGCTGCGAGCGAATATGCAAGATTAGCCGGATATAAAAAAACTATAGCGATTTTTGAACCTCACCGTTATACGCGTTTAAGCGCTAATATAGAGTATTTTAGTGAAGTTTTGGCAAGTGTTGATGAGCTTTATATTTTACCTGTGTATGCTGCAGGGGAGGCTAAGATCGAAATCAATATGCAAAGATACTTCCCAAAAGCTAAATTTATTAAAGCAATTAAAAGAGAAGAAAATGCGATTTATCTTGATGATGAATTGATTGAAAGTGGCTTAGTGATTGGTTTTGGTGCGGGAGATATCAGCGCAAAACTTAGGGGAAATTATGTTTAAGGTTTTTTTATATCTCTTAGCTTTTTTTGCAATTTTACTTTTTTTCATTTTTTTACGTAAAAAAATCGGCAAGATTAGTAATTATCTTTTAATATTAGTGTTGATTTTAATGATTGCTTTTGCGGTTAAATTTGAGTTAAGTGCCACAAGGAGTGGTGTTTTGAAAAAGGAAACACTTAATGCGTTTTTGCAAGGAGAAAGCCTAATTTGTAAAGATGTCAATGTAAGCAAAGAATACTTCAACTTCGAACATGGAACACAAAGTTTTATTTCTAATGGCAAAAATAAGCAATTTAAAGCATATGTTTTTGATATAAGAGATTGCAAGGTGGAGAAATAATGCAAGAGCAATTTTTTAAAAAACTAGATTTAGATGGCTATATAGAAGATTTTAAAGGACTTTTTGCAAGAGATAAAGAAATATTTTTACAAGGTGATAGCAAACTTCATTATAAAAGGATCAATGAGCTTTCGCTGATTGATTTTAATCCCCCTCCTATGATAGAAGAATTAAATAGTGCTTTGACTCATTTAAGTAAGCAAGGAATTTTACATTTAAGTCAAAGTTTTGAATTTATTAAAATTTGTATGTATTTTGAATACTTAAAGGGTTTAAAATTTGAAGAAAGTTTGAAAGAATGGCTTTTGAAAATAGAAATTCCACAGGCTATCTTAGAGCTTTTTGAGTATTTTGATGAAAAGGGTGAGATTAAAGAAAGTATCGATGAAAGGCTTGTTAATTTAAATTTAGCTTTAAAAATGAAAAAAGAAAGCTTGATAGCTGAGTTTAAAAAGCTTACATATACTAAAAATCTTAGTGCGTATTTAATTGATACGCAAATTCATCTCATAAACGGTATGGAAGCTTTGCTTTTGCGCGGTGGGTTTAATCATGTCTTAAAAGCAAAAATCATAGGTAGAAGTAGTGGTGGCGGCTTTTATGTAGTGCCTTTGAGTGTGGAAAAAATTCAAAGTCAAATAGATGAGATCAAAGATGCTAAAGAAGAGATTTTTTATGAGTATGCTAAAAAAATTAGCTTGATTTTTTATAAAAATTTGATGTTTTTGAAATTTATCAACAATGCTTTTGATTTGTTTGATCATTATAGTGCTAGAGTTTTGATGGCTAAAAAGCATGATTATGAATTTGTTTTAGCTGATCATTCTAGTAATCTAAATTTATATAACTTTGCACATCCGGCTTTAAAAAATGCAAAAAGTGTTAATATAGAGTTTAATAAAAAAGTTTTAATTATCACAGGTGTAAATGCGGGTGGTAAGTCTATGCTTTTAAAAGGAATTTTAAGCGCAGCTTTGCTTGCAAAACATTTGCTTCCTATGAAAATTAATGCGCAAAAAAGCCAAATAGGAAATTTCAAAGAATTTGATGCGATTTTAGAAGATCCACAAAATGTAAAAAATGATATTTCTACTTTTGCAGGAAGAATGTTGCATTTTTCTAAGCTTTTGGGTAAAAAAAATGTTTTACTAGGGGTTGATGAGATAGAACTTGGGACAGATTTTGAAGAAGCAGCGTGTTTGTATACTGAGCTTATTTCAAAGCTTTTAGAACAAGATAATAAAATCATCATTACAACTCACCATAAACGTCTTGCTATGCTTTTGGCGAAAAATGAGCAAGTTGAACTCATCGCTGCTTTATATGATGAGGAATTATCACGCCCAAAATATGAGTTTTTAAAAGGTACCATAGGTAAATCTTATGCATTTGAAACAGCTTTAAGATATGGCATAAGTGCGAATTTAGTGCAAAATGCCAAAAAACTTTATGGAGAAGATAAAGAAAATTTAGAAGAAATGGTGAGCAAAAACATCAATCTTGAACTTTCTTTACGCAAGAAAAATGAAGAACTTGAAAAAAAAGAAGCCAAAGTAGATGAAATCTTGCTTTCACTCAAAGATCAAAAAGAAAAAAATGAGCATGAATTTAAAAAGCTTATTTCTAGTTTAGAGTTTAAATACCACAAAGCCATAGAAGAGGCTAAAAAGACAATAAATTTAAAAGATACCAAAGAAAAACAAAGAAGTTTAAATAAAGCCAATGAACTTAAAAAAAGCATTGTTTTACCAAGTATGGAGCAAAATGAAGAGCTTAGAGTAGGGGATTTTGTAAAATATGAAAAAATCAAAGGTAAAATCACAGCTATTTCAAAAAATGATGCGATGATTCAAAGCGATGGTTTAAGTTTGCGTGTGCCATTAAAACTGCTTAAAAAAAGCAATCAAACTCCAACGCAAAAGGTAAAATCAAGTGTCAATATAAGCCGCCCAAGTGCTTTAAATATGACTTTAGATTTACATGGTTTAAGAAGCGATGAAGCGCTTGAAAGATTAGATAAATTTATCTCTGATGCTTTGATAGTGGGTTTTGATGAGGTGGTGGTTTATCATGGTATAGGTACAGGGAAATTAGCTTTTGCAGTAAAAGAGTTTTTAAAAGCTCACAAAAGTGTTAAAAGCTTTAATGACGCACCGATTAATCAAGGTGGCTTTGGTGCTAAGGTGGTAAAACTATAGTTGATTGATTCTATCTTGGTCACTATCTCCTTTAAAAAAGGCATAGTTTTTGTTTTTGCATTTATAGGCAAAATAAATATCTTGATTTTCTTTTATGAATGGTTCAAAATAGTTTGTAATTATTTCTTCATTTTTTTCTATAAAACCCATATTTGTAATTTTTGAAAAATCATTTACATAGCATAAAAAATCTATATACTCATAATCATTTTGTATTAAAAATTCCTGGAAAAGACTATAAATATTTTCTGTAAAATTTCCTATAAAATCAACAATTCTAACACATTTGCTATTACAAATTGAAATTTCTCTTATAACAAAGATACATTTTAATACAGATTTTTCAAATATGCCTAAAAATTGATATTTGTAAAAAGGATTTTTGTAATATCTATTGATAAAATATTGTTTTGATTTGTATGGGATGAAAATAAATTTTATATTTGATCTCTCAAACTCATCTATTTTTAAAAGTTTATATGTGAAGTTGTTGTTTTTCATATTGTGTGTAATTGGAGAATTGTGAAAATTTGCTATGTAAAAAATATTTTTACTATTATTTTTGATATAGAAATGTTTAAGAGGTTCTACTTTATCATATGAAAAGAGTTTATAGTATTTTATACCGTGTTTGGATAATCCAGCATTTCCAATTGATTTTGGATTTAAGGTTTCTAGTAGAAATTTTATTAATACTATTCCGAAAGCAGGTTTGACACTTCTCCAAATTCCAAACCATAAATCTTTATTAGATTCGATATTGTTGTCATATTGACTAAGTAGAGTAAAACCTAATATAGATTGAATTGTGTTATTTTCTATTCCTAAAACTATATTGTATCTTTGGTTGTGTTTATCTAAATATTGAAAATCTAGCGCTTTTTTGCTGTGAGCAAATACATGATTCTTATTCCAATGCTTTTTAATGAAACTCATTATTTTATATGCTTCATCTAATCTTGCAAAACGAATTTCAACCATAACTAGCTTTTCCGTGTATAAATTCATTGCAGTCATATCTACGGAGTGCAAAGGGATTGTTAATTAAGTCTTTATAATCAATATCTTTTGACGGTATGGAGCTAAAAGCAAAGTCAAAATTATGCTTCTTAAGCCATCTCTTTGCATAGGAGGTGTTTTCTCCGTAAGGATAGGAAAATATTTGTATTGGTGGTTTTATAAAGGAGTTTAAAAAATTTACGGAGGTTTGTAATTCGTATTTTTGATTATACAGATCTAGTGTTTTAAAACTTAAATGAGTGGAGCTATGACTAGCTATTAGCATACCGTTGTCACTCATTGTTTTTAGTTCATTTTTATTTAGATACAAGTTATCAAAAATTTCATCATCATTCCAATAGTTTGCAGTAATTTGATCTAAAATATTTTCTTTAAAATTAGGTTTTATGAAATAGTTAAATAAAAGTTTAAATTCTTTAATATTTTTGTCATCGTCTAGTTCCTGATAATAATTTTTAAAGAGTTTTAAGGAGGATTTCTTCAGCATATTTGGTTTAATAATATTATAAGCAGTATTTAGTAAAATACCCCCCCCATTTTTCCAAGTAAATAGTGTATTCTATGAACATCTAATGCTTTTTTTTGTTTAAATATGCGTGTAGGGATGAAAAATATACCAAAAAGTTTTCTTTTTGTTAATTCATCAAAAACATAAGTGTAATGATCTTTGAGTCCATCATCAAAAGTTAGTAGAACTTTATTGTGCAATTTATTGCAAAACAGCGGATTGTCTTTTAAAAGTAAAAATTCTTTATAGCTTACAAACCCATATTGTTTTTCGAAAAAATCTAATTGTTTCTTAAAATTTTTAATATGTAAATATCTGAAATTGGGAAGCTTTTTGATACTCTCTCTTACATAATGATACATTATTATTTTCATAATTATCCTTGTTCAGAATATTGTATCAAAGTTATTTAAAAATAAATTTAAATTTAATATTTTTTGTTACTATTTCAAATAAGGTTTGACAATGAAACAAGTGATGATTTTAAGTGGAGCAGGTTTATCTGCTCCAAGTGGTATAAAAACTTTTAGAGCTAGTGGTGGATTATGGGAAGAGCATGATGTAATGGAGGTTTGCTCTGCAACTGGGTTTAGAAAAAATCCTAAAAAAGTTTTGGAATTTTATAACAAAAGAAGAAAAGAACTAGCTAATGTTAAGCCAAATCACGCACATAACATCATCGCTTTGTTAAAACAAAAATTTCCAAAACAAATTAGCATTTTAACGCAAAATGTAGATGATTTATTAGAGCGTGCAGGGTGCGAAGATGTAGTGCATTTGCATGGTTTTTTACCCGAACTTAGATGTTTAGAGTGTGAAAGCATTTTTAACATAGGTTATGAAAGTAGCGATGATAAAATTTGTCCTAAATGTCAAAGTAAAAATATAAGACATAATATCGTGATGTTTGAAGAAATGGCACCAAATTATAAAATTTTATATGAAAAATTGCAAAATTGTGATTTATTTGTATGTATAGGTACAAGCGGACAGGTTTTACCTGTGGGAGAGTATGCAAGAGTGTGCAAACAAAGTATATTAAACAATCTTGATGAGGATAAACATCTAGAAAATAATTTTACTAAAGTTTATATAGAAGATGTTTGCACGGCCATTGATAAAATTAAAATCGAGATAGAAAATTTCTTGGAAGTAAAATGTTAGAGGCGATTTTGCATGGTATTATTTTAGGCATGGGTGTATCTGTGCCTTTTGGGCCCGTGAATATTTTGATCTTAAATACTGCTTTATCTTCTTTTAAAAATGCCTTTTGTGTGGGGCTTGGTGCTTTAAGTGCTGATGTATTTTTTTTGATTTTGATCCAATTTGGACTTTTAGGCTTTGCAAATAATGAAATTTTTAATAAAATACTAGCTGTTTTTGGCTTTTTCTTTTTGAGTTTTATGGTATTTTTAATGCTAAGAAAAACAAGAAAAGTCGATCTTAACAAGGTAAATAAAACCCATCCTTTAAAAGGTTTTAGCAAGGGATTTTTGCTAAACATCACCAATCCTTATGTGATAGGCTTTTGGGTGAGTGTGGCAGGACTTAGCATGCAGAGTAAGAACTCTTTTGCCTTGCTTTTTGGCTTGGTGGGTTTTATTGTGTTTTGGATTTTTACTTTATCATTTTTTGTGTCTAAATTTAAAACCCTTGTGAAAAACAAACATATATTTTACATTAATCTTTTTTCAGCATTTATTTTAGAGTATTTTGCTCTTTCTATGCTGTATAAAGCTTTTATAGGATAAAACATGCAAGTAGTTGAAATTTTTAAAGAACTTAGTAAATTTAAATCCATCACTCCAGATGATGATGGTGCATTAAACTATATCGCAGTGGAGTTGAGTGATTTTGAAGCTTTTTTTATAGAAAAAGAAGGTGTGAAAAATCTTTTATTGACTAAAAAATTTAGCGAAGATGGCGAGCATTTGGCTTTTGGTGGGCATGTAGATGTGGTACCTGCAGGTGAAGGTTGGAGTAGTGATCCTTTTGTACCTTTAGAAAAAGATGGGTTTATTTATGCAAGAGGTGCGCAAGATATGAAAAGTGGTGTGGCTGCTTTTATGTGCGCAGTTAAGGAAGTAGAAAATTTCAAAGGAAGAATTTCATTAATTTTGACAAGTGATGAGGAAGGCGAGGCTAAATTTGGTACGCTTGAAGTGCTTAAATTTATGCAAGAAAAAGATATGCTACCTGATTTTGCTGTGGTTGCTGAACCAACTTGTGATAAAAAAATGGGAGATAGTATTAAAATAGGGCGTCGTGGTTCTATCAATGGAAAATTGCTTATCAAGGGCAAGCAAGGTCACGTAGCATACCCGCAAAAATGTATCAATCCGGTGCATAATTTTGCTTCTGCTTTGAAATTCTTAGCAGGATTTGACCTTGATCCAGGTGATGAGGTATTTACACCATCTAAAATTGTTATCACTGATATACGCGGTGGTATGGAAGTGTGCAATGTCACCCCAAATGATTTAAAATTGATGTTTAATGTAAGAAATTCTCCACAAACTAGCTTGGAAGATGTAAAAGCCTATGTAGAAAAGACTTGTGAAGGACTTGATTATGAGTTATGTTTGGATCAAAGCTCAAAACCTTTCTTAACTCAAAGTGATTCTAAAATCGTACAAAAACTAAATGAAAGTGTACAAAAAATCACTCAAGTTGTGCCAGAACTTAACACCAAAGGTGGCACAAGCGATGCTAGATATTTTGCTGAGTTTGGTGTGAAGGTAGTGGAATTTGGTGTGTGTAATGATAGAATTCATGCCATTGATGAGAGAGTGAGTGTAGAAGAGCTTGAAAAATTGTATTTAGTTTTTAAAGATTTATTAGAGAATTTCAACTAGGAAAAAGTATGATTATCAATGGACAAAAGCTTGAATTAAAAGAGCTTAAATTTATGGACTATGTTCAAGAAAAGCGATTAAAGATAGAATTGATTGCCTTGGAATTAAACGGAGAAATTATCCCAAGGGATCAATTTGAAAATTTAATTTTGAAAGAAAATGATAAAGCAGAAATTGTTACTTTTGTAGGTGGTGGTTGATGAAAATTAAATTTAATGGCAGTATAGTAGACACGCATTTTAAAAATACTTTAGAATTTTTCCAAAGTGTGAGTAAAAATGAAAACGATGTATGGATAGTCAATGGTTTTGCGACAAAAGAGAATATGAACTTAAAAGAAGAAGATGAGCTTTTTTGTATAGAGAAAAATACTTTACCTCCTTATGAAGCTCTTGATGCGATGATGAGAGCAAGACATACTCCAAAGCTTCATGATAAGCTTAAAAAAGCAAGTGTGGCTATTTGCGGGCTTGGTGGACTTGGATCACATATTGGGATAAATTTGGCAAGAAGTGGGGTCGGTAGACTTCATTTGATTGATTTTGATGTAGTTGAGCCAAGCAATCTTAACCGCCAAGCTTATATGGTAGAAGATTTAGGTAAATTTAAGGCTGAAGCTTTAAAAGATCAAATCGCTAAAATCAATCCTTTTATCGAAGTTTTTGCACAAGTTTTAAAAATAGAAAAAGAAAACATTGCAGAGTTTTTTACTAACGATGATATTGTCTGTGAAGCCTTTGATAGTGCAAAATACAAAGCCATCTTAGCACAAAATTTTCATCAGTTTTACCCTGAAAAAGCCTTAGTGTGTGCTTCTGGTTTAGCAGGATATGGCGATAGCAACAGCATACAAACAAGAAAAATTGCAAAAAACTTTTATGTTTGTGGTGATTTGCAAAATGAAGCAAAAGTAGGTAATGGGCTTATGGCTCCGCGTGTAAATATTTGCGCAGGACATCAAGCAAATTTAGTTTTAGAGCTTTTAGCGAGTGAATAATGGAAAAATTAAAAATAGGAAAATATGAGTTTAATTCCCGGTTTATTCTAGGTTCTGGAAAATTTTCTTTTGAGTTGATACAATCAGCCATTGAAGAAGCAAAAGTGGAGCTTATCACCTTAGCTTTGCGTAGAGTTAACGATAAAGGCATAGAAAATATACTTGATTTTATCCCAAAACATATTAAACTTTTGCCTAATACTTCGGGTGCAAGAAATGCCAAAGAAGCTTTGCGTATAGCAAAACTTGCAAGAGAGCTTGGCTGTGGAGATATGATCAAGGTTGAGATAATTAGCGACAGTAAATATTTATTACCGGATAATTATGAAAGCATAAAAGCAGTCGAACTTTTAGCAGATGAGGGTTTTACACCTTTAGTTTATATGTATCCTGATTTATATGCTGCGCGTGCTATGGTTAGTGCAGGAGCTGGGGCTATAATGCCTCTTGGAGCTCCCATAGGAAGCAATAAAGGCTTAAAAACCAAAGAATTTATACAAATTTTACTTAATGAAATTAGTTTGCCTATTATCGTAGATGCAGGCATAGGAAATCCTGCGCAAGCTTGTGAAGCGATGCAAATGGGCGTGAGTGCAGTTATGGCAAATACTGCCATAGCTCAGGCTAAAGATGTAGCAAAAATGGCAAGAGCATTTGCTTTGGCTATAGAGGCAGGACATAGTGCATATTTAGCAGGTATAGCAAGTGAAAATAAACCGAGTGCAAGTTCTCCTTTAAGTGGTTTTTTAAGGGATTAAATGCGAAAATATCCTCATATGCAAAGCATTGAAAGTGAACTTTTGGCTAAGGTTTTAAAAGAAGTTGAAAATTTTGATGAAAGTAAATTTAATGCTTTTGATGTAAAAAAGGCTTTAGCTAAAGATTATCTTAATATAGAAGATTTAAAAGCTTTGCTTTCAAGTGCAGCAGAAGATTTTATAGAGGATTTAGCACAAAAATCAAGCTATGTTACTCAAAGACACTTTGGAAATTCCATCTCTCTTTTTACACCTTTATATCTTTCTAATTTTTGCAATAGTAAATGTACTTACTGTGGGTTTCAAAAAGGTAATAAAATTAAAAGAGCTAAGCTAAATGAGGCTGAAATTCATCAAGAAATGCAAGAGATTAAAAAAAGTGGTTTGGAAGAAATTTTGCTTCTAACGGGCGAAGGCAGGGAGTATGCAAGTGTAGATTATCTTGCCAAGGCTTGTGCAATAGCAAAAGAGTATTTTAAAGTTGTGGGGATTGAAGTTTATCCCATGAATATAGATGAATATGCACTACTTCATGACAAAGGTTGTGAGTATGTAAGTGTATACCAAGAAACTTATAATCTAAAAACTTATTCTAAAATTCACGTTGAAGGCGAAAAAAGTGTATTTGAATACCGTTTTCATGCGCAAGAAAGAGCTTTAAAAGCGGGTATGAGGGGAGTGGCTTTTGGGGCTTTGCTTGGTGTAGATGATTTTAGAAAAGATGCTTTTGCAACGGCTTTACATGCGTATTTTTTACAGCAACAATATCCTCATGCTGAGATAGCTTTGTCTATTCCTAGATTAAGACCTATCATCAATAATAAAAAAATTCACCCAAAAGATGTAAGCGAGACAAGACTTTTGCAGGTTTTGTGTGCTTATAGGTTGTTTTTGCCTTTTGCGAGTATTACGATTTCTACACGAGAAAGAGCAGGATTTAGAGACGGGGTTGTTAAACTAGGTGCCACTAAAATGAGTGCTGGAGTGAGTGTGGGGGTAGGCGAGCATCAAGGCGATAAAAAAGGCGATGATCAGTTTCAAATCAGCGATAAACGAACTGTAGATGAGGTGCTAGCTATGTTAAAAAGTGTTAATTTACAAGCTATTATGAGTGATAATATTTATGTGGGATAAAAAAATCATTGCTATTAGCGATAGTCAAAATACTCAAGAGGATTTTTTTCATTTTGTTGAAAAGTTAAGTCAAAGCAGTATTGATGCATTAGTACTTAGAGAAAAATCTCTAGATGAGTTAGAATATCTTAAGCTAGCTAAAGAGGTGTTAAAAATTTTTAACAAAACCCAAAAAATATGTTTTTTGCATTATCATTATGAAGCTTGTTTGAAATTAAATCATCAGTTTTTCCATGCACCCTTGTTTGTTTTGCAAAAATATCCACAGTGTTATAAGAAATTTAAGCTTTTAGGAGGTTCTGTTCATTCTAAAGAAGAACTAGATTTAGCTTGTAAATTTAAAGTAAACCATGTGTTTTTTGGACATGTATTTGAAAGCTCTTGTAAGATTGATTTAGCTCCAAAAGGTATTGAAAGTCTAAAGGCTTTATCAGAAGTTTCAAAAATACCCATTTATGCAATAGGTGGAGTGAATGCGAAAACTATACCGTATTTAAAAAACATAAACATAGTTGGTGTGTGTATAAGAGAAGCCTTATATAAGAGTGAAAGTGTAAAAGATTATGTTTTAGAATGTAAAAATCTTTTAGCCCAAAAGGACTAAAAGACTATAGCCAGAAAAAGTATGCAATCACTGCAAGGCTGATTGAGCAGAAGATATTTAGTACAATTCCCACTCTTATCATTTCTTGTTGTTTAATGTGACCTGTACCAAAAACTATAGCATTTGGCGGGGTAGCAACAGGTAGCATAAATGCGCAAGAAGCCCCAATAGCAATGATTAAAGCAAGTCCTAAAGCAGGAACACCTAAGGTATCTGCGATAGAGATAAATAAAGGCACCAATAAAGCTGCCGAAGCAGTATTTGAAGTAAATTCAGTTAAAAATACTATAAAAAATGCTACGATCAAACCTATGATAAATAAATGTCCATTTTCAATAAATGAAATGATTGTATCAGCCATGACCTTGCTAGCACCTGAATCTTTTAAGACAACACTTAAAGTGATACCTCCACCAAAGAGCATTAAAACGCCCCAGTCGGTATTTTTTTGTATATTTTTCCAATCAATCACTCTAAATGCACAAACTAAAACAGCAGCAAGCAAGGCAATCACTGCGTCTAGATTTGCGATTTTATAGCCAAAAGTGCTTTGTATGATAGGACTAATATTGCCACTAAAAATCCAAGATAATGCAACCACTAAGAAGATAAGTAAAGTTATAATTCTTTCTCTTGTAAGTTCAATATGCTCGGTGTGTAGATCGACTTGAAGATTAAATTTAGGCTTAAACATCATATATAAAATCAAGATCATTACTGGTAAAAATACCAAGACAATAGGAATGCCATATTTTAGCCATTGTGCAAAGCTAATGTGTAATTGAGTAGCAACTATGGCATTTGGAGGTGTTCCTACTATAGTACCTATACCGCCAATACTTGCGCTAAAAGCTATACCTAAAAGGATGAAAACATAAGTATTTCTATCTTTTTGTGGGTCAAGTGAAGCTAACATACCTATAGCAAGCGGGAGCATCATAGCTGCGGTTGCAGTGTTACTCATCCACATAGATAAAAAAGCCGTAGTGATAAAAATATACAAACTAGAAAGCCCTAGATGTCCTTTTGCTAGAGTGAGTATCTTATGTGCGATAAGTTTATCTAGTTTTTGATGGTGCATTGCAGCAGCTAGAGCAAAACCACCAAAAAATAAAAAGATGTTAGAATCAGCAAAACCTGTTAAGGCTTTAGAAGTGGGCATTAGCCCTAATCCTGCCGCTAAAATAGGCACTAAAATGGCTGTGATTGTAACATGTAAAGCTTCACTAAGCCATAATATAGCGATAAAAATCAACAAAGATAAGCCTTGGTTTACCTTAGTTTCACCGAAAGGGGAAAAATAAAGCAATGCGATAAATAACACTAAGTCTGCAACGACTATGAGTGATTTAACATTAGAACTCATTTACAACTCCTTAAAAATATTGTAGTTTTGTAACATATTCTAAGTGAATTTTATTTTAAATGTCAATTTTTTTATCTTAAATTGTATAGAAAAATTTTTCTATGTGCAAAAATGTGAAGTTTGATTAAATTTGTATCTTTTTGGTATAATTTTTGCTAGTTAAGGTATTGAAAATGAAATTTATTAAGGAATAATAATGGTTAAAAAGATACTTGTATTTGCTCTAGCTTTGTTTTTTAGTGCATGTGCGGTGAATTCTAAAAACCAAGGGGTTGCCAAGGTTAATGAGGTTGTAAAAATTCAAGCAGAGTGTTATAATCCTTCTAGTTCTAAAGCATATGAAGCAAAAATCAAAGGGCTTTTGTATATTAGCGATGTGGGTCTTAAATACTGTGCAAATAAAAGAACGATTGATAAAAGTGTTTCTTTAAAAAAAGTTTATATTCATAGAGTGTATGATTTGAATGAGAATTTAAAATATTCTTTTTCCAATGGTAAAAACTACTATATTGATGAAAATTTTAATTATTATTTTTATGTATTCTTAAAAGAAGAGTTAGAAAATAGAGGTATAGTGGTGGTAGAGGATACTCAAAATTCTCCTTATGTTTTAAGAGTTGATTTGAGCTTTAATGATTTTTACTCTCAATTTGATTCTAATTCTTTATTTTCAGTAATTGCAAGTCAATTGACGCTTAAAGATATCAATACAAACAAAACCATCAATATCAAAACAAAGCAAGAAGTAAAAGGCTTTTATAAAATTAATGATTTGCCTTTTTTTACCCAATTACTTATCAAACAAGTAGCTAATAAAGCTGCAGATATTATTAGTTCTTTGTGAGATGTTTTAACTGTCATGGATTTTCCCTTGCAAGTTTTTGTCCAGCTTGCAAGGAAGAGCTTTTGGAATACTCTTTGGGTATAAGAGAGCTTGAAGAGGGGTTTAAGGTTTATTATTTTTATCAATATGATCAAATCAAGCATTTGATTTATTTTAAACATCGGTTTCAAGGTTATTTTGTCTTAAATGCTTTAGCAAGATTAAGTTTTGCTAAATTTAAAGATTTTTTTCAACCTGCATGCGAAATTAATGCTATAGCCTTAGATGATAAAACTGAAAAAAATTACTCACACACAGCAATTTTAACACGCCATTTAAAAACTCGATTTATAAAGCCTATGTATCATACTTTACAGGCTAGTTCGCGGCATAAATATAGTGGAAAAAGTTTGAAATTTCGTAAAGACAATAAAAGATTATATCAGTTATTAAAGCTTCCAAAACACCCTGTAATTTTAGTAGATGATGTAGTGACTACAGGATTAAGTCTGTTAGAGGCAAAAAAGCTTTTGGAAAAAAATAATATTAAAGTGTTATTTGCTTTAGTTTTGGCTAATGCAAAATTTGATACAATATAAGCATTAATTTTAAGGATTTTTATGGAAAATATTTTTACTAAAGATTCAGATATTGAAAATATAGATATAGAAAGTTCTATAAAAAGTAGCTATTTAGATTATTCTATGAGCGTTATTATAGGCCGTGCATTACCTGATGCTAGAGATGGACTTAAACCTGTTCATAGAAGAATTTTATATGCTATGAATGATTTAGGCGTTGGAAGTCGTAGTGCATACAAAAAGTCAGCGCGTATAGTGGGTGATGTAATCGGTAAATACCACCCGCATGGTGATGTGGCTGTATATGATGCTTTAGTAAGAATGGCGCAAGATTTTTCAATGCGTTATCCAAGCGTAGATGGTCAAGGAAACTTTGGTTCTATTGATGGTGATGGCGCTGCTGCGATGCGTTATACCGAAGCTAGAATGACGATTTTAGCTGAAGAGTTGCTGCGTGATATAGATAAAGATACGGTTGATTTTGTACCAAATTACGATGATTCTATGAGTGAGCCTGATGTTTTACCTGCTAGAGTGCCAAATTTATTACTTAATGGTTCAAGTGGTATTGCAGTGGGTATGGCTACTAATATTCCTCCACATAGTTTGAATGAACTTATCGATGGTTTGCTTTATTTAATTGATAATAAAAATGCAAGCTTGGAAGAAATAATGCAATTTATCAAAGGGCCTGATTTTCCAACCGGTGGTATTATATTTGGTAAAAAAGGTATTATAGAAGCTTATCGCACAGGTCGTGGCAGGGTAAAAGTAAGAGCAAAAACACATATTGAAAAAAGAGCTAATAAGGATATTATTGTAATAGATGAGCTTCCTTATCAAACTAACAAAGCAAGATTGATAGAGCAAATTGCTGAACTTGCTAAAGAAAAGCAAATTGAAGGCATTGCTGAAGTTAGAGATGAGAGCGATAGAGAAGGAATTCGCGTGGTGATTGAGCTAAAACGCGATGCTATGAGTGAGATCGTGTTAAACAATCTTTTTAAATCTACCACTATGGAGAGTACTTTTGGTGTGATTATGCTTGCTATACATAACAAGGAGCCAAAAGTTTTTTCTTTGATTGAGCTTTTAAATTTATTCTTAAATCACAGAAAAACTGTAATTATTAGAAGAACGATTTATGAATTGCAAAAAGCTAGAGCTAGAGCGCATATTTTAGAGGGTTTAAAAATAGCACTAGATAATATCGATGAAGTGATAGCGTTGATTAAAAACTCCCCAGATAATCCAACGGCTAAAAATTTATTGATGGAAAAATTTGGTCTAAGCGAGCTTCAATCTAATGCTATTTTAGATATGAAGTTAGGTCGTTTGACAGGACTTGAAAGAGAAAAAATTGACAATGAGCTAAGAGAATTGTTAGCAGAAATCGAAAGACTTGATCAAATTTTAAAAAGCGAAACTTTGCTTGAAAATTTAATTAAAGATGAGTTAAAAGAAATTAGAACAAAATTTGATGTACCAAGAATCACTCAAATTGAGGATGATTATGATGATATTGATATAGAAGATTTAATACCAAATGAAAACATGGTAGTTACTATCACTCATCGTGGTTATATTAAGCGTGTTCCAAGTAAGCAGTATGAAAAACAAAAACGCGGTGGTAAGGGCAAGGTTGCTGTTACGACTTATGATGATGATTTTATTGAAAGCTTCTTTACGGCAAACACACATGATACTTTAATGTTTGTTACTGATCGCGGGCAACTTTACTGGCTTAAGGTTTATAAAATTCCTGAAGGAAGTAGAACCGCTAAAGGTAAAGCTGTGGTTAATCTTATTAATCTACAAGCAGATGAAAAAATTATGGCGATTATCCCGACAACTGATTTTGATGAAAGTAAATCATTGTGTTTCTTTACTAAAAATGGTATCGTAAAACGCACAAATTTAAGTGAATATCAAAATATTAGAAGTGTGGGTGTAAAAGCGATTAATCTAGATGAAAACGATGAGCTTGTTACTGCAATTATCGTAGCAAGAGATGAAAACGAAGTTGTCAATGTCAATGCAGACGAAAATTTAGAAATAGATGAAAATCTAGAAAATGAAAGCAGTGAAAATAGTGAAGAATTAGAAAATACCATTAGCGGTAAAATGCTTTTTGCAGTAACTAAAAAAGGCATGTGTATCAAATTCCCTCTTGCTAAAGTTAGAGAGATTGGTCGTGTAAGTAGAGGGGTAACTGCGATTAAATTTAAAGAAAAAGATGATGAGGTTGTAGGTGCTGTTGTGATCGAAAATGATACACAAGAGATTTTAAGTGTGAGTGCTAAAGGTATAGGTAAGCGCACTAATGCAGGAGAATACAGACTTCAAAGTAGGGGTGGTAAGGGTGTAATTTGTATGAAGCTTACTGCTAAAACAAAAGATTTAATCGGTATAGTTATAGTTGATGAAAGCATGGACTTAATGGCTTTAACAAGTAGCGGTAAAATGATACGTGTGGACATGCAAAGCATTAGAAAAGCAGGTAGAAATACAAGCGGTGTAATCGTAGTAAATGTAGAAAACGATGAGGTTGTAAGCATTGCTAAGTGTCCTAAGGAAGAGGATGAGGATTTAGATGCTGAAAATAATATGGATTTAAATTTTGAATAGTAAAATTTGGAATGCTTTTTGCTATTTTAATAAAATCAAATAAATTGAAGGTGTAAAAATGAAAAAAGTTATTTTTATGTTTTGTTTGGCTTTAGGTTTTAGTGCTTGTGCGCTAGATCAAAGAGGCGTGAACCCAAATCAAGCTCAGACTACTCAGGCAAATTCTGATGTGGTGGTTCAAAAAGTAGATAAAGATGATGTGCGTAGTATCATCAGAGAAGAAAAAATGCTTGCAAATGATACAAGCACAGATAATGATCTAACATTTACAGCAGTGGGTGAGGGTATCGCTCCTTTAAATACTGTTTCAGTTGGTCAAGCTTTAGCTTTGGCAAAAAGAGCAGCGATTACTGATGCTTATAGACAATTAGCTAGTAAGTTATATGGTGTAAGAGTAAATGGTAAAGATACAGTAAAAGATGCAATGCTTAAAAGCTCAACCATTACAGCACAGGTAAATGGTTTAATTAAAAATGCAAGTGTGGTTGATCAAGATTTCAAAGATGGTCTTTATAGAGTAAATGTAGAACTTAAAATTGATGCTGACAAGTGGAAAGAATTGTTTGCTTATTAATCTTTATAGTATTTAACACTACTGCCCAAGATGAGTTTATATTTTGGGCAGAACTTTCAAATAAAAATTTCATTCTTTATCATCAAAAAGAAACTATATCCATAGCTATGACTCAAAGCAAAAATAAAAACTTAGAATACGCTTGTGAGTTAATTTACACTCCAAAAGATTTAAAAACTTTTTTACGTGATGATTTTGGTATGATCGATGAAGAAAGAATGACTAAATTAGACAAATTTAATTTTTTGAATACACATAAAAATGAATTAATTGATTGTTTTTTTAATTCAAAAATAGATGTAAAAGATTTTGTTAAAAGTGAGCAAGCAGGCGCTCAAAGTGAAACATATGTGAGAATTTTACCTTTAAGATTTACAGTTGAATTTCATGATAATAGTGCCTTTATATATTATCTTAAATAAATGCAAAGCTTGTTTTTATTAAAATACTTAAAAAAATATTAAGAGTTTGAAATGCAAAAAAGTATCCCGCGATATTTGTTGTTTAAATATCTTCGTTTTGACAAAGATCAACCCTTTATTATGCTTTCAAAGATTTTAGCTTTTTTGGGTGTGAGTATAGGATTATGTGTACTCTTGGTTGCAATGGCTATTATGAATGGTTTTGATAAGGAATTTGAAAGAAAACTTTTTACGATGAATTACCCCATTACGATATTGCCACGTTTTGGAGCTAGTGTAGATGAAAAATTACTACAAGAACTAAGAGTTCAGTTTCCAAATTTGTTATTTAGTCCTTATATTAGTACTCAAGTTATAGCAAGAAATGATGTAAGGTTAGAAGGTGGAATGTTATTTGGCGTAAACTTTGAAGATGAAAAAAAAATCAATGAAGTAGTAGCGCATGCTTTAGATGGGAAAAATTTGCAAAATTTTGACATTTTAATAGGCAAGGGATTAAAAAGCGAATTTGGGCTAGATTATGATGATAAGATCGCATTGATTTTTTCTAATCTTAGCGCAAGTGGTCTTTCGCTTATCCCTAAGGTAAAGCGTTTTGATGTTAAAGCTGAATTTTCTTCTGGTTTATTAGCTTATGATAAAGCATATATGTATATAGACGCAAAAGCTTTGGCTAAGATTTTATCTTATCCTCAAGGGGTTTATGATGGAATTCATGTATATTCGTTAAAGCCTTTTGATGATATAAAACACATTGAAGCTTTTTTAGGTGCAAAATATGCTAGTATAGGTTGGTGGGAGCAAAATGGAAATTTCTTTGCGGCACTTGCTTTGGAAAAAAGGGCGTTGTTTATTGTTTTGATGTTGATTATTTTAGTTGCTAGTTTAAATATCGTAAGCTCTTTATTGATGATCGTGATGAATAGACGCAGTGAGATAGCTTTATTGCTTTCTTTGGGAGCTAGTAAATTAGAGATTAAAAAAACCTTTTTTTCTTTGGGTTTTTTTATAGGTGGAAGTGGGATTATAGCAGGTGTAATGCTTGCAACCATAGCCTTATGGGTACTTGGTAACTTTGATATCATTTCTTTGCCTACTGATGTTTATGGCATGAGTAAATTGCCCTTGGAACTTTCTTTTGTTGATTTTTGTGCTACGCTTTTGGGTGCAATTGTGATTGTAAGTTTGTCTTCTTATTATCCTGCAAAAAAAGCAACCCAAGTAGATATTTTAGATACTTTAAGAAACGAATAAATTTAATATTTATTCGTTTAGAAATTTTTTGATTTCATTGAAGAAATTTTCATAGCTAACATCTTTGATCGTTTTTACAAACTTACCATTTTCATCAATCAAATAAAACTCCCCGCTATGAGCTATAGAATACCCCATGGCAGAATTTTTAAGATCAATTTTTTCATAAACTACACCATAGTTTTTGGTTATTTTTTCTAATTCTTTTTCATTCTTTGCTACTAGCGCAGTAGAATTAGGGTAGAAGTATTTTACCCATTGGCTTGTTTGTGTTAGATTGCTATCTCTTTTTGGATCTAAAGAAATAAACACCACATGAGCTTTTTCTTTGTTTGGCATTTGGTTTAAAACACTTGCAATTAGTGCAAGTTCACTAGGACAAACATCAGGACAATAGGTGTATCCAAAATATACAATCAATTTTTTTCCGGCAAAATCTTTTAGGCTAAGCATACCTTTTTCAGAATTTAAGTGAAAATTGTATTTATTGTTTTCAAAATATTGTATTGAAAGAAAGAAAACACCAAAAATCACTATAATAAGCAAAAGAATATTGATTTTTTTCATAAATTACCTTTTTACATCAAAATCAAAATAAAAATCTAGTGGATCTTCATTGTCAAAAAGTTCTATTCTAAAACGCATTATATCAAGCGTGCAAGAGCTTAAAACTAATTTGGCGTGATAGGTATTGTTGATTTTTTTAAACCGCGGAACGATATCCCCCATATACATATTTAGTCCATAAACTCTGGCATTAAGTTGAGGGTAATTACCTAAATTAGTGATATTTAAATCAAGCTCGTTTAACGCCATAATGGGTTTTGGGGTTAGACTGATTAAAACTTTTTGGTTTTTAAAATTATACTCACAGCTTTGTTGATTTAAATCACAATCTAAAGGAGTTAAAGTGGTGATTAATTCTCTTTTTTTACCTGTGCTTGGCATATGGGTATAAAAATAAGCCCCGCTTATAGCAAAAGCTATAGCTAGAGCAAAAATGAGTAAATTTTTCATTATTTTTGAATGCTTCGTGATTGAATATTTTTAAGTTCAATAGTACTATTATCATCAAAATAAAGTGTTAAGTTAGCTTTGGTTTGTGGGGTGATGTTTTCTTTAAGGTTTAATACCATGATGTGCATACCACCTGGTTTGAGCTCAGCACTTGATTTAGCTTTAATGGTGATTTGTGGAATTTGCACCATCATTTTTTTACCATTTTCCATAATATGATTATGAATTTCTGTGGTATCACTTAAAGAGCTTTGAGCTTTTATTAGCTTAATATCTTTATCAGAATTGTTTTTAAGCTCTAAGAAAAATGCCGTAGTTTTAGAGTGAGGTGGAGTTTGTCTTACATAAGGATCATTTACAGTAATTTCATTTGCAAAAACAAAAGTGCTTAAAATAGCCAAACCTAGTAATTTTTTCATTGTATTTCCTTTTTTTGTGTTTGATAAAATATAAAACATTATACACGGAAAAAATTAAAAATATATTTATTGTAAAAATAATATAATTAGCACCTTGTTGTTTTAAATTTTACAAAGAAAGGTTGAAATTGTTTAAAGTTGCATCTATAATATTTAGCATGGTTGTATTTGCAAATGCAAATAATCTTGCAAAGATTTATTTAAATGAAGGTATTAAAGCAGTTGAACAGGTGCTAGAGCAAGAATTAAGCAAAAAGGATTTTTGGCTTGATGAAATCAAAGACAAAAATGTTACTCTTGGGTATTATGATGAAGATGTTGCGATAGTTTTAACTAATAAAAGTGATAAAATTATTCGTGTTTATCACTATGATGATGGTAAAGTTGAGAAGAAATTTATCCAAAAAGATGTTTTAACCGGTTTGGCAGGAGATAAAGAAATCGAAGGGGATCTAAAAACCCCTATAGGTTTTTATGAATTAGGCAAGAAATTTTATCCTGGCGATCCTTATTATGGTCCATTTGCTTTTGCTACAACCTATCCAAATGTACTTGATAAAACTTTAGGTAAAACAGGTGGGGGAATTTGGATTCATGGGTATCCACTAGATGGAACACGGTTGGATACTTATAAAACTAGAGGCTGTATCGCTGTGCAAAATGATTTGCTAGATGATTTTAACAAGCTTGTTGCTGATAGAAAATCTTATGCTATGACAGAAGAAAAAGCTAAAGTAAGAACCAACCACGATGAAATAGCTATTTTGCTGGCAAATTTATTTGCTTGGAAAGATAGTTGGCAAAAAAGTGATATTAAAAAATATTTGTCTTTTTATGATCAAAAAATCTTTAAACATAAAAACAAATTCAACTATGAACAATTTGCAAGAAATAAAGAAAGAATTTTTGCTAAAAATGAAGAAAAAAGCATTAAATTTTCAGATCTTAGCATCAGTCCTTATCCAAATGATAGAAACGAAAAAATTTTCAGAATAGGTTTTTATGAGGACTATCGTAGTACAAACTATAAATTTAAAGGAGAAAAAGTCCTTTATGTGAAGCTTGTAGGCGATAAAATGCAAATTTTAGCTGAGCAATAATGGCTTATATAAAAATCAACCGTGCAGCTTATGAGCACAATCTTGATCTCATAGCTTCTAAAGCAGGAGGCTATGAAAAAGTTATATGTGTCTTTAAAGACAATGCTTATGGACATGGAGCTAAGATTTTGGCTCCTATTGCCAAGGCAAAGGGTGTTAATTTTATAGCAGTAAAAAATGAAACTGAAGCAAAAGAGCTTCAGGGTATTTTTGAACATATTTTGATTTTATCTCACCATCCACATGCAAATGAAAATGAAAATTTTATTTATGCTTTAAATGATAGAAATGACATTAAGAAATTTAAAAAAAATACAAAAATTCATTTAGTTATAGATACAAATATGCATAGAAACGGAATTGTGCCAAAAGATCTTGAGGAAGTCTTGTGTGAACTTAAAAGTTATGGTTTGCAACTTCATGGTGTGATGATGCATTTTGCAGGAAGCGATGAGATGGATGCAAGCTATTTCGTGCAAAAGCAAAATTTTAAAGAAGTCAAAAAAAAGATCCAAACTTTGTTGCAAGATGAGGCTGAAAAATTAATATTTCATTCGCACAACTCAGAAGCTTTGTTTAGAACAAACACTTTAGAGCCAAAAGAGTATTGTAGAGTAGGGCTTGTGCAGTTTGGGTATGCTTATTTTAGCGATGAATTACATAAAGTATTGAGTTTGTGGGCTGAAAAAATCAGCCAAAGAACGCTTAAAAAAGGACAGACGGTAGGTTATGGTGGTGTATTTTGTGCAAAAGAAAATTTAGAGATCGCAACTTATGATTTAGGTTATGCAGACGGACTTTTACGCTATGATGGTAAAAAAGAGTTGGTTTTACCAAATGGTAAAAAAATGCTAGGAAAAATGTCAATGGACAGCTTTTCATGCGAAGGTAATGATGATGTAATTTGTGTGATTGATGATGCAAATGCAATGGCGAGTTTTTTTAATACAATCAACTACGAGATTTTAGTAAAGCTTTCTCCAAATTTAAAAAGAATTGTAATTTAAGATAAAATATATTAATATAATGCTTTCGAAAGGATAAAAATGGCATTTTTAAATTGGGCTATTTTGATTTTATTTTTGTTTATTGTATTTTTGCTCATTAATCGTTATGAAAGAAAAATGAAAATCCTATATAAAAATATAGAGATTTTAAAAAATGAGTGTAAGAAAAACAATGAAAACATCGAAAAAAATAGAATTTTAATAGAAAAAAATAGATCAAATATCGAAAATATAAAAAATCAAGATTAGCATTAATCTTGAAGTATTTTAGCTATAAGTTCTAATGGGTGTGAAAATTTAGTAGAAACTTTTTCATGTTCTAAAGCATTTGAAATTTGCATTCTACAAGCTGAACATTCTGCGCTGATGATTTGCACATCTGTTTTTTGAATATTATGTGCTTTTTTCATACCAACTTTTAAGGCTTTTTCATAGTGATCTGTCTGCATGCTTACCCCGCCAAAACCACAGCATTCATTTGAAGCAATAAGTTCTTTGAAATGATAGTTTTGCTTTAATAGATTTCTCGGTTCTTGGTAAACTCCTTGCATTTTTTTTGCATGACAAGGATCATGATAGCTGATATTAATATTGACTTTGTTTTTAGTTTTTAAAAGCTGTTCTAAATTAGTATGCTCGTATAAATACTTAGTCGCAAGAAGTATTTTATGGGAGATGTTTTTTGCTCTTATTGCCCATTCTTGATCACCTTGCATATGAAAAAAATGCTCATAGTCTATGTTGATCATTGCAGAGCAGGTTGCTTCAGGGATGATGATATAATCAAGCGTTTTGAGTTTTTCTTCAAAATATACAATATTTTTTTTAGCTAGATGTTCTACGCTTTTAAAATCTCCTGTAAAGTAGTGAGGAGCTCCACAACATGATTGTTCTTTTAATAAATCTACATTGATCTTAAGATGCTTGCAAATTTCAAGCAAAGCAAATCCAGTACTTGTATAAGAGTAATTAGACAAGCACCCTATAAAAATCCCTATAGATTTTTCCCCTTGATTATTGATAAAATCAGGATTGGAGCTTAAAAAACTTTTTTTACTCAAAGATGGAAGCAAGCGTCCTTTTTTGATTAAAGGTAGGTTTAATTTTGCTTTCATGCCTTGGTTGTTATTTTTAGTGCTAAATGCGCAACTTTGAAAAACATAGCCCAATCTTGCTAAAATATTTAACACTTGTCTATGTCTTAAAAAGAAAAAGGCAAGTTTTTTATACCATGCAATACCAAATTTTTGTGCTATATCATAGCGAGTTTTTTCAATAGCGCTATCAATTCTTAAGTGGCTTGGGCAAGCTTCAACGCAATTGGTGCATAAAAAACATGATTCAAAAATTGTTTTAAGATCACGATCAAGTTCTAATTCTTGATTTTTATAAGCACTTATGAGATCTAAAAAGCCACGAGGGGAAGTACTCTCATCGCGATTTATCTCATGTATGGTGCATGTTGGTATGCATTTGCCACATTTTACACATGCATTTGTGATTTCATCAATATTTAACATGTTAAACCGTTTTAGAAAATACTTTTTTATCTTCACTAATGCGTTTGAGATATTTATCAAAACACATTGCAATATTACGGATCAAAAGCACTCCTGTTTCATTGACTTTGATATGGTTTTTATCAATAGTCACAAATTCATTTAATTTGCTTAATTCTTCTAGATCTTGTTGAAAGTATTCAAAAAAGTTAATCTTAAATCTTTGTTCTACTTTTTCAATGTTAAGCGAGAAATTACTCATAAGCTCCATAATCACAGCTTTTCTTAATTCATCATCATCATCTAGCATAATGCCTTTTTCGCAAGGCAATTTGCCCTCATCGATAGCCTTTTCATAGCTTGGCATATCTTTGAAATTTTGCATATAGTGTCTTTTTCCCTCGCCAATACTTGTCAAACCAATGCCAATTAAATCTGTTCCACCTTTAGTAGTATAGCCTTGAAAATTTCTATGCAGACTACCATTTTCTAATGCTTTAAAAAGTTCATCTTCTGGTTTTGCAAAATGATCCATTCCTATCATTTTATAACCATTGTGGGTTAAAAAATTTTCACAGTATTCTAAAATTTGAAGTTTTATATCAGGACTAGGCAGGGTATTTTCATCAAATTTTCTCATATTTTTTTTAAGCCATGGCACATGTGCATAGTTAAAAATAGCAAAGCGATCAGGATTAATTAGCAATGCTTTTTCCAAAGTTTGCTTAAAGCTTTCTAAGCTTTGATATGGCAAACCATAGATCAAATCCATATTTACCGAGCTAATGCCTTTTTTTCTAACCATATCTACTGCGTTTTTGGTAAGCTCAAAAGGCTGAATTCTATGAATTTCTTTTTGCACTTTTTCATCGAAATCTTGCACACCAAAGCTAATGCGATTAAATCCATTTTGGATTAAAACATCGGCTTGCTCTTCATTTAAAAACCTTGGATCAATTTCACAGCTTATTTCGCTATCTTGAGTGAAATTTGGAAAAACACTTTTGATTTTTAAAATCAAACTTTCAAGTTGCTTAGCAGAAAAAAATGTAGGGGTACCGCCACCAAAATGCATTTGTGCAACTTCTCTTTGAGTATTGATGATGTTAGCTAAGAGATCGAGTTCTTTAAAGAGATAACCTAAATATCTTTCTTTGCTTTCTTCTTTGGCAGTATAGATTACATTACAACCGCAAAAATAACATGCGCTTCTACAAAAAGGCAAATGAAAATATAAAGACAATTGTGCTTTTTGTTGTTTTAAAATTTCAATATAATCTTCATATTTAAACTGAGTATTAAATTCTACCGCAGTAGGATAAGAAGTATATCTTGGTCCTGCTTTGGAGTATTTGACAAAGCTTTTATAATCTTTCATTGGGTTTTACCTTTTCTATCATTTTTTTCATGTCAATAAATAAATTTGGATGTTGAATGTGGATGTTGCTAACAAGCTGATCTAAGTCAATATTTACTTCTTTTACGCCCTTGGCGACTTGATGTTTTATTTCATCCATTGCAACTGTCCATACATCGTTAAAATCAATTGGAATTTGTTGATAAATGGCTTTCTCTAATTTCAGTTCAAAGTTATCTTTTTGTATTTCTTTTGCATTTTGCAAAAATTCGATTAAAGTTTTTACAGAAAACATCGTTTTTACTTCGTCGTTTTCATCTACAATAAACCATGGTTCAGGTGCTAGTTCATGACCGTTTTTTAAACTGAGTTTTTTTTCTTTTTCATTAATATGGGTGAGATGAAATATAGTTTGATTATGTTTTTCTATACCTAGGTAATTAGAAAGCTCGTTGATGATATCTTCGGAGCTTTTTTTATCTAAACTATTCAATCTTACTCCTTGTGATTTAATAATTGCGCGATCTCTTTTGCATGGTAAGTTATGATAAGTTTGGCTCCAGCTCTTTTAAAAGCAAGCATGGTTTCAAGGACTATTTTTTCATAATCAATCACACCAGCTTTTTGACCCGCTTTTAACAAGGCATATTCACCGCTTACATTGTATACGCAAAGTGGAAGTTTAGAGTGATTTGCAATGTCTTTGACCACATCTAAATAAGCCAGTGCAGGTTTTACCATCAAAATATCAGCACCTTGTTTTTCATCTTCTAAGCTTTCACACAAGGCTTCTTTGCCATTAGCAAAATCCATTTGATAAGTTTTTCTATCTCCATAACTTGGAGCAGAATCTGCCACATCTCTAAAAGGACCGTAATAAGCTGAAGCAAATTTGGTTGAATAAGCCATGATAGGAAGATTTTCAAAACCATTTTCATCTAGAGTTTTTCTTAAGGTTTGAATAATCCCATCCATCATGCCACTTGGTGCGATCATGTCCGCTCCGTTTTTTGCATGAATTAGAGCTTGTTTGGCTGAAATTTCTAAAGTTAGATCATTATCTACACTTTTTGTTTTTGGATCAATAATGCCACAATGCCCATGATCAGTGTATTCGCAAAAACAAAGATCTGTGATGACAACTAAGTTGGGAAATTGCTCTTTGATAGCTCTTAAGCTTCTAGCAATCAAGCCATCATCACTCAAAGCATCGCTACCACAACTGTCTTTTTTAGTGCTTTCTAAAACTCCAAATAAAATAATAGCTTTAATGCCTAATTTAGTTATTTCTGAACATTCTTTTAAAATCTCATCTAAACTCATTTGAAATACACCAGGCATAGATGAAATTTCGTTTTTGATGTTCACTCCATCAACGACAAAAAGAGGATAGATTAAATCATCTAAATTTAAAGTATTTTCTTTTACCAAGCTTCTTATATTCTCATTTAACCTTAATCTTCTGAAGCGTTTAAACATAAATTTCCTTTTTGTTTGTTAAAATTCCATAAATTCTAGCATATTTTTTATAAAAAAGGTAAAGTAAAATAATGACGATTCAAATTTCTGAAATAGCAAAACTTCCTACGCGTTTTGGGGAGTTTTATATACAAAGTTTTAAAGAAGAAGAAAAAGAGCATTTGTGTATTTTTAAAGGAGAATTTCAAAAGGAAGTGAATGTTAGAATTCACTCAGAGTGCCTTACAGGAGATGTTTTAAGTAGTTTAAAATGTGATTGTGGGGAGCAGCTTGAATTTTCGCTAAATTATATCCAAGAGCATGGCGGAATGGTGATATATCTAAGACAAGAAGGAAGAGGTATAGGTCTTTTTAATAAAATCAATGCTTATGCTTTGCAAGATAAAGGTTTTAATACGATAGAAGCAAATCATCAGCTAGGTTTTAAGGCAGATGAACGCAGTTATGAGATAGTAGAGTTTATTTTAAAGCACTATGGTATTAGCAAGATTAATCTTTTAACAAACAATCCTCAAAAACTTGAATCACTAAAAGACAAGATACACTTAAGAGTGCCTATTTTAATAGAGGCAAATCGTTTTAATAAAGATTATTTAGAAATCAAACATACACAAATGGGGCATTTAAATTGAAACAATACGAAGAACAATTAAATTTTTTGCAAAATTTTCCCCATAAAGATGATTTTTTAAAAAAAATTATTCTTTATAAGGATTTGTTGAAAAAATTCAATGCAGTACATAATTTGACGCATTTTGAAAATATTGATGAAAATATCATCGATAGTGTGAAAATTTTAGATTTTTACGATTTGAGTGATAGAAAGCAAATAATTGATGTGGGAAGTGGAGCCGGGTTTCCTGCTATTTTTTTAGCTTGTATATTTTTAGAGAGTGAATTTTTTCTTTTTGAGCCTAATCCTAAAAAAGCATCATTTTTAAGAGTAGTGAAAACAGAACTAGGTTTAAATCATGTGAATATCATCAAAGATAAATTACAAAATCATTCTTCTTTTAGAGTGGATTTGATCACATCAAGAGCTTTGATGGATGTGAAACCTTTGATCAATATCGCAAGTGGTTTTTATGACGATAAGACATTGTTTTTGCTTTATAAAGGTAGTGAAATTTATGATGAATTGCAAGGTTTAAAAACATATCAGATTTTTAATCAAGGTTTTAGAAATTATTGTCTTTTGAAAAATACTTAAAGGAAAAAAATGTTAATTTTTGGTCACCCATTAATTAGTATGGAAAAAATGAAACGCTTTAAAGGTGAGATAAATCAAACGGTTGTGAATTGTTTTGATTATGATGAAAAAATAATCCAATTGGCGCAAGAAAAAAAATGCGATTTTGCTGTTTTTGTAAAAAATGAAGAAGAAGTTTTGCTTTCTAATGCTTTGGGTGCAAAATATATTTTAATCAATGATCAAGCACTTGCAAAAATAGCTTCAAAAATGGCTGAGTTTTATATGTTTGATTCTAAAATTTTATTAATATTGGATAAATTAGAAAACAACCTTAAAAGTGCTTATGACTTAAGTGTAGATGGGGTTTGTTTAAGTACTTATATAAAATAAAAGCCAAACCCTTAAAGGGTTGGCTTGCTAACAATCAATTAAAACTTTTTCTTTCTAGCATCTTCTAAGATATCATTAGCTATCTTATTAACATTATCAGATATAGCCGCACTATCTTTAGCTATTTTTAGATTTTCTTGTGTTACGCTATCAATTTGAGTTACGGCATCATTAATTTGAGTAATACCTGTAGTTTGTTCTTTAATACTTTCACCCATTTCATTGATAGATTGAACTAAGATATTTGTGTTAGCTTCAATTTCACCCAAAGACTTTTGAGTTCTTTCAGCTAGATTTCTAACTTCATCTGCAACAACAGCAAATCCTCTACCATGTTCACCAGCACGTGCAGCTTCAATAGCAGCATTTAATGCAAGTAGGTTAATTTGATCTGCAATATCTCCAATAATAGAAGTAACATTTTTAATCTCTTCACTTTGAGCAATTACTTCACTAGTTTTATGCGAAACATTTTGCATAGAAGAAGTAATCTCTTCTAGTGCTGCTGCTGTTTCTTCTAAAGAAGAAGCTTGAGAAGATGAAGAATCAGTTAGGTTTTTAACCGCACTTTGTAATTTACCACTTTCATCTGCTAATAAAGAAGCAAATTCAGATGATTGTCTTAACATAGCTACAATTTCTTGACCTAATACATTTGTAGTTACTTCAACTCCACCTTTAGCATTTTTAACTTCAGTAGTAAAGTCTAATGCTTTATAGCTATCAAATACTCTATTAATTTCATTCATATTAGAACCTACTTTTTGTTCTAATACATTAAGCATTTCATTGATGTAGTTTTTAAGTTCAAGTAATTGTGGGTTGCTAGGAATTGCAGTAATTCTTGCTGTTAGATTACCACTTTCAACTTCTCTTACTGCTTCTACTGATTGTTCTACTGCTTTAGCATCTTGTTCTAATGCATTTTTAGTTTTAGTGATGTTTTCATTAATGGCTTTAGCTATAGCACCAAGTTCATCATTGCTTTTTACATCAATCATAGCTGAATCTTTAGTTTTATGATTGATAAAATCAAAGAAAGAGTTAAGACCTCTTTGAATGGCTTGAAGTGGTGATAAATAATAAGAAATGATAAAGTAAAGTAGAATAATACTAGCAATACTTGTAAAAACAACAATGGAAGTTTGGATGTATGCTATTTTTAAAGCAGGTGCTTCGATAACTTCAATGTTTTCACCCGCACAAGTGGTGTAATCATCGATTTTTACACAAATTCCGAAGCGGTTTTGTCCATTTTGAGTAGCATAGTTAAATATATTATAATCTCCAGCCTTTTCATATGCTTTAGCTACTGTAAGAATATCTGGATTTGTTTTTTCTCCACCAATTAGTGATTTATCAGTTGAAGCAAATACTGTGTAAGCTTGGTCGTACACAAAAGTTCTTCCAGGAAGTTCGCTAAATTCAGTCTGTAAGTCTTTAACTAAAACATCGATGGCTAAAACACCTATAAATTTACCATCTTTAACTAATGGCATTGCATAAGTAAAGCATGGTAAGCCTGTTGTTGCATCAATATATGCTGCGGTAATATATAAGCCATTTTTTCTTCTAGCTTCTATATAAAATTCCCTTGTTGTTGCATCGTAATTATCAGCTTTTCCATAAGTTCCATAATCTAAGCCTTTGCTATCGCTATCAGGATCACTTACGATTAACTCCCCGTTTGGTTGAGCTATGTAAACTGCCAAATAGCTGTTCATATCTCTAACAGCTTTTAGTAGATTACCGGTATTTTCCATTAGTTTTTCTTGGGTATCAAGATCACTATAAGGAAGCTTGGTGATAGATTGTGCAAGTTTTTCAAGTGTATGGGAATTGATGCTTTTGAAATCTCTCATAGATTTTTCAGCAACTCTTACATAGTTTGTTTCTGCTTTAACTACTTCATAGTTTAAAGCTTTTTTGGTAAAAATAAAGCTAACTATGCCCAAAATAATTAGACATACTATAGCAATAATGTTCGCAATTAATGAAATTTTTAGTTTAATACTTTTCATTAAATAAGCTCCTTTTGCATTATTCTAAGATTTAAAATTGTTATTATATCACTAAAAATAAAAAACTATTATAAATTTAATTTAAATAATTTTAATTATTTAAAAAGCGAAGTAAACCATCACAAGCTTTAGAAAGTATCATATAAGTTTCGTTAAAATCTCCACTATACCAAGGATCAGGAACTTCATTGTATCCTAAATCTTTTGCATATGATGTAATTTTTTGAATTTTATGTTTATAATTTGGAAAATTTTTAACAACATCATTGTAATTTGCATTATCCATTACAACGATAAGGTCGTTTTCTTCGCACATTAAAGCATTTAATTTTCGACTATAAAATCCTTTAGTATTAATATTTTTTCTATGTAGTAATGCTTTGGTTTGATAGTGCATATCTTCTCCATCGTGATAACCTGAAGTTCCTGCGCTGCATATGCTAAAACGATCATTTAAATTAGTTTTATTGACAAGATCTTTCATAATAAACTCGGCCATAGGGGAGCGACAAATATTTCCTAAACATACAAAAATAATTTTAGTCATAATTTTTCCTCAAAAAATGTGTAGTTTTATTAAAATTATAGCAGCAATTAAAAATATTTTTTAAGGTTAATAAAAACTAAGATATAATTTTTAACAAGTGGGGAGCTTTTGCTGAGAGGAAGTTTAACTTCGACCCTTGAGAAGTTTGGTAATGCAAACTTTGAATTCTTGCAAAAACTTTCCTTTTTAATAAAAAAGGATAAATAATGATACAAGCAAAAACTAAAACTAAAATTCCTATTTTGACGATAGCCGGAAGTGATTGTAGCGGTGGAGCAGGGGTGCAAGCTGATCTAAAAACTTTTAGTGCACACCATTTGTTTGGTATGAGTGTGATTTTAAGTGTGGTAGCTGAAAATACCGCAAGAGTTATTTCATCTTTTGATATACCCATTTCAATTATCAATGAACAAATGCTAGCTGTATATGAAGATATAGAACCAATGGCTGTGAAAGTCGGTATGCTCGGCTCCAAAGAAATCATCACTTGCGTGAAAGAAAATTTATTGCATTTTCAAGCTAAAAATGTAGTGATTGATCCTGTTATGTTTGCTAAAAATGGCTATGCGTTAATGCCTTTGGAAAATTGTCAATTCTTTAAAGAAGAGATTTTACCTTTAGCGGATGTGCTTACTCCAAATATTCCTGAAGCTGAGTTTTTATGTGGTTTTAAAATTCACAATGAAGATGATATGAAAAAAGCAGCTATAAAATTACACCAAGAAGGTGCAAAAAGTGTTTTGGTAAAAGGAGGGCATAGCAAAGAAAACACTAATGATGTTTTTTATGATGGAGAGGTGTTTAATATTTTTAAAGCTGAAAAGATTGATACAAAAAATACACATGGCACTGGGTGTACATTAAGTTCAGCAATAGCTAGCAATCTTGCTTTAGGTAAGACAAAGCATGAAGCTGTGAAACTTGCTAAAGAATATGTATATGGGGCAATTTTGCATTCATTATCACTTGGTAAGGGTTGTGGCCCAACGAATCATTTTTTTATGTTAGAAAAGGAATAAAAATGATCATTCAAACATTAAGAGAAAAACAACCTTTAATTCATCATATCACAAACTATGTTAGCGTTAATGATTGTGCTAATGCAACAATTGCCATTGGCGCAAGTGCTGCGATGGCGGATTTTTATGAAGAGCAAGCCGATTTTGCTAAGATAAGTTCAGCTTTGGTTTTAAATACAGGTACTATTAATCAGCTTATTGCAAATTCCATGTTAAAGGCGATTAAGGAATACGCTGCTTTAAACAAAAGCATAGTGCTTGATCCAGTTGCTTTGGGCGTAAGCAAAGCAAGAGATCAAATTAATTATGAATTGCTTGGTTTAAAAGGTGTTTGCATTATAAAAGCAAACGCATCTGAAATAGCAAGTGTAATTGGTTTAGATGGAAAAGCTAGAGGTGTGGATAATACTTTTATTATTCATGATGAGTTTTTGGAAAAAGCAAGAGAATATGCTAAAAAAACCAAAAGGATTTTAGCCGTAACTGGCAAGGTGGACTATATTATCAGTGAAGATAAAATAGCTAAAATTTATAATGGATCGCCTATGGCTGCAAAAATAACAGGTGCGGGTTGTATGTGTGGTTCTTTATGTGGTGCTTTTGCTGGAATTTTGGAAGATAAATTTGAAGCGAGTTTGTATGCTTTGTTGAGTTTTGGTATAGCTAGTGAACTAGCACAAGAAAATTCAAATGGAAGCGGTAGTTTTAGAGTAAATTTAATCGATGCGTTGAGTAATTTAAACGATGAAAAAATCAAAAATAAGGCACAATATGAATTCATTTAAAATTTATCTAGTTGCAAGCAAGGGTGCCAAAAGCGAAGCGGAATTTTTGAATATTCTAGAAGCTTCTTTAAAAGCAAGAATTGATATTTTACAACTTAGAGAAAAAGATCTTAGTACTTTAGAATTTTATAATCTTGCTTTAAAGGTTAAGGTGTTGTGTGAAAAATACAACACTCTTTTGGTGATAAATGATAGGATTGATATTGCTATGGGGGTAAATGCACAAGGAGTGCATATAGGTCAAAAAGATATGCCATTAAAAAGAGCTAGAGAGCTTTTAGGAGAGGATAAGATCATTGGGCTTACGATCAATCATAAAAGCGAACTTGATAATATTCAAGGTGCGACTTATCTTGGAGTAGGGGCTGTTTTTGCTACACCGAGTAAGCAAGATTGTACTGTGCTTGGGGTGGAAGGCTTAAGAGAAATAGCAAATCTTAGCACCTTGCCCGTGGTAGCGATTGGTGGGATTAGTGAGAGTAATTTAAATATGCTTCAAGGATGTGATATTCAAGGAGTTGCGGTAGTTAGAGCTATCATGCAAGCAAAAGATCCTTATATGGCTAGTGTAAATTTAAGAAATATTTATAATGATATATTTTTAGGTAATACATGATTTATTTTATCGGTGATAAAAAATTTGAAGGTGTGGAGACTATCCAATTAAGTCAAATTAACTATCTTGATTTTGAAGTTGACTTTTCAAAATTTGATTGCTTGATTATCAGTTCTAAAAATGCTTTAAAAGCATTGAAGCTTAGTAAAAGTAAAATTAATTTTGACACGATGGTATATGCTGTGGGTGAAAAAAGCGCTAATTATGCAAAAGAATTTGGTTTTAAAAATGTAAAATTTCCCACCAAAGCTTATGGTAAAAATTTGGCAAGTGAATATTTACATGAGTTTAAAAATAAAAAATGTCTTTACTTAAGAGCTAGAGAAATTTGCTCAGGTTTAGATGAGTATTTGTTGAAAGAAGGTGTCGCATTAGAGCAGGTTGTTGTATATGAAAACATTAGCTTAAAGCCTAAGATAAATCAGGAGCAAATTCATCATCCTAGTGTGTTTATTTTTAGCGCTCCTTCAAGTGTTGAAAGATTTTTGAATTTTTTTCATTTAGAGAAAAATGACAAGGTTGTAGTTATAGGGAAAAGTACAGCATTAAAACTTCAAAATTTTCCAAATTTGTATTTATGCAAGGAGCAAGATCTCAACTCTTGCATAAAATTAGCTAAGAGTTTAGATCTTTAAAGGTTTTATATAATAATGCACAAGCGATAAAAACCATACAAATTTCACTTGCAAATGAAGCAATCCATACTCCATTAAGTCCAAAATAATGTGATAGAATTTGAATAAATATAAAAGGCAAGATTAAACTTTGTGTGATCGAAATAGCAAGAGAAAGCATAGGTTTATCTAGTGATGTGAAAAATGATGCACTTAACTTGCTAAGCCAGTTAAGTAAAAATGAAAAAGAAAATAGCATTAATGCATTTTGGGCCAAAAGAGCAAATTCGGTATTATCATCTTTATTAAAAAATGAAACGATATATGCATTGTAAAAATACACACTAATAAATAAAAACAATCCTAAGGCACACGAAGCAAAAAGCATTCTTTTGAATATCATTTTAATTCTTGGAGTGTTTTTGTAACCATAGTTGTAGCTAATAGCAGGTTGCATTGCATCGCACATTGATAGTATTAATGCAAAGGCAAAAGAACTTAGATAAAGAATGATAGAAAATGCCGCTAAAGCTTCATTTCCTGATATTTTGAGTAAAATAGCATTGGCTATGATCGTATAAAGAGAGCTTGAGATATTGGAAAAAAATTCAGAAGAGCCATTATAGATGATATTCTTTAGAATTTTAAAGCTAATCATAGGTTTTTTAAATTTCAAAACAAGATCTTTTATTATGAAAGGTATAAAACTTAAAACTGTTCCTAAGAGCATTCCTATGCATGTTGCTAAAGCGGCTGAAAAAAGTCCCCAGCCAAAGACAACGATAAAAAGCCAATCTAAGATGATATTACTTAATGCGATAACGATGTTAACAAACATACTATAAAAAGTTTTTCCACAAATCCGAAGATAGTTGTCCATCGCAAAAGCTAACATGGTAAAAGGAGCAAACAAAGCAAAAATTTGCATATATTCAGCTGATAATTCTTGTACATTTTCATCAGCACCCATGAAAGCGCTTAAAGGTTTTGCTAGAAAAAAGCCAAGAAGACCCATAAGACAAGAAATTCCAAAAATCAACACTATACAAAAAGAAAAAATACGCCTTGCTTTTTCGATTTTGCCTTTGCCTAGATTGATTGCAATTTGTACAGATGATCCAATGGCAATCATGTCAGCTAAGGCAAAACTAATCATAATAAAAGGCAGAACTAAATTCATAGCAGCTAAAGCATCTGTGCCAAGATATCTACCAACAAAAATTCCATCTACGATAACATAAAAATATATAAAAGCTGCACTTGCCATATTAGGTAAAGCGCATTTGTAAAACAATATGGTAGGGTTTAAATTAGTATAAAAATGATGTAATGACATAAATTTTCCTTATTAATTTTATTATTCATGAGGTTTTGAATAAAATAAGCTAATAAAGAGATTCAATGCCTTCTATAGTATCTTTAAAATATGGATCTGAAATTTCAATAAAATAATCTTTGAAAAACATAATTCACCTGATTTTAAAAATCCTATTATAGTTAATATAATGCAAATATTATATGATAAAAGGCTTTATTTTTACCTTAATGTAAATTTTAATAGTAAATATCCGATTTTCTAAAACCCACAAAAAAAGGAGCAAGGATGCAAATAAATTCGTATTCGCGTGTGGCAGCAGAGTCGCAAGTTAGCAATAGGAAGGCTGATTTGAATACAAAGCTTGAAGATGCCAATACTAAAAGTGCTAATAGCACAAAAGATATTGATGAGAAAAAGCTAAGTAAGCTTGCTAGTATAGGTGGTAAAGGAATTACTGAACTTTACACTATAAGTTTTATGCAGCAAGCATTTAATGTAGGCTCGTCAAATAACCTAGCACAAGCAGGTATTTTTCAAGGTGCTTATTCTCAGGATTCTTTAACAGCGATTTTGTCTAATGTAGATTTTAGTGCTACGGGTTATGAGGGTAAGGATATACTTGGTTTAAGCGCTGATGAAGCAAAAGAACTTGTTGGTGAAGATGGGTATTTTGGTGTAGCAAAAACATCTCAAAGATTGGCTGATTTTGTTATTAATGGGGCTGGTGAAGATATGGAAAAACTTCAAAAAGGTCTAGAAGGCTTAAAAGCAGGATTTGCGCAAGCGGAAAAAATGTGGGGTGGTAAACTTCCTGATATAAGCTATGAGACAATTGATAAGGCTATTGAAAAAGTCACTCAAAAAATTAATGAATTGGGTGGAAATTCTTTAGATATCAATGCTTGATTTATATCCCTAGTGTAATACTAGGGATTAGTCTATTTTTAAAACACTTAAAAATGCCTCTTGTGGCAAGTGTACTTTGCCAATGGCTTTCATTCTTTTTTTACCTTCTTTTTGTTTTTCAAGAAGTTTTCTTTTTCTAGTGATATCTCCTCCATAGCATTTTGCGGTTACATTTTTACCCATAGATTTGACATTTTCTCTTGCGATGATTTTGTTGCCTATGCTTGCTTGAATAGCAACTTCAAAAAGTTGTCTTGGAACAATTTCTTTCATTGCTTTTACTAGCTCTCTGCCTTTGCTTAATGCTTTTTCATTAGGCACTATAATACTAAGTGCATCAACATTTTCTCCAGCGACTTTAATATCAAGCTTGACAAGATCTCCTACTCTAAATTCAATCGGCTCATAATCAAAACTCGCATAACCTTTAGTGAGTGATTTAAGTTTGTCGTAAAAATCCATAACAATTTCATTTAAAGGTATATCGTATTCTAGTAGCACGCGTTCAGGAGTGATATAGTCCATTTTTACTTGCATACCACGTTTGCGGTTTAATAATGTGATGAGATTGCCTAGATATTCACTTGGTGTGATAATGGTAGCTTTTACATAAGGTTCTTTAATATGATCAATCTTATTAACAGGAGGTAGTTCGCTTGGGTTTTGAATTTTTAAAATCTCTCCATCGGTTTGGTAAATTTCGTAAGTAACGGTTGGTGCAGTAGCGATTAGATCAAGATTAAATTCGCGTTCAAGTCTTTCTTTAATGACTTCCATATGTAAAAGACCTAAAAAGCCAACTCTAAAGCCAAAACCTAAAGCTAGAGAGGTTTCGGGTTCGTATGTGATAGAGCTATCATTAAGTTTTAATTTATCCAAAGCATCTCTAAGATCTTCAAATTTATCTGTTTCTATGGGATATAATCCCGCAAAGACAAAAGCTTTTGCTTTTTCAAATCCACCTATGGCTTCTTTTGCTTTATTTTTAGTTAAAGTGATGGTGTCGCCCACTTGAACATCGGCCACATTTTTTAACCCAAGTACGATCACGCCCACTTCACCAGATTCTAATTTTTTTGTTTTAATAGGGCTTAGTGGGTGAGGGTAGAAAAGATCTTGCACGAGATGTTTTTTATCGGTGCTCATAACCAAAACTTCATCATTTTTGGCGATATTTCCTTCATAAATTCTCACAAGTGCTAAAGCACCCAAGTAGTTATCAAACCATGAATCATAAATCAAAGCTTTTGTAGGAGCTTCATCATCTGTTTTTGGAGCAGGAACTTTGGTAATGATGGTTTCTATCAGTTCTTGTATACCCACACCTGTTTTTGCACTAACGCAAATAGCATTAGAGCAGTCAATTCCTATGATATGTTCGATTTCGTGTTTGACTTTTTCAATATCAGCTGATGGAAGATCGATTTTGTTGATAACTGGAATGATCTCAAGATTATTTTCTAAAGCTATATATACATTTGCGATAGTTTGTGCTTCAACACCTTGAGAAGCATCTACGACAAGCAATGCACCTTCACAACTTGCCAAAGAGCGACTTACTTCATATGAAAAGTCAACATGGCCTGGAGTATCGATTAGATTGAGTATATATTCCTCGTTGTTTAACCTATAGTTTAAGCGTACTGATTGAGCTTTAATGGTTATACCACGTTCTTTTTCTATATCCATGGTATCCATCACCTGTGCACTCATTTGTCTATCGCTAATGGCTCCACATTCACTAATAATTCTATCAGCTAGAGTGCTTTTACCATGGTCAATATGGGCTATAATGGAGAAATTTCTAATATTTTTCATTTGCAAACCTTAAGATTGTCTCATTTTTCTTTTTGCTAAACCTATTTGTTCATATGCATCGATTTCTTTTTTTAAGGTGCTATATCTTTTTTTTAGTTCATTGTTTAAAAAAGAGATGTTTTTAGGGGTAGCATTGGCATTAGCTGAGATAGCGCTTATGAAATCAAGCTTTCTTTTGGTTGCACTATCTTTTGGATTAGATCCGAGTTTTTGTGAATTGAGAAATTGCAAGATTAATGCTTGAATTTCTTGCGAATTTTTTGCGGCATTGGCTTTGGAGATAAAATCTTCTATGCCGCTTATTTTTGGAGTTTTGTTTATGTTGGTTTTGTTGGGTTGTTTGTCTTTGTGTGTAAAAAATAAAATCAAAATAACTCCAAGTGCAATAACCACCACTAAAGCAATAATTAAAAAAACAAAAAGAGTATTATTCATTTATTCCTTTCTTATAATTTTCTTGCATAAGATTTTTTAGATCGACTTATTAAGCTTAACAATACCATGAATAAAAAGCCCCAATACACATAATCAGGAATTTTTACAGAATCACCCGCTGCGTAAGAGTGCATACCGGTTAAAAAGTAATTTACACCAAAATAAGTCATAATGATTACCCAATAAGCAAACATAGAGCATACAGCAAAAGTGTATTGATTTGCCCATTTTGGAACCATTCTAATGTGTAAAATAGCTGCATAAACTAAAATACTAATTAATGCCCAAGTTTCCTTAGAATCCCAGCTCCAGTATCTTCCCCAACTTTCATTTGCCCATATAGCACCCAAGAAATTTCCCACAGTGAGTAAGCAAAGTCCTAAAATCATTGCCATTTCGTTAATTCTTGTTGCTTCTGTGATGTTTCTTAAGATGTTTTCATTGTGTTTTCCATTAACTTTTAACATACACAACAAAATAAGTACAAAGATACCTAACAACGCACATAATCCCAAGAATCCATAACTAGCAGTAATAACTGAAACATGTATGGTTAACCAATAAGACTGTAATACAGGAACTAAATTAGTAATTTGCGGATCCATTTGACTAAGATGAGCTACTCCTAAGGTAACCCCAGCTAAAATTGAAGTTAGCGATAGCGCAATAGGGCTTTTTCTTGAGAAGAAAATACCAGATAAAGATAAAGCCCAAGCGATGTAAACCATACTCTCATAAGCATTGCTCCATGGTGCGCGGCCTGCTATATACCAACGCAAAGCCAAGCCTAGTGTATGGATGGAAAATGCTACGATGTTAAACACATAAACACATTTAAAAATAAAATCAATACGAATTTTTGGCATAAGCATTTTGATAAAAACAATAATCAAAAGCAAAAATCCTGCACACAAGTAAAGAGGTGCTAGGTTTACAAAAATTTGACTTTTATTGAAAAAGATTTCGGTGCTAATTTTTTTAGCACTTGGCATAACTTCATGGCCGTATTTTGCCTGATAATCTTTGATGATATTTAGATTTTTAGTTGCTTCTTCCCAGTTATTATGAGCAAGGGAGTTGCTCACTGCCTTGAAGTAATTTTCTAAGATAAGTCTTACTTCCGCACCTTCTTCGCCTTTTAAACCAATATAAGCTTCGCGCGGCGCAATCCACTGATTGTTGGTGCTATTTTGTAAAGGAATAAATCTAAAAATATCACCTGAAAAAATCAAATTTACAATATTAACTCTTTCATCAAGCTTGATGATTTCTTTATCAAAAACACTTCTGCGGTTTGGATTTTTTCTGTTGGCATTTTCTACGTATTTTTGTAGTTTATAAGAATCGGTTGTGAAAAAATCTTTAAAGCTAGTATAAGACCTAGGCTCAATGCCTAAAATTTTAGAAATTTCATCATTTACTAAGCGACTAGTTGGCATGAAAATGATGTCTTTATCATACCATGCACTTCCATCAAAAATCATTGATATAATGGTTGCTTCTGCGCTTTGACCTTGGAAAGTTGTGCTTTTGTGAATTTTTTCTAATACTTCCATAGCTAGAGTATTAAAAGGCACCATTCTACCATCAGGCTTTTGTACTACTAAAGAAGCAAGTTCTTTGGCGTGGTTTTCATCAACCTTAATAGGCTCAATCGCATGTAAATTAGATGTGCTAAATAGCATGAAAGCGAAAGCTAAAACAACACTAGTCTTTTTTAGTGTGTCTTGGTTGATTAATCTAGCTAGGGTTCTAAACCTTGAGTGAGGATTTAAAATATTTAAAAACATTCCTAGTGTAAGTAAAAAATACCCAATATAGGTTGGAATTTTCCCTGGATCTTTGTTAACTGAAAGTATGGTACCAAGCTCATCTTGATCATAAGAGCTTTGATAAAATCTATAGCCTTGATAGTCTAAGACATTATTCATGAATATTTTGTATTCTAATTTTTTATCCGCATTGTCAATTTCTACATAACTTGCATAAGACATAGGAGACATAGAACCAGGATAGCGTTCTAATTCAAAATCTTTTAGATACATTTCAAATGGCATTTCTATTCCTTTAGGACCCCATCTTAAAAAGAAAGGCTGACCTGCTACATCAATACGAATAGGCGAGTTGTATTCTACTAAAAAGACTTCCTTAGACTCACCTTTGTAACTTAGTTTTAATTTTAATGCATTGATAGCATTGTCTGAAAGTTGGGTTGGCATGTATTGAGTGCTTTGTGCAAAATCTTTAACGTGGTTTAATAGTGCATTATTCCAATATTTTGGCTCGCCAAATAAAGATATTAAAGCATTGCGACTGAGTTCTATCCAGCTATTTTTAAACCAAGTTAAAAAGCTTTCATCTTGAGCTTGGTTAACACCTTCTAAAGTTTTTTTACCATGCAGTGAAGCAAATTTAACAACAAGATTAATGTCATTGAAAGAGTACAGTCTTAAATCTTTAGCTTGTGCTTTTTGCTTTGCCTTTAAAACATTTTCTTTTCCATCGCTCATTGACATGTATTTTAAGTCAAAATCAGCACTGATTTTTAAATCTTTATCGATTTTGATATAAGGACTTGGTACAGTATCATTTAAAAAAGCAATATTAACCCCATCAATATTTTCTACATCACCTGCTTGAAAAAGAAGTTCTTTTGATTCGTTATTTTTTGAAAGCATTAAAGACAACAGCGGTGCAGAGTGATTATCATCTATGAAAATTTCTTTTGCATCTAGAATTAAATTTTCATATGCAATTTGAGCTTTTTCATCTGGTAAAATCAAATCAAATGAAAAATCGTTTACAAAAGGCAAGGTTGCGATATATTCAGATTTTGAGGCGCTATATACTTTATCATCTTTTAAAGCTGCTATGTAGATATAGCTTTTTGAAGTTTCTATGATGTTGTTTTTTTCATTTTCTCTAATGTGTAAATTTCCTTCAAATCCTGTGTATCTAGTCATAGCAGAACCTAACAAGATAAATAAAAATGAGATATGAAAAATTAACAGCGGTATTTTTTTCTTGTTGAACATTTTGTATTTAAAAAGAGCCGCTAAAAGGTTAATTCCAAGTATGAGTTGTATAAAACCAAACCAAGAAGTACCATAGATCATTGCCCAAGCTGTTGGTGTATTATAAGCACTTTCAATAAAAGTAGCTAAAGCACAAAATAGGGCAAAAATTAAAAATAAAAAAATAGAAATTTTAATATCTCCAAAAGCCAAAAGTTGTCTTTTCATGATTATGCTCCTAGATATTTTTTTCTAATCTCATCATTTCCTATGAGATCTTTCGCAGGAGCATGCATAGCTATTTTGCCATTTTCTAAAACATAAGCATAATCGCTTATTTTTAGGGCAGAGAATGCATTTTGCTCTACTAGTAAAATCGTAATACCTTCTTCTTTTAATTTAACGATAATATCAAAAACTTCACCTACAATTTTAGGTGCTAAACCCAAGGAAGGCTCATCTAGCATTAAGAGCTTAGGTTCGCTCATAAGTGCTCTTGAGATAGCTAGCATTTGCGCCTCTCCGCCACTAAGTGTACCAGCGAGTGCATTTCTTTTGTCTTTTAACCTTGGGAAAAGTCTATACATTTGATTTTTAAGGTGTTCATAATTTTCCGCATTATTGAAGGCACCGATTTTTAAATTTTCTTCTATGGTAAGATTGATAAAAACTCTTCTTCCTTCAGGCACTAAAGCAATACCTTTTTGAACTAAAGTGTGCGGTAAGTGTCTTTGGGTGTCATAGCCTAAAAAACTTACTTCTCCGGTTTTTTTAACACAATTAAGCATGGCATTAAGCGTAGAAGTTTTACCCGCGCCATTAGAACCTATTAGACTAACTATACTTCCTGTTTTTATGGTAAAATCAATACCCTTAATTGCCTCTATCAAGCCATAATATACGTGTAAATCTTTAACTACTAGCATTAAAATCTCCCAAATAAGCACTAATTACCTCAGGGTTTTGTACTGCATCATGAGGCTTTCCATCAAAAATGGTTTTACCATAATCAAGTACCATAACCCTATCACAAAGCTTGTTAACAAATTTCATATCATGTTCGATTAATAAAACACTAATACCTCTATGATCTCTAATGTTAAAAATCAATTCAGCTAAATCATCGCTTTCGGTTGAGTTCATTCCTGCTGCAGGCTCATCAAGCAATAAAAGCTTGGGATTTGTTGCCAACGCTCTTGCGATCTCAACTTTTCTTTGTTGACCATAACTTAAACTTGTAGCTTTTTCTTCTGCTAAATGCGCGATATTGAGTTGCTCTAAAATTTCATAAGCTGCTTTTTTAGCATTTTTTTCTGCTTTGGAATATCTTCCTAGGTGTAAGAAAGCTTCAAAAATGCTATATTTGATGCTTTGATCAAAACCAATTAAGACATTGTCTAAAACACTCATGCTCGAAAAAAGCCTAATATTTTGAAAGGTTCTTGCGATACCTAAGTGTACGATTTTATGGGGCTTTAATTGATCAATTTTTTTACCTAAAAAAAACACTTCTCCGCTACTTGGTTTGTAGTTTCCTGTGATGATATTAAAAAGAGTGGTTTTACCTGCACCATTTGGGCCAATGAGTCCAAATATTTCTTTTTCTCTTATAGAAAAAGAAGTGTTGGTGATCGCAGTAACGCCACCAAAGTTTTTATGAATTGCTTTAAGTTCTAAAATCATTTTTTCTTCCTTTTAGAAAACTTAAATAAAATATCTGTCAATTCTTTATCCCCCATAATCCCTCTTCTTGCAAAAAGCATGACTAAAATCAATATAATAGAAAAAACAACCATTCTAAGACCTGGCATAGGTGGTGTTTCATAGCCAAAGATATTCATACTTTCATCTAAGAATCTTAAATATTCACTTCCACCTATTACGATAATAGCACCTATTATAGCTCCGGTAGTTGAACCTAAACCACCCAATACAATAATGATTAAAAGCTGGAAAGTAAATAAAAAGTCAAATTGCTCTGGTGAAACTGAAGCTAAAGCACAAGCTAACAAGCCTCCTCCAACGCCTTCTAAAAAAGCTGAAGTGCTAAAAGCTAAGGTTTTGATATTAAAAGTATTAATACCCATTGCTAAAGCTGCATCTTCATCATCTCTGACTGCTTTCATAGCTCTACCAAATTTAGAACTAACGATATTTAAAATAATAATTACAGAGAATATAGCAATACCGCCACTCCAATACAAAGTAGTATGCTTAGGAATATCATTTAAACCTAAAGATCCATTGGTAACAGATGCAAAATTAATTGCCATTAGCTTAATAATAATACCAAAGCCTAGAGTTACAATAGCAAGATAATCCCCTCTAACTCTAAAAACCGCAAAGGCTAGAATCAATGATAAAAGCATTGCGCAAAAACCGGCTGCAAGTAAAGCTACAATGAAGCTTGGTGAATGTATCATTAAGATAAAGCTACTTGGATCTTCTAAGGAAAATTGATCAATTTTACTTTCGCTTGTGAGTAAAACCAAAGCAGCAACATATGCTCCTATAGCTACAAAACCATTTGGTTCTAATGAAAACTGTCCTGTAACGCCATTGATAAGATTATAGCTTACAGCTAAAATAACAAAAATAGCAATATTGCTTAAAATTCCTATTTTATAATCATTGAAAAAATAAGGAGAAATAAAAAGAAAAGCAAGCGCTATAATAAAAAAACTTAAATGTGTGATTTTTCTTGCAACCATATTAAAACCTACTTTTTTCAAAATTAATACCTAAAATTCCTGTTGGTTTAAATAATAAAATTAACACCAAAAAGATAAAAGCAAAGGCATCTTTAAAACCAGAAAGATCAGGAAAAATAGCAACCACAACTACTTCTGTAAAACCTATAATCAAGCCCCCTAAAACCGCTCCTGCTACAGAACCGATCCCTCCTAATACGGCAGCACCAAAAGCTTTAAGCCCAATAAGAGTTCCCATACTAGGTTCAACCGAAGGATAGCTCACTGCCCAAAAAATTCCGCCAACGGCAGCTAAAGCCGAACCTAATGCAAATACAATGGCTATAATACGGTTTGCATCAATACCCATTAAATTTACAGTGTGAATATCAAAGGCTAAAGCCCTAATTGCAATACCGTATTTGCTTTTATAAAGTATAAATAAAACTGCTAGTAGTATGAAAAATGTCAAAATTGGTACCAAGATAGTATTGATGCTAACGCTGATATTGTTAAAATGAATAACTGTTTCAAGATAACTTGGTACAGGAAAGTATTTTGGTGTAGAACCAAATAAAACATTGAAGACATTTTGTACTAAAAAGCTTATACCTATAGCTGTGATAAGTAATGAAATTCTAGGCGCTTTTCGTAAAGGTTTATAAGCCACTCTGTCAATAGCAATACCTAAAGCTGCTGCAAAAAGCATAGCAAGGGATAAAGCACCTAAAAATGGTACATTCATACTTGTTACACAAAATAAAGCTGTGTATGCACCTACCATCATGATATCACCGTGTGCGAAATTGATGAGTCTTAAAACGCCATAGACCATTGTATAGCCTATAGCGATTAGCGCATACATACTACCTAAGCTAAAACCGTTGATTATTTGCTGTAAAATTAAAGAACTATCCATTGAACCTCTTAAAAAATTTATTTACGGTAAAATCGTATCTTTATATACTTGTTTTTGATTTTCTATTGATTTTATTACGATCGAACGTGTGGCATTGCCGCTTTTATCGATACTAATAACCCCACTAACTCCTTCAAATTTAGAAGTAGCATGAATATTATTATTAATACATTCGCTTGTGAAATTATTGACACATTTTTGCATTGCTTCAAAAATAACAAAGTAAGCATCTGCGCCCATAGCTGTGAAATTTGGTACTTCTTTACTTTGTTTTTCTTTCTCATACGCCAAGATAAAATCTTTTGAAAGATTGGTTGGTGGGTTGTTATAGTCAAAACTATCAGTAAATAAATACCCTTCTGCTGCATCTTGCGCAAGATTGATAAAGGTTTCATCTGCTACACCATCTGCTGAACCCATTGGGATATTAATACCCATGGCTTTTGCTTGACGAGCAAATAAAGATGCTTCGGTATAATATACAGGTAGATAAATAAAGTCAGGTTTTAAATTTTTAATTTGTGAAAGTATAGCTTTAAAATCTTTATCGCCAGCGGTAATTCTAAATTTATCTAAAATTTTTCCACCTTGCTTGTTGAATTCTTTTTCAAAAGCCCTTGTTAAACCTAAAGAATAATCAGCGCTTTGATCACTAATGATTACAGCTTTGGTGTAGTTTAGCTTATTTTTAATATATGCTGCCAAAGATGAGCCTTGAAAGCTATCCATAAAGCAAACTCTACTTGCGTATAATTTTTTATTTAAAATTTTATCTGCTGTGGCCGCAGGAGCTACAACAGGGATCTTTTTTTCTTCACCAATTCTAATTACTTGTAGAGTGTTTGCTGTGAGCATTTCTCCGATTAAGGCATAGGCTTTGTTTTGTGAAACTAATCTTGTGCTAGCATTCGCACTTTCTATTTTATCACCTTTGGTATCAACCACAACAAGATTTACCGTATCGCCATTGCTTAAAGTGTTTTTCATTGAATTAGCGATTTTTACCCCATCTAAAGCGCTTTGTCCATAAGCTGCAGTCGCTCCCGTTAGTGGTAAAACTACGCCGATATTAATTTCTTTTGCTTGTATGATGTTGGCAGCTATAATAGAACATATAGCAAAACTAATTTTTTTCATAGTTTAACCTTTCAAGGATTGATAATAGTTTTATAAACTTGTTTTTGTTCTTGTATTTCTTTTATGACTACAGAACGACTTGCATTGCCACTAGCATCAATGCTAATAACCCCACCAACACCTTCAAAATTTGAAGTTGAGTGAATTTTTTCGTTGATGCACTGAGAGTTAAGATTGTTAGCGCATTCATTCATCGCATTTATCATTACATAGTAAGCATCTGCGCCCATCGCAGAAAATGCTGGTAATTCTTTTGTGCCATGATCTTTTTCGTAAGCTGCAATGAATTGTTTAGATAAATCAGTTGGTGGGTTGTTGTAATCAAAACTATCTGTAAATATAACCCCATTTACTGCATCTCCACCAAGTTCGATAAAAGTTTTGTTGTTAACACCATCGCCTGCACTAAGTAGCTTGTTAAAGCCAACTGTTTTTGCTTGTCTTGCGATTAAAGCTGCTTCAGGATGGTAAATTGGCATATATACGAAGTCTGGATTGATGCTTTTTAATTGCGATACAATCGCTTTAAAATCTTTATCACCCGAAGAAATGGTCAATTTTTTAAGTATTTTCCCGCCATTTTTTTTGAATTCTTTTTCAAAAGCTCTTGCAAGCCCTAAAGAATAAACATTACTTTGATCAACAATTACCACTACGCTTTTTAAATTTAAATCTTTATAAGCATAGTTGGCAAATTTATCTCCTTGGAAACTATCCATAAAGCATACTCTACTAGCATAACTTTTTTTATCTAAAAGTTTATCGCCTGAAGCAACAGGGGCGATAACAGGTATTTTTCTTTCTTCTGCTATAGATAAAACTTGCATAGTATTTGGTGTAACAGCTTCGCCTATTAATCCTAAAACCTTATCTTGGGATATAAGTCTTGTGGTAGCACTTGCTGCTTCAATTTTATCACCTTTAGTATCAATAGCAATAATTTTTACGCTATCACCATTTTTTAAATTTGGATTTAAGGTATTTGCAAGTTTGATACCTTCATATACATCATTACCATAAGCTGCTAAAGCCCCAGTAAGTGGTAAAACCACGCCTATTTTTACTTCTGCAGCATAGATTGTGCTAGCACAAAGTAAGCTAGCTAGTAGTAGATTTTTTTTCATAAAAACTCCTTTTTGTTATTTTAAAAATATATTATTTTTTGTTTTGGGAGCAGGTTCTTCTTCTAAGAGTTCTTTTTGATTTAACTCTATTGAAAAATTTTGCCCTTTTAAATATGCAATAATATAATTCATATCACTGTCGCTTAATTTTTTAGCATATATGCTCATTTGAATATTATCGCTTGATTGGTTTTTGAAATAGCCATTGGCATAATCTTTTAAAGCTCCTTTGATTTCCTCAGGGCTTAAATCTTTGATCGCCTTCATTCCATAGGAATTTTTTTCACCATTTTCTCCATGACAGGTATTGCATTTGTTTTTAAAATATATTTCTTTAGCTTTGTCTAAGTCATAGCTAATATTGTCATTAAAAGTATATGTAAATAAAGACTTTACATTAAAAGCCATTGCAGAATTTATAAACAAAATGCCAATTATCAACAAGCGTAACATTATATGCCTTTTTTAGTTATAAATAAAGCTCGATTATATCTAAAAAAAATAAACAGTTTTGATTTATGCATGCTTTTTTAAAAAATTCCAAAGCATTAAGTCATTTTGTAAAGGCTTATAGAGGTAAGATTTTAAGATTACTTGCAAGAGAAAATATACAAGATAAAGTAAGTTTATTGGAAAAATTGCCAAGTGAATTAAAGGTTAAAGATATAAAAATACAAGGATTAAAAGAAGAGGTTATTTTGGATATGGTAAGCTAAGCCATTTGGCTTAGCTTTTATAATTAGAATTTGTATAGAGCTTCAAGTCTGATGAATTGATCTTTAGTATCGTCTTGACCAGCTGTGTTGAAGTCTTCATTTAGGTAAGAATAGAATCCACTAAATGTAAGTTTTGGACTATAAGCATAAGACACACTTGCTACAAATTCGTTTTTATCAATGTCTTTTTCATTTGCTCTTTCAGTTTTACCACCGATATAGTCAAATCCTACTCTTAAAGTTTCAGCAAAAGTATAGCCTAAACCTGCAAAGTAGAAGAAGTTTTCACCATGGCTACCAACTAATTTACTTCCTTCGTTAGAGTAGAAAATTTGTTGACCTGGAGCGATTACTCTACCTGTGTCTTCTAAAGTAACGATAGTTGATTTTTCTTTATCACCATAACCAACGATACCTGCTTGGAAATCAAAAGCAGAGATTTGTCCGCTGAATTTAGCAGCGTAGAAATTGTTGTCAGCAAGACCTAGTTTTTCTTTGTCGCTGTCTAAGCTGTTTCCTAGGTATTGACCTTGGATTTTGAAATTCATGTCATTGAATGCAAATTTATAGCTAGCATCTACTGCATATAAGAATGCCCAGTTAGCTGAATAAGCAGCCCATACTTGGAATGCAAATGGATCAAAGTCACCTAATACAGCAGCACCATATAGTGAAGATTTAGCGATACTTAAATCTGTGAAGTCACCATCATCTTGCCAATTTAGTGCATCAAACCAATAACCAGCAAAAGTTAAACCTTCGATAGAGTTGTTTACTACTTTAGCTCCTGTACCTACAGCATCATCAGTCCAAATAGAACCAACAGTTAATTTACCAAAAGTTACGCTTGTAGCATAAGCTTCGTTAGTGTATTCTAAATTTGCTTGTTTAACATTGAAAGTTTTGTTTGTTTGAGTGTTAGCTCCACCAAAACCAAGATCAGTTGAGTTGTATTCAAATTGAACGAAAGCTTTGAAGTTATCATCTAAAGCTGCTTTAAAATTTAATTGTGATTTGAATTTGTGTTCATTGTTTTTAGAGCTATTGTAACCGTTAACAGTACCACTAGCCTCTTTATTATCAACCATTACTGTTCTGTTTCCAACATCTCTTCTGTCAGATTGGAATCTGTATCTCATCATTCCTGATACATCAACATCTTTTATAGCTTCTTCAAGTGAAACAGCGTTAGCTGCTGAAAAAGCGCCTGCAGCTAAAGCTGCTACTAAACTAAGTTTAACTAGTTTCATGAGAATTCTCCTTATTAAAATTAAAACTATGACTTGTATTATAACATAGTTTTATATAAGAATTCTTAAAGTAAATAAAAAAATGCATAAAGTATTTAAGAGTTTGTAAGATGATAATATATCTTTAAAGATCTAGCTTAAAACTAGATCTTTAAAAACTAAGGAGTTATCTATGAATGTTTGCTTTTACAAGTGTAATTATGCTCCTTGATAGTTAATGTTTGGAAACTAGCATTTTAATTTTTTGATTATATTGTCAAGTTTTTGGCTGTCTCCATCTTTTAAATCTTCTAGAGCTTCTATAGCAGGTGCGAAGTCTTCCATTTCATCAAGATAATTTTCTAAAGCATTGCGTAAAATCGTAGCTTTTTTCTTTTTGGAAAATTTTGCAGTTGCTTCTAAGCGTTCATAAAGTTCTTGTGAGAGGGTTAAAGTGTAGCGTCGTTTATTCATTATATGGCCTTTATTTTAGTCTAATTGATTCTTGGCAAGTTTTGCATTTATAACTTGCGTTAGTTGTTTGAATTTTTTGATGTATTTCAAAAGGAACTTTGTGGATTTTGTCTGTACATGAGCAAATGTATTCATAAATTTCTTGTGTTTTTTCAGCGCTTGGTGTAGAGTTGTTTTTATTTAATTGTTCTTGATGCCATTTTTCTATTTTCATATCTTCTCTTAAAATGTGCTCTAGTAGCCATTTTGATGCGATGATATTAAGTTTTTCTTTTAAGTCGTTAGTGCTTTTGATGTTTTGAATTAAATCTATCATAGATTGGATGATGCTTTTATGAATTTTTTGATGATGTGCTAGTTCAGGGTAGGCGATTTTTGCCATATATTTTTCTTCTTCTGCAAAATGCTCTTTCATATAATTAAAAAAATCTGCAAGTAAAAATTTGATTTGTCCTTTGTGGACTGGTTTGTCTGAGATTAATTCAACATTAGCTGCGAGTTCAAATAGCTTTTTATGTTGTTTATCGATTTCTTCGTTATGAATACTGTATTTATCACACCATTTTGGTAGCATAAACGCTCCTTGTTTTGTGTTTGTGCAAGATGATGCGAGGATTATATTTTAATTTTTTTTAAAAAATAATTAATTTTTTATTAAATTTCTGTTTTTTCTTTGCATTGAATGAGGTTGCCAGAGCATTCTTTGCATTTAAATTGGACTTTGGAGTATTGCATCTTAAGATGGATATCGTAAGGCACTTTGTGAATTTTTCCTTCACATTGACACTGGTATGAAAATTTTTTTGGCTTTTGAGGTTCTTCTTCAAAAGTATCTGAGGTGTTTTTAACTTGGGTGTTTTGGCGCTAATGTTCTATCATCATATCATGTTGAATGATGTGTTCTATAAGCCATGAGTTAACAACAAGATATAATTTTTCTTTAAGATCATTGGTGCTTTTTATACTTTGTATGAGCTTGATCATGGATTTTGTGATTTGCTTGTGCATTAGTCTATGTTCTTCAAGATAGGGGTGTTTGATCTCTGTCATATAGGCTTCTTCATCTTGAAAATGAACTTTGATATAGCTAAAAAATTCTGCAACTAGCTTTTTTAACTCTACTTGATAAATAGGTCTGTCAGAAATTTCCTCAACTTTTGCTGCAAGTTCAAACAGCTTTTGATGTTGAGAATCAAGTTTTTCGTTGTTAATACTGTATTTCCGGTCCCATTCAGGTAGCATGATAAAATCCTAGTGTGTAAATTATAGACATTTAATATTCTATAAATATTTCGCTTTAACTCCGCTAAATTCACGCTAAATTTACGTAAAAATTTTATAATATATAAAGTAAAACCAACAAGAAGGATAAAAATGCCAACCCAAATTCTTTTACTAGAAGATGACATTAATCTAGGTGAAATTGTGAGTGAATTTTTAGAAGAAGAAGGTTTTGGAGTAACCCTAGTAGATAATGCGCAAGATGCTCAAGATAAGGCATATGAGAAAAATTTTGACTTGTGGATTTTAGATGTGAAAGTTCCTTTGGGAGATGGCTTTAGTGTGCTTAAAAATTTAAGACAGTCGGGTAAGTATACTCCTGCAATTTTCATGACTTCTTTAAATACCACAATGGATTTACAAAAAGGCTTTGAAAGTGGATGTGATGATTATATTAAAAAACCATTTGAATTAGAAGAATTGAAAATAAGAATCAATGCTATTTTAAAGCGCTCTTTTGCGCATAAAAATGAAGACTATGAAGATTTGGGTAATGGTTTTAAATTTGCTTTTGTGTCGCAGACTTTGTATCAAAATGATAAACCTTTATCTTTGCCTTTAAAAGAACTAAAGCTTTTATCTTTATTGCTTAAAAACAAAGGGAAATTTATAGACACTGCATATATTTTTGAAGAAATATGGGAGTATGATCAAGAACCAAGTGAGCTTAGTTTAAGAGCTTATGTAAAAAATTTAAGAAAAATTCTGGGTAAAGATAGTATTGTAAATCAAAGAGGAAGAGGGTATTGTTATGTATGAAGCCAAGCGTGTAGCATGGCAAATTTTAACCTTGTACTTAGTGAGCATAGGAAGTGTACTAGCTGTACTTTTTGGGGTATGGTATGCAAAATTAATCGAAGAATTAGTAAGTGATCATAGTATAAATTTACGACAAGAACATCGATTTATAAGTTTACAAATGGAAAAATCACGCTTTGAGCCTATAGAAAAAAGCGCGAAAAAAATTGCACAAATTTCTAATATCAAATTTGCGGTTTTTGATAGAACTAGAGTGTATTTTTCTAGTCTTGATATACCTGCTCAAACAACATTTTTTAAACTTAATAATGCAAGTATTTATAATAATAATACTGTGATTTATATAGCCGATGTTAATTTAAACAATCTCTTGCTAGATGATCATCAAGGTCAAAGTGCTTTGGAAATACTAGGTGATGTCAATCGCTTGAGGATTTTAATACAAGGTGATGATATATCTAAAGAGCTTGGTTTGATTAGGTTTAAGGTTGCTTTGGCTATGGTGTTTTCTTTGGTTTTTGTAAGCATAGTAGGGTATTTTATTTTAAAATTTGCACTTAAACCTTTGGAGATGAGGATACGATTTTTAAATAATTTTATTAAAGATACCACACATGAAATTAACACTCCAATTAGTGCCATATTGATGAGTGTGGAGAGTTTGGAAAGAAAGAAAAATTTTGAAGAAATAAAAGCCTTAAAGCGTGTAAAGATAGCTGCTTTAACCTTAAGTCATTTGTATTCTGATTTGACTTTTTTAAATTTTTATCAAGCTTATGAAGCTAAAAAAGATTGGATATATTTAAAAGACTTGATTAAAGAAAGAATGGAGTATTTTAAGATTTTTTTAGAGCAAAAAAACATTACTTTGGAGCTTTTTTTGGAAGATGATGGGAAAATTTATGCCAATAAAGAGCAGTTTTTTAAAATGTTTGATAATCTTGTGAATAATGCAATTAAATACAATATCAAAAATGGTCATATAAAAATAACTCTTTTAAAACAAAGCCTTGAGATAGAAGATAGTGGATGTGGTATTGCAAAAGAAAATTTAGCCAATATATTCGAACGCTATTCAAGATTTAATGAAAATCAAGGAGGTTTTGGGATAGGACTTTCTTTGGTGGATAAAATTTGCAAAGATCATCTTATTGATATTAAAGTAGAAAGTGAATTAAACAAAGGAACAAAATTTATCTTAAGTTGGAAGTTTTAAGATTATTTATTACTCATCTTGGCTTTTTCTTTAGCGTTAATGAGTGTGGTAAATACTTCGCCTAAATTTTTAGTATCATTTTGTTTTAATTTTTGTAAGTCGTGTTTTAGCATTTGTGTGATTAAAAGCTCATTGCTTAAATCATTATCGCCTAGCTCTCTTGCTTTTTGTAAAATTTTTAGTGCTAGTAAATTTTTTATTTCATACATTTTGATCCTTTAAATAAATCACGCTAACAATGCGCTTTGGGGTTTTGTTTTTTCTATATGAGAAAAATCTCTCATCATCAAAAGTGCAAAGATTGATATCAAAAATATCTTCAATCCCCAATTCTTTTGCTTGAAATTTGATTAATGCTTTTAAATCAAGTTTATTTCCATATAAAAAAGATGTAAACCTTTGCCTACTCAATTCTAAAAGTTCTCCATTGATTTCATAGTTTTTAGCACAAATTCCTGCTGAAAGTATGAGTTTTAAATTTTTTACCTGAGTATTAAAATTTTTTTGCATTTTTAAGACAGCTTCTTTTAAGATATTTTCAAAACATCCTTTTCTTCCAGCATGTAATGCAGCTATGCTTTGGTTTTTACAATCATATAAAAGCACAGGCAAGCAATCAGCACTTAAAACACACAAGGCAATGTTTTTTTTCTCGCTAATTACTCCATCAGCATCAAAGTGAAAGTTTTTATCATAGCAAGTGATGATGTTTGAATGAATTTGGTTTAAAAATACGCATTTTTGTATGGTTTTTTCCCAAGGAAAAATATTAGTGTGAATGTTGGCTCTAAAAATATTATAGTCTTGATCAAAGGCTATGAAAGCTTTACAATGATCATTTTCTAATAAAGTGATGTGATTTTGTCTATTTCTTGCCATGAAGGTTCTTTTTTATAGTGTAGTTGTCTATGAATATACCTTGCTAAAAGATCACTTTCTATGTTGACTTTTCTTCCTATGTTGTAAGTTTTAAACAAGGTTTCTTCAAAAGTTATAGGGATGATAGTCAAGCGAATGCCATCATTTAAAACTTCATTAATGGTTAAGCTTACCCCATCTATAGCAACGCTAGCTTTATTTGCCATATATATTTGTATATCATTAGGACATTTGATATAAAAATCTACTCCATTTTCTTTTTTGATAATATTATTAATTTTACCGATACCATCAATATGTCCTTGCATTAAGTGTCCATCTATTCTATCGCCATAGCGTAAAGCAGGTTCAATATGTACATAGTCTTTTAGATTTTCAACTACTATGCGAGTTCTTGTTTCATAAGAAAGCTCGAGATTAAAACCATCATCAAATAGCTGGGTTACACTTAAGCATGCACCATTAACAGCAATGCTATCGCCGAGTTTTGGTTGGTAAGTAGCCTTTAGTCTTAAGGTATTGTTTTCATAAGATTTAACAAAGGCTAATTCCCGGATTAATCCATTAAACATTCAAAACCTTGTATTTTTTATGAGATTTTATCTAAAACTTTTAAATTTCAAAAAATATTTTTAGTGTTTTATTTTAAAAATTATTATATAATTTTTGCCTTTTTTAGTAAAAATGAGGTCAAAATATGTATGATATAATCGTAATTGGTGGCGGGCATGCTGGGGTTGAGGCAAGTGCTGCGGCTGCTAAAATGGGTAAAAAAACTTTACTTTTAACTACTTTAATCGAACAAATTGGTGCTGCAAGTTGTAATCCTGCCATAGGTGGTTTAGCAAAGGGACACTTAGTAAAAGAGCTTGATGCTATGGGTGGACTTATGGGGCAAATTACTGATGAGGCTGGAATTCAATTTAGAATTTTAAATGAAAGCAAAGGTGTTGCAGTGCGTGGGAGTAGAGCACAAATTGACATGGATGCTTATAGAATTTGTGCTAGAAATATGCTTTTAAAGCTTGAGAATTTAGAAATTTCTCAAGAGCAGGTATTGTCTTTGATTGTAGAAAATGATGAGTTAAGAGGAGTTAAAACTAATTTAGAAAATACATATTTTGCTAAAAAAATCATACTAACAACAGGAACTTTTTTAAATGGACTTATCCATATAGGCGAAACTAAACTTCAAGCTGGCAGGGTTGGTGAGCTTGCTTCTGTAAATTTGGGAGATTATTTAAAGCAAAGTGGTTTAAAAGTGGGAAGGTTAAAAACAGGAACTTGTCCAAGAGTAGATGCAAAAAGTATTGACTTTAGTGTTTTAGAAATTCAGCCCGGAGATGAAAACCCTAAAGCATTTAGCTTTAAAACCAAAAATTTCAAACCTAATCAGCTTCCATGTTATATTGCAAGAACCAATCTCACTACGCATGAGATTATTAAGAATAATTTTTATCGTGCACCGCTTTTCACAGGACAAATTGAAGGAATAGGGCCAAGATATTGCCCTTCTATTGAAGATAAGATTAATCGCTTTGGTGATAAAGAAAGTCATCATTTATTTATAGAACCTCAAACTAAAGATGCAACAGAATATTATATCAATGGTTTTTCTACCTCTCTTCCTTATGAAGTGCAAATTGCAATGTTAAGAAGTATAAAAGGTTTTGAAAATGCTAAAATCACGCGTTTTGGTTATGCTATAGAATATGATTATATTGATCCAACAGAGCTAAAACATACTTTAGAAACCAAAAAAATTAAAAATTTATACTGTGCTGGGCAAATTAACGGGACAACCGGTTATGAAGAAGCGGCTGCACAGGGATTTATGGCAGGGATAAATGCAGTTTTAGCAATCGATGAAAAAGAGCCTTTTGTGCTAGGGCGTGATGAGGCTTATATAGGAGTTTTGATCGATGATTTGGTTATGAAAGGCACTAAAGAGCCTTACAGAATGTTTACTTCAAGAGCTGAGTATAGACTACTCTTAAGAGAAGAAAACGCTATTTTAAGACTAGGAGAGTATGGTTATAATTTTAAACTTTTAAGCCAAGAAGACTATGTTTATATAAAAAATATAAAACAAAATGTTGATCAGGGGCTTAAATTTTTACTTTGCACTACATGGACTCCAAGTAATCAAAACAATGATTTTTTACAAAGCATAGGAGAAGAAAAAATCACTTCCATTGTTGCTTTGCAAAAAATTGTTGCAAGGGCCAGTTTTAATATAGAAAAGCTAAAAACTTTAGATGAGATGTTTAAAAATATGGACGAGTATTCTTTAAATGAAATTTTAAATGAAGCGAAGTACTATCATTATATTGCAATGCAAAAAGCACAAATTGAAAAAATGAAAAATTTAAATGAGCTAAAAATTCCTGAAAATTTTGACTTTAAAAGTGTAAGTGGTTTAAGCAATGAGGTGGTAGAAAAACTACAAAAATTTAATCCACCTACTATTTTTGCAGCTTCACAAATTAGTGGCATTACTCCTGCTGCTTTAGATATCTTGCATATTTATATTAAAATGAAAAACGATAAAAAATGATATAGTTGTATTATTTCAAAGATGATTATTAAGTCTTTGAAATAATTTTGATATTTATTATATTTTTCTCCGTGATAATCAGACTTATATTGTGTTTTAATCAATCGCAAGTGATGTTTATTTTAGAAAATTAAATTTAATATAAACGTTTTTCAAAAGAAAAAATTTATTATTTTTTAGATAAACTGTTATGTTTTACATACAAATCAAAACAAAGGAAGTAAAATGGCTACATCTGAAAGTAGACGAAGCTTTATGGGCTTTGCCTTTGGAACAGTAGCTGCTGTGGGTGGTGCTTTTTCATTAGTTGCAATGAAAAAAACATGGGATCCGCTCCCAAGTGTAAAAGCAGCAGGTATTACTACTGTAGATCTTTCTGGCATGAAAGAGGGCGAATTAAGAACAATCGAATGGCGTAAAAAACCAATATTTATCTTAAAAAAAGATGCAGATATGGCAAAAGATAGCAGCAGAGATGTTGTTGTTGGTGATGTTGCTTATACTGTGGTTATTGGTCTTTGCACGCATTTGGGCTGTATTCCAGCCTATGCTCCAAGTGAGAAATTATTTAAATGTGCGTGCCATGGTGGCGAGTTTGACACTAGCGGTAAAAATGTATTTGGTCCTCCTCCAAGACCTTTAGATATTCCTCCTTTTAGAATCGATGGAACGAAATTGGTATTAGGCGAAGAAGGTCCTGAATATAAAAAAATGATCGCGGAGGCTTGATATGGCACAAATAAAAAAAGCTAATGGTATTGTAGATTGGCTTGATCAAAGATTAGCTGTAAATAAGCTTTTTAATGTATTAATGGCTCAATATTGGATACCAAAACAAATAAATTTCTTATGGGCAATGGGTGTTATTTTAACCACTCTTTTTGCTATTTTATTTATCTCGGGTTTATTTTTAGTAATGTATTATAAGCCGGATGTGGCTTTGGCTTTTGATAGCGTAAATAAAACTATCATGCAAGAAGTTGAATATGGCTGGCTTTGGCGTCATATGCATGGTGTTGCAGCTTCGGTTGTGTTTTTGATTATCTATATTCATATGCTAACTGGAATTTATTATGGTTCTTATAAAAAAGGCCGTGAGATGATTTGGGTTAGTGGTATGCTTTTATTTGTTGTCTTTTCAGCAGAAGCATTTAGCGGTTATATGCTACCTTGGGGACAAATGAGCTTTTGGGCTGCACAAGTTATTACGCAACTTTTTGGTGGAATTCCTTTTATAGGTGATGCTTTGGTTATTTGGATAAGAGGGGATTTTGCAGTATCTGATCCAACCTTAACAAGATTTTTCATGCTGCATGTGTGTTTACTACCGATTGTGATTTTGGCGATTATTGCATTTCACTTTTATTCTTTGAGAATTCCTCATGTTAATAATGAAATCGCAGAAGAAATTGATTTTGACTTAGAAGCTGAAAAATATTTAGCAGGTGACACAAAAGGTTCTAAAGTAATTCCTTTTTGGCCAGGATTTTTAGCTAAAGACTTCATGTATATTGCTTTATTTATGATTTTCTTCTTTTATTTGGTATGTTTTAAATTTAATTTTGCAATGGATCCGATCAACTTTGATCCTGCGAACTCTTTAAAAACCCCTCCTCATATTTATCCTGAGTGGTATTTCTTGTGGAGTTATGAAGTATTAAGAGGATTTTTCTTTGATATTGGAAGTATTAAAGCGTTTGATATAGGACTTGCGGCATTTGGTATAGCGCAAATTATCTTCTTCTTATTGCCTTGGCTTGATAGAAGTGATGTGGTAAAACCTGCACATGAAAGACCGATGTTCTTTATATGGTTTTGGGTGTTATTGATAGATTTAATCGTGTTGACAGTTTATGGTAAACTTCCTCCAACAGGTATCAATGCTTGGATAGGATTTTATGCTTCTATGGTATTTTTATTACTATTATTAGTGGTATTGCCAATTATTACTATCATGGAAAGAAAAAGGGGCTAATAATGAGAGAGTTAAAGATATTTTTTATAGTTGTCTTTTTCACAGGTTTAGTATATTGGGGAGTTGAGCCTTATGCGCATTCGGTGATGAACCCTCCTTCAACACCAGTAAATTTTGATTTTGCAAAAGCTGATGCAGAATTTACTAAAAATGAATTGGCTTTAAAGCAAAAAGCGGCTATTGATGCAAATGCTTCGGGTAATGAAAAAGCTATTGCTAATACACAAAAAGCATTAGAGCTTGCTCAAAGCCAAGAAGAAGCAACTAAGCAGTTGTGGGAAAAAATAGCAAAAATTGATTTTACTAAAGGTAATGCTCAAAAAGGTAAAGAGCTTTTTGAGGGAAATTGTATCGCGTGTCATGGTGTTAAAGCAGCAGAAATTCCTGCGACTATCACAGATTCTTCTTTGGGTGTGACACCACCTGATTTAAGTGATGCAGGTGCTATTTATGATGAGAAATTTTTAGCAGCATTGATTGTTGATCCGGTTAAAGCTTTGCAAATTTCACACAAATTTAACGATGAAAATCCTTTCTTAATGCCTGCTTATCCTTTAAGCGGTGATGAAGCACAAGATAGTCAGGATTTAGCAGATTTAATCGCGTTCTTCAAAGATACAGCTAATGCATATGAAAAAGATTTTGATGCAAAATTAAAAACTGAATTAGATGAAAAATATGCAAAAAATCAAGAGCTTTCAGAACAAGAAAAAGCGGCTTTGATAACTAAAGAATTTGATTTTATAAAAAGCAAGCATACCTTTGAAAATGCTTGTGGAAGATGCCATGATGTGAAATATGATGGTTTTGTTTCAAGTTCAAATATGAGTGATTTGAAAAACTATCTTGGTATGACTCCTCCGGATTTATCTATGATGATTCGTTCTAAAGGTGCACATTATCTTGAGATTTTCATCAATGAACCACAAAAGAAAATTCACGGTACTGCTATGCCAAGAGTTGGTTTAAATGAAAAAGCGCAAACTCAAGTTATAAATTATCTTGAAAAAGTTGGTGACAGCAAAAAAGAAGAAAGAGAGCAAACAGGAATTTACATTATGATATTCTTTGCTATCTTAAGTATCTTTGCTATAGGCTGGAAAAGATCAGTTTGGTCTAAATTACACTAATTTACTCAAAGAACGCCTTAAGGCGTTCTTTTTCTTCAATAATAAGCTAAATATAAAATAAAATTTGATATAATATTCTTTCATTTCACACGCATTAATTTCCTTATTAGGTTGCTTATGGGTTAAAGAATGCGGAGGAATAAACCTAAATTATTTTATTTCAAGGAGAATTTCATGGTAAGCATGAGAGATTTATTAGAGTGTGGTGTACACTTTGGACACCAAACAAGAAGATGGAATCCAAAAATGAAAAAATTTATTTTTGGTGAAAGAAAAGGTATCTATGTAATCGATTTACAAAAAACACTTAGATATTTTAGATATACATATAATATCGTTCGCGATGCTGCTGCAGAAGGTAAAACAATTTTATTTGTTGGCACTAAAAAGCAAGCGGGTGGAGCGATTAAAGAGTATGCTGAAAAATGTGGTATGCCTTATGTAAATCATAGATGGCTTGGTGGTATGATGACAAATTTTGGAACAATCCGCCAATCTATTAGAAAATTAGAAGTAATAGAAAAAATGGAAGAAGATGGAAGTATTAAACTTTTAACTAAAAAAGAAGCTTTAATGCTTACAAGAAAAAAAGAAAAATTACTAGCATATCTTGGTGGTATTAGATACATGAAAACTCAACCGGATATGATTTTTGTAATCGATACTGTGAAAGAAAAAATTGCAGTACAAGAAGCGAATAGATTAAAAATTCCTGTGGTTGCTCCACTAGATACAAACTGCGATCCTGATTTAGTTGATTATCCAATACCAGGAAATGATGATGCAATTCGTTCAGTTCAACTTTTCTGTCAAGAAATGGCTGAAGCTATCAATGAGGGTAAAGCTTTAAGAGAGCAAGATGGTGAAGCAAGTGAAGAGCAACCAATCTCTGAAGAAGAAAAAAAAGAAGTTTTAGAAGAAGCTATGAGTGAAGAAGATTTTGAAGGAGATAAAGAGTAATGGCTGAAATCACTGCACAAATGGTAAAAGAACTGCGCGAAAGTACTGGCGCAGGTATGATGGATTGTAAAAATGCTTTAAAAGACACTGATGGTGATTTTGAAAAGGCAGTGCAACTTTTAAGAGAAAAAGGTCTTGGTAAAGCTGATAAAAAAGCTGATCGTTTGGCTGCTGAAGGCTTAGTTAGCGTAAAAGTAAGTGATGATTTTAAATGTGCTACAGTAAGCGAAATTAATTCAGAGACAGACTTTGTTGCTAAAAATGAGCAGTTTATTGCTTTAACAAAAGATGCAACAGCACACATTCAGAGTAAAAATCTTCAAAGCGTAGAAGAATTACACTCAAGTGAAATTAATGGTGTTAAATTTGAAGAGTATTTGAAAAGTCAAATTGCAACTATTGGTGAAAATTTAGTTGTAAGAAGATTTGCTACTTTAAAGGCTGAAGCTAATGGTATAGTAAATGGCTATATTCATACTAATGGTCGTGTGGGTGTAGTTATCGCTGCTGCTTGTGATAGCGAGGCTACGGCTAGTAAATGTGGAGACTTTTTAAAACATCTTTGTATGCATATTGCTGCAATGAAGCCAAGTTATTTATCTTATGAAGAACTTGATATGGACTTTGTAGAGAATGAATATAAAGCTTTAGTTGCTGAGTTAGAAAAAGAAAACGAAGAGAGAAGAAGATTAAAAGATCCTAACAAACCAGAGCATAAAATTCCAAAATATGCAAGTAGAAAACAGCTAACTCAAGAAGTAATTCAAGCAGCTGAAGAAGCTATTAAGGCTGAACTTCAAGCTCAAGGTAAACCTGAAAAAATTTGGCCTAATATCATTCCTGGTAAATTAAACAGTTTTATCGCAGACAACTCTCAACTTGATAGTAGACTTACTTTAATGGGTCAGTTTTATGTAATGGATGATAAAAAAACTATAGAACAAGTAATCGCTGAGAAGGAAAAGGAACTCGGTGGAACTATTAAAATAGTTGAATTCATCCGTTTCGAAGTAGGCGAGGGTTTAGAAAAGAAAACCGAAGATTTTGCTGCTGAAGTTGCTGCTCAAATTGGTTAACAATGGAACTTTTAAAAGCGGAAAATTTAAGCCACAGTTTTGATATTCCGCTTTTTGAAAACCTAAATTTTACTATAAATGCAAAAGATTGTATTGCGATACAAGGAAGTAGTGGATGTGGTAAATCCACTCTTTTGCATATTTTATCCACTCTATTAAAACCACAGTCGGGGAAAATTTTTTATCACAATCAAGATCTTTACACATTAAATGATGATGCTTTGTTGCAAATTCGCAGAAAAGATTTTGGTATCATTTTTCAAATGCATTATTTATTTAAAGGTTTTTTGGCTTTAGAAAATATAGAGCTTGCTAGTATTTTAAGTGAGCAAAGTATTGATTATAAACTACTAGATAAACTTGATATTGCAAATTTAATGCATCAAAAAATCACAAAACTAAGTGGTGGTCAACAGCAAAGAGTAAGTATAGCTAGGGTGTTGACTAAAAAACCTAAGATTATTTTTGCTGATGAAGCTACGGGAAATTTAGATTATAAAAATGCCTTAAACGTTATGGATATTTTGATTGATTATGTTAAAGAAAACAATGCAGCTTTGGTTTTTGTTACACATGATCATGAGCTTGCAAAAAAATGCGACAAGGTATTTCACTTAAGCAATCATGGAATTTGTTAAATATTTAGGTGATGAAAATGTAGTCATTTTCATGCTTTTATTTGCTAGAATGAGTGGTTTGATTGTTTTTTTTTCCATTTTTTTCACATAATAACATTCCTTTGGTGGTAAAAACAACCTTGGTATTATTTTTTACAATGTTTTTATATCCATTAGCAAGACTAGAGGGAACTAGTCCTGATTCTTTTTTTATTTTATATCTTTTAGCAGAAGTGCTTTTTGGTATGATTGCTGGACTTATTTTGCAAATGACATTTGCTATTTTACAAATGGCAGGTGAGCAAGTTTCTTTTACTATGGGTTTTTCTATGGCTAGTGTTATGGATCCAACAACCGGTGCTAATACACCCGTGATATCACAAATTTTAAATTTGCTTGCTTTGCTTGTTTTTTTGGCTTTTGATGGACACCATTTGATTTTGCTTTTTATCTCTAATTCGTTAGAGTATATTAGCTTGGGTGGATTTTACCCACATGAAAATTTAATGCTTTATTTAAATAAAGCTATGGTTAATATCTTTGTATTGGGTTTTTCGATGGCATTTCCAATCTTAGCAATATCTTTGCTTTCAGATGTGATTTTTGGTATGCTTATGAAAACTATGCCTCAATTTAATCTTTTGGTGGTAGGTTATCCTATTAAGATATTTTTATCTTTTGCGGTATTGATTGCCATTTTGATGATTATGATGCAGTATTTTAAAAGTCTTATGATTAAAAGTTTTGAACATATGGAGTTATTATTTTTTAATATATAAGCAATAAATAATTAAAAATGTTTTAAAATAAGATATTTCTTTATACGGGAGATGATAATGAAGGTTTTACTCATAAATTCTAATACAGCTGTTTCAAAGCTAGTTAGTTTAGGAGTTCAAAAGCTAGGCTATGATTTTGAAGAAGTTTTAACAACTGATGAACTCGAGGAATTTTATGATGTAATTATATTAGATCATGATATAGAAGCTAATTTAGATGAGTTAAAAGATAAATGTACTAGATTGATATATTTATTACCTAGAAATCAGGAAAAAATAGATGGTGTTGAATGCTTGTATAAACCATTTTTACCTACTGATTTTATTGAGCTTTTAGGTGAGGGTAGTGCTTTGGTGGTTGATGATAAAAAAGAAGATTTGAGTGAAGATGAGTTAAGTTTTGACGATGGAGATGATGTGTTAATAGATAAAGATACACCTTTAGATGGTAATGAATTGCTTGAAGGTATTGATTTGTCTGAGCATGAAGAGAATTTAAGCGAAGAAGATTTAAGCTTGCAAGAAGAGTTTTTTGAAGATAGTTTAGACAGTGAGTTAAAATCAGAGGATGGTTCTTTAGCTGCAAGTGGATTGGAAGATAAGCAACTAGAAGATGATTTGCTTTTAGCTGATTTCCAAGATGAAAATGTAGATGAAAATGTAGATGAAAATGTAGATGAAAATGTAGATGAAAATGTAGATGAAAATGTAGATGAAAATGTAGATGAAAATGTAGATGAAGCCCCGGCGTCTTTTGATTCCTTAGAAGACTTACCTGTAGTTGAAGAAGTGGTTGAAAAAGAAATGAATTTTGATGACTTGCCAGGTGATGCTCAATTTATCGGAGAGGAAAAAGATGAAGAAATTCCAGCCGATGAAAAAGAACCTTTAGTGGAAGAGCTTTTAGAAGATGAGGCTATGGATTTTGAGCCTGAAGAGGAGTTAAGTACTCAAGATAAAATTAAAGAAGAACTTGCAGCCATTGATGAGCTTGATGAGGAGCTTAACGGTCTTGATGAGGAATTAATGCAAGATTTTGATAACCAAGAACTTAGCAATAATGATGAGCAGTTAGGTGACATTGTAGAAGAAAATATAGAAGAAAATATAGAAGAAAATATAGAAGAAAATATAGAAGAAAATATAGAAGAAAATATAGAAGAAAATATAGAAGAAAATATAGAAGAAAATATAGAAGAAAATATAGAAGAAAATATAGAAGAAAATATAGAAGAAAATATAGAAGAAAATATAGAAGAAAATATAGAAGAAAATATAGAAGAGCAAGATGAATTTGCGAATTTAAGCGAAAGTGATATTATGCTTGCTTTGGGCGAAGAGTTAGCTGTAGCTAGCTTAGCTGCTAAAGAAGAAAAGACAAGCAATGTAGAAAAATCACAAGAGCCACAAGATGATGAAATGGTAAATGAGTTAAGCAAAAGCATAGCGCAAACTATCACTTCAAGTATCACTGATGATACCTTAAAAGCAGCTTTAAAAGGTATGAAGATGAATATAAATATCAATATAAGCTTTGATGAGGATAAACATTGAGCGGGCAGATTTTGATCATTTCAGGGCCAAGCGGAGCGGGTAAAAGCACCTTGCTTCAAAGGCTTTTTAAAGAAAAAGATAATATTTATTTTTCTATTTCAAGTACAACAAGAGCTCCTAGAGAAAACGAAAAACACGGAGTGGATTATTATTTTATCACCCAAGAAGAATTTAAACAGGGTATTGAAAAAGGCGAGTTTTTAGAGTGGGCTTTAGTGCATAAAAACTACTATGGCACCTCATTGATACCTGTAAAACAGGCTTTAAAAGAAGGCAAAAGTGTTGTTTTTGATATCGATGTGCAAGGGTATTGCATTGCTAGAGAAAAAATGGCAGATTGCATCACTTCAGTGTTTATTACCACAAAAAATAAAAAAGAGCTTGAAAAAAGATTGCTTAAGCGAAATACTGATAAAATAGAAGATATTAGCAAAAGATTAGAAAATGCTAGTGATGAAATGGCTTATTTAGATCAGTATGATTTTTTAATTATTAATGATGATCTTGAAAAAAGCTATAAGCAACTAGAAGCAATTTTTGAAGCTTCAAAGTTAAAAAGTAAAAAACATGATTTAAAACAAATTCAAATTCAATGGAATAAAGGAGAATAAAATGCATATGCCAAGTGGAACCCAATGGTTGATTATCTTACTGATAGTAGTGTTACTTTTTGGTGCTAAAAAAATTCCAGAACTTGCTAAGGGTTTGGGAAAAGGTATTAAAACCTTTAAAGATGAGATGAATACCGATGATGATAAAAAAATCGTTCAAGATGATGCACAAAAAATTGAAAAAATCAACGAAAAAGATGTGCTTGTAAAAGAAAATAATGAAGAAGTAAAAAAAGCTTAAGGTATAAAATTGAAAACTTTAGTTTATAAGGAAATCAAAGAAAAACTAGGAAGAGATTTTATCCTAGAGAATCCTAAAAATAAAAATTTAGCCCATTTTGCAACACCTTTAGCTTTTTCTTTAGCTAAAGAGTTGAAGCAAAATCCTATGATGATTGCTAATGATATTGTTGCTAAACTAAAAGACTGTGAGTGTTTTGAGAGTGTAGAAGCTTTAAATGGTTATGTTAATTTTAAACTTTCTAAGTCTTTTTTAAATTCTTTAGCAACACAAGCTTTGAGCGATGGAGAAAATTTTGCCAAAGATGAGACAAAAAACGAAAGTTTTTTACTAGAGTATGTTAGCGCTAATCCAACAGGACCTTTGCACATAGGACATGCTAGAGGTGCTATTTTTGGTGATACCTTAACTAGAGTTGCTAGACATTTAGGATATAAATTTGATACAGAGTATTATGTTAATGATGCGGGAAATCAAATTTATCTTTTAGGGCTTTCTATATTGCTTGCGGTGAAAGAGCATTGTTTAAATGAGCAGGTGATATACCCAGAAGAATATTACAAAGGTGAATATATCATAGATACTGCAAAAGAAGCTTTTGCTGAATTTGAAAAAGATTTTTTCACCGAAGATAATATCGCATCACTAGCTCTTTGGGCTAAAGATAAAATGCTAAAAATCATTAAGCAAAATTTAGCAGATGCGAAAATAACAATCGATACTTATGTGAGTGAGACAAGTTATTATAGTGAGTTAGAAAACACCTTAAAAGCTTTAAAAGAACACGGCGGTACCTATGAGCAAGATGGCAAAATTTGGCTTGCTTCGAGTGCTAAAGGTGATGAAAAAGATCGTGTGATTATTAAAGATGATGGAAAGGGAACTTATTTAGCAGCTGATATAGTTTATCATAAAGATAAAATGAGTCGTTCTTATGATAAATGTATCAATATCTGGGGAGCTGATCATCATGGCTATATAGCTAGAATGAAAGCTGCTATGGAGTTTTTAGGACACGATAGTCAAAAACTTGAGATTATTTTGGCACAAATGGTTTCATTATTGAAAAATGGTGAGCCTTATAAGATGAGTAAAAGAGCGGGAAATTTCATCTTAATGGGTGATGTTTTAGAAGAGCTAGGAAGTGATGTATTAAGGTATATTTTTATTAGTAAAAAATGCGATACGCATCTAGAATTTGATGTTGATGAGTTTAAAAAAGAAGACAGTTCCAACCCTGTGTATTATATTAATTATGCTCATGCAAGAATTCATCAAGTATTTGCAAAGGCTGGTAAAAGTGTTGATGATGTAATGCATGCTAAATTTGAAAATCTTAACGAAGATGGTATGAATCTTTTGTTTGAAAGTTTAAATTTAAAAGCAGTGCTTAATGATGCATTTGAGTCAAGAGCGTTGCAAAAAATTCCTGATTATTTAAAAAACTTAGCTGCTTTATTTCATAAATTTTACAATGAAAATAAAGTTGTGGGATCAAGCAACGAAGATGAGCTTTTGAAACTTTTTGCTGTGTGTGCTTTAAGCATAAAAACCGCTTTTGCGCTTATGGGTATAGAAGCAAAGAATAAAATGAATCACGACTGATTTTAGTCGTGATTTTTACCTTTTTTTGCATTTCTTGTCATCATAAAGCTTTGCTCAAAAAATAATAATAAAGTCACGCTTACACCTACTGCTAGCGCTAGTGTTACTGATAGGGTTGTTAAAAAATAATCAAAAAATTGAATCAAGAAATTAGTTTTTTCGTTGATATCTTCTGAACGTATAAATGAAATTAGATATAAAATTGCTTTATAAGCATAAATTCCAGGTATCATGGGTATAAGTGCAGGGAAAGCTATGATTTCAGCGGGTGTTTTGAAAATTTTTGCTAAAAATAAGCCAAGACATCCAATGCTAAATGAAGCTATAAAAGTAGCAATAGCTAAAGTTTGAAAACCAAAATAAGCCATCAGGGTAAAGCGTAGCCCATGTGCAATAGCAGCTAAAAAAGCTGAAAGTATGAGAGTTTTAAAAGGAGGGTTGCATACAAAAGCAAAACCAAATCCTGTCAAAGCTGCAAAAAACATATCCCAAAAAATAGAACCATAATCAATCATCTTAAAATCCCAAAATCATTAATACTCAAAGTAGTATAAATTCCAATCGCTATACAGCAAACAAGTATAGCCACGCTAATAATGCGACTAAAGCCCATGAGTATGTGGTCTTTTAAAATATCAATAATGGAGTTTATAAAATAAACCCCAGGAATTAAATATAAAATACTAGAGCCCAAGGCAATATTAGCTTCTTGTATGAGCTTTAAGTCAACTCCTAAAAAGACAATAGAAGAGGACAAAAACGAACAAAGAATGTATTGAATTCTTAAATCTATTTTGATTTTTGTGAGTGAAATTCTCAGGCTAAAACCGACTATGGTAGCTAAAAATACAAACAAGCACCCATATAAATCACCACCAAAAAGTTTACAAAATGCAGCATTAGCTATAGAAACAAAAAACAAGTTGGCTAAAAAAGAAGTGTTTTGGTGTTGATTTAATTTTAACAAAGAAAGCTTAGCTTCTTCTAGATTGTATTGATGATCGTGAATTTGCCAGCTTAATGCGCTAAGTTCTAAAATTAGTTTGAAATTAATATGACCGTATTTATTAGGTATGATATAGGTTCTTTGTATGGAGTTATCATCCTTATCGAAAATATTAAGTGTGGTGTGGTGAAAGAAAAAATTCATGTTAATTTCATAACCATAGGCATTAGCTATCCTGCTAACACATTTTGAAACTCTAGCAGTATAAGTTCCCGCGCTTAAAAATATACTGATGTATTCAATCAAAAAATTGGTTAGATTTTGAATTGATGGTTTTTCCATAAATAATCTTTATAAAATAATTTTTAAAGATTTTATCAAAATTAAGCCATAAAATTGAATAAATTCTAAAATATTTTAAACTCAATTTTTATAAGTTGATCCACTTGACATTATTTTTAAGATCAATAAACATCTTAAGCTATCACTTAAGATGTACTTAGCTAAATATGGCTTTTCTTTTTTTGAAAGTAGATGTAAATAGCGATGATTACTGCTATAAATACAATACACGCGATAATAACCAAATGTAAATACTCTTTGATTAAATCTTCATTTTGTCCTAAAACATAGCCTAATATAAGCAAAATTAGACACCAAATTCCAGCCCCCAAACTAGTATAAAATATAAACTTTTTCAAATTCATTCTTGCTAATCCTGCAGGCAAAGAGATATATTGGCGTAAACCAGGGATTAATCTTCCGCTAAAGGTTGATATCTCACCGTGTTTATTAAAAAATGCTTCAAATTGTGCAAATTTTGCTTCATTGACCCCAAAATATTTGCATATTTTTAAAGTAAAATTACGTCCTAAAAAATAGCATAAATAATAATTAAGCAAAGCTCCCAAAAGTGCTCCAAAAGTTCCACAAAGTAAACATAGCCAAAAATTAAGTTCATTTTGATGAGCTAAATATCCAGCAGGTATCATCACTACTTCACTAGGGAAAGGAAAAAATGAGCTTTCGATGAACATAAGAAAGATGATCCCCCAATAACCCCAATCTTTTGCAAGGGTAAGTAAAAAATCAATCATATCACTAAGCATAAGCAACCTTTGTTTTTTAAGCTAATGATATAAATTTAGTTTTAATGTATTAAAAATACACCATTGCTTTTGCGCAAATAACAATAAAAATACACAAAATTAAAGCAATTAGATGTGAATTTAAAGGATCTTTTCTTTTTAAAATTTTGATAACAAATAAAGAATAGCACGTTAAAATCAACATTGTAGCTAGCAATAGAAGCTTAATCAATAAAAATACACCAAAATTGGTTTGAAAAAAATCCCAAAAAGAATTTAATTCATAAAAACTTAAAAGATAAAATCCACTCAATAAAAGCAAGATAAAAATACTAGCAAAGATAATAATACTTGATTTTGTATAAGCTTTTTTGATTTTATCGCAATCTTCTTTGCTTTCATGTTTATAGGCAAAACGATAAACACATATATCAAAAAACACATAAGCGATAAAGCATATAGCACAAATAAGATGAATACAAATAAAAATAAAATGCATTTTTAACCTCCTTAAAATGTATCATAACACATTTTAAGGAGAAAAAGTTTAAAGTTTTTCTAGAATTTGGATTGTTTTGATTTTATCTCCAGCTCTAATGCTATCTAAAACTTCTAGACTTTCTTTGTCTTCTGGGTTGATTTGTCCGAATATGGTATGCACGCCATCTAAATGAGGTTGTGGGCTGTGGCAGATGAAAAATTGCGATCCGCCTGTATCTCTACCAGCATGAGCCATAGATAAACTACCTCTTAAGTGTTGGTGTTTTTGATCATCACACTCGCACTCTATCTCATAGCCAGGACCACCTGAGCCTATGCCATAAGGACAACCACCTTGGATAACAAAATTTGGAATCACACGGTGAAAAACAAGTTCATCATAAAAACCTTCGTTAGCTAAATTAGCGAAGTTGCATACTGTTTGTGGTGCTTCATCAGGAAATAATTCTAATTTCATATCACCTTTTTCAGTGCTAATGATGGCAAAGTTGTATTTTTTAGCATCTTTTGTATCGATTTTTTTAAGCATTTTTATTCCTATTCTATGTTAGTGTAAACTGCTTGTACATCATCATCATCTTCTAATTTATCAAGCAATTTTTCAATGTCAAGAAGTTGTTCTTCGTTGAAACTTACAGGATTGTTAGCAAGGTATTCAAGTCCTGCTTTTTTAAGCACCAATCCTTTTTTTTCTATGGCATTACTAAGCTCACCAAAAGCAGTATAATCGCCAATAACCAATAATTCTTCATCATTTTGCTCAAGCTCTTCAAGTCCTGCATCGATTAGCTCAAGCTCGAGTTCTTCAAGATCTCCATCGTATTTTTCAAGATGAAAAACAGCCTTATGTGAAAACATAAAAGTCAAAGAGCCATTTTGTAAAATTTCTCCACCATTTTTGCTAAAAATTGCTTTTACATTTGCTACAGTACGAGTAGGATTATCGCTCATACATTCAACAATGATCAATGCACCATGCGCAGCTTTTCCTTCGTAGTGGATATTTTTAATATCAGCACTATCTTTACCGCTAGCTCTTTTAATAGCCGCATCGATATTATCTTTTGGCATATTATTGGCTTTTGCAGTAGCAATAGCACTACGAAGCTTTGGATTCATGTCAGGATCGGCTCCACCTTCTTTTGCTGCTACTTGTATTGCTTTTGCAAGTTTTGGAAAAAGTTTGCTCATTTTATCCCATCTTGCTTCTTTAGAGGCTCTGCGGTATTCAAACGCTCTTCCCATAAATTCTCTCTTTCTTATATTGTTTTAAAGTTAAAAGTATAAACTAAGAACTCTAAATTTGATTTTAAAAGGAGTAAAAGAGTGGTAAGAAAAGCTAGAAAAACTGATGTGAAAAAATGCATTCAATTGCTTGCTTTGGCGATGGATCATTTTATTTATAAGCTTAGCGGATGTGATGAGTATCAAAAAGCCATAGAAGTTTTAGAGGGCTTTTTTATCCAAGAGAATAATCGTTTAAGTTATGAAAATGTATGCGTATATGAGGAAAATGGTGAAATTTTGGGTGCGATTTGTTTTTATGATGGGATTATGGCAGATGAGCTAGATATGCCTTTAAATGATCATTTAAAAAGTTTAGGCATTAACGAAAAGGTGTTAAAAGAATGTGAAGATGAGTTTTATTTAGATAGCATTTGTGTAGATGAGAAAGCTAGGGGAAAGGGCATTGCTAAGAAATTGATTGAATATGCCTTTAATGAAGCTTTGAGGAATGGTAAAAAACTTTCATTGATTGTTGAAGATGAAAATATCAATGCAAAAATACTTTATGAAAAAATGGGTTTTAAATTGATAAAAAATAAAATTTTTCATTCACATTTATATGAATATAGAGAAAAAGGAGAATGAATGATTATTAAGACTAAAAATATCAACTGTCAAAGTTGTGTAAATTTGATCAAAGCTTCTTTGGAAGATGAATTTGGTGCTATGCAAATTAATGTTGAAACACAAAGTATTGAGATTGATTTAAAAGCAGAGCAGGTTGAAGAATTTAAAAAACAATTACAAGATTTGGGTTTTGAAATAGATAATGCATGAGATAAAATTAAAAATAGGCAATATGACCTGTGTTAATTGCTCTAATGCCATAGAAAAAGTCTGTGCAAAAATTGATGGGGTGAAAGATGTAAGTGTTTCTTATGTGAATTCTAGTGGAGTGTTTTTGCTTAAAGATTTATCTTTGGAGAAAAAAATAAAAGAAAAAATTAAAGCACTTGGTTTTGAAGTATTGCATGAAGAGCAAAATTTATATGAATTTAAAGTGCAAGAACTTAAAAATATGAAAATAAAGCTTATTACAAGCATAATCTTAAGTGCTATTGTGATGTATTTTGAAATGTTTATTCAAAGCAATACTTCTGCTTTGATTCAAATGTTTTTATCTGTGGTAGTGATTTTTGGTTGTGGAAAAGATTTTTTTATCCATGCTTTTAAAGGATTAAAACATAAAAATTTAGACATGAATACCTTGATATCCTTGGGAGCTTTTACTTCTTTTGTATATTCTTTTTTTGTGTATTTTGGGGTATTTAGTAAAGATGGGTATTTGTATTTTAGTGGTGGAGCGATGATTATAAGCTTTGTTTTACTGGGTAAATATCTAGAAGAAAAGGCCAAATTTAAATCCTTAGAATATCAAAACAAATTAAAAAACATAGATATTAAAAAAGCTAATATAATCTTAGAAGATGGAAGCATAAAAAGCATACCTAGTGCTTTTGTGAAAGAAAACGATGTGATCTTGGTAAAAGAGGGAGAAAATGTTGTTGCTGATGGGGTGATTATCGCAGGTGAGGCTGAAGTTGATGTGAGTTTTTTAACAGGGGAGTTTTTGCCGCTTTTGAAAAAGCAAAATGATGAAATTTTAGCAGGAAGTGTATTAATTAATGGAAGTTTAAAGATTAAAGCTAGTAAAAAGGCGATTGAAAGTTCATTAGAGCAAATCAAGGATCTTGTTTTTAAAGCAGGTAATATCAAAACTCCTTTGGCTAATTTAGCGAATAAAATTTCAGCTTATTTTGTAGCATGTATAATTATTTTTTCATTTTTTGTGTTTGCTTTTTGGTATTTTAAAGAAGGAATAAATGCTGCATTTTTACATGCTTGTGCCACGCTTTTAATTTCTTGTCCTTGTGCTTTAGGTTTAGCAACTCCTATAGCTATAGTCAGTGCTTTAGCAAATGGTGCAAGAAATTTTATCTTAGTGAAAAATCCAGCGGTATTAGAGAGTTTAACTGGCATAAAACTTGCTATTTTTGATAAAACAGGCACATTAAGCCAAGATGATTTAAGTGTTTATAAACATAATCTTACTCAAGAAGATTTTCAAAAACTTATGCAAATTGAAAATTTAAGCTCGCACCCAATCGCAAAAGCTTTTACTAAAAAAATGAATGTAAATTTAAATTCGCAAGGAAAATTAAGTGTTTTAGTGGGTAGTGGTTTGCTTTATCAAGAAAATGAAGATGAATATTTAATAGGCAATGAAAAATTAATGCTTGAAAATGGTGTTGATATACAAAAAAGCAAACAATTTTTACAAAAATTTGAAGATCAAGCGCCTGTGTGTTTGTACTTTGCAAAAAATAGAAATTGCCTAGGTGGGGTGTGTTTAAAAAATGAATTAAAAAAAGAAGCTAAAAAATTGATAGCCAATTTAAAACAAAAGGGTATAAAAAGTATAATTTTAAGTGGCGATAATAAAAATAGCGTTGCAAAAATAGCAAATGAGCTTAATATCGATACATATTATTTTGATTTAAAACCTAGTCAAAAGCTTGATTTTATAAAAGAAAAAATCAAAGAAGAAAAAGTACTTTTTATAGGCGATGGTATTAATGATGCGCCTGCTTTAAATTTAGCTAGTGCAAGTATAAGCTTTTCCAAAGCAAGTGAACTTGCTAAAAAAAGCGGGGATTTGATTTTAATAAAAGATGATTTATCGTTGATAGCTTATTGTTTTGAGCTGTCTCAAAGAACTAAAAATATCATCAAACTTAATCTTTTTTGGGCTTTTATTTACAATGCTTTGTGTATTCCTATTGCGGCAGGATTTGTGCCATTTATAACGCTTAGTCCACATTTAGCAGCCTTGGCAATGTGTTTTAGTTCAGTAACAGTTGTATTGAATTCTTTAAGATTGCGTTAGTATTTTATATTGAAGATAAATAAAAAGAAGCACTAGAATAGATAGTTGTTGTTTTTTTGATGGATATAGTACAAATATTTTAAAACAAGCGCCTTGTTTGTACTAATTTTAGTAGCTAGTGGTGTTGGTTAGATTGTAGAGTTATCTTTTTGTTTTGCTAATTATTTTGAAGTGTTGTTGTGAAAAAATGCTTGAGGCAAACAAGATTGAGATAAAAAGATATCAAAACTTTTCATGAAGTTAAAAATTAGAATTATTGCCTTAGTTTACTGTTTGAATTTTATGCTTTTAGTTTTAATTTATATTAGCATCAAAAACAATGATTGATTTATCAAACTCCTAAAAAGGAGTTTGATTGTTAAAGTTCATTAACAGCACGATAAGCTTGATCGATTGCCGCATGCATGTAAGCATCCCAAGCAGCATCAGAATTGGCAATAGTAATGTTGCCAAAAGGTCTTCTTGCAAGTTCGATGGTTTTTTGCGCTTCATCGCTATCATCATAAAGACTGTTTTCGGTATAAGAATAACAATGTCCCCAACGATTGACAACAATAGCTTGAATATCTCTTTCATGGTCAAAACCGGCTGATCCAAGCATACCTTGGAGTTGATCGCGAATGATTTTTTCATGCTCTTCAAAGCTCATGGTAAATAGTAAATTTCTACCTACTCTTGCTCTATCTCTTGCATCCATTCCTTCAAGATCAATTCCTTGTATATCTGCAAAAACCAAAGGAGAGCAAACCATATGAACACAGATTGGTTTTTTAGGGTCTCTTGGGTGGTGATAGCCTCCCATGTCTACAGGATAATCAAGCTTTGTTCTAGCATAAGGCATTTTAGGAGAGTAAATTTCATGAACCCCAAGTTTGATAAAAGGCTCCCAATTGCTAATAATTACATTAGTATGTAATAGTGATGTTTTAACATTTTTGCTTAAAGCGTCTTTTTGTTCTTGTGGTAAGGTTGGGATGATATAAGGAATCATACTGTTGTAATTTGCCATTACTACTTTTTTTGCTTTAACTCTGTAATTTTTGCCTTTGTTGACATAAGTCACCAAAGCACCATCTTTAGTGTTTTCTACATTGATAACAGTGCTATTTAGTCTTAATCTCACTTTATTCTTAGCTAAATCAAGTTTGGAATAATCAAAATGTGCAAGAGTTACATCATCCATATCTTTGCCTTTTTTAGAAACATCAGGAATGAGTCTTCTAACCATTAATCTAGCGACTGTTGCATTACCATCAGCACAGTGATGAATGTATGGCTCTTCCATTTCAGCTAAAGCATCACCCTCGATTGGATCTAGTCCTAGTTTGTCAAAACCAGGTAAAAAAGAAACTCTAGCATCTTCACAAGAGATAGCATCAATACCTAAAGCTAAAAAGTCATCTGTCATACCTTCGAAGAATTTTATAGCTTGTGGTGATAGCTTAACCTTTTCTTCTAAGAATTTTTTATAACTTGTTTTTGCAACATAAGTGTCTCTTTGTGTTTTATTCATGCCTTTTAAATAATCTTTTTCACTTTTAAACAAAGCAATAAGATCTTTTTTATCTTTTTCATTTAATGGAAAATCACCTATAAAGGCTTCGATGCTTCTACCATTGTGTCTGCCTTCAGGAATATCATCACAAATCACCTTTCTAGGGTTGCCGCTAACGACTTTATCTACACCAAATTCAGCTTTAGAAAAATACACACCACGACTAAGATTTAAATCAGGATAAAAATTCACATCAAAGCGTTTGGCTAATTCATCAATATCCACTCCTAATGAAGCTAGTAAATCTACCACTTCTTTAGAGTACAGTGCTTTTGGGGATTGAAAGGTTTCACTACCACCGTAACTTAAAATAGTGCCATTTTCTAGTTCTATTTCATTTCTTCTAGCATGTCCACCAAAATCATCGTGATTATCAAGAATTAGAATTTTTTTATTTTTTCCAAATTTATTTTGATAAAAACAAGCTGCTGCTAATCCGCTAATTCCAGCTCCAACTACAACCAAATCATACTCTTGTTTTGGCTTGATCGCACTGAAATCAAATTTTTCACCATCTCTTAACATATGCGCAAATTCATAACTTGCATTGTTGCTACCTCTTAGTCCAAGCCACTTTGGAGGGTAGTATTCTTTGGTAAAATCTTCTATTTTGGCTTCTTTTCCATAAAGTACTTGCAAAGGAGTCATTCCTGCGAGTATAGCCAAAGCCATTCCATTTAAAAAATCTCTTCTTTGCATTAGTGTTCCTTAAAATAAGATAATATATCTCTTATTTTAAGGGTTGATTTGTATGTTTATACTTAAAAGTAATTTATTTTATGATAGTTTTTTATAGAAAAGTTACTTTTTTTCTCTTTTTGTAATTTTTCCATAACTTAAACAGTAAAAAAACCACCGCAAGAGTGAGGGTTAAAATATGTGGCGCTTGTGGTACTTTGGCAGATAAAAAATAATGCCAAGTGCTTATTAAAAAACAAAGATAGCCTAACTTTCTTACTTTGCTGAATTTTTTAAAAGGCTTAAAAGAGCTTATAAACATTAAGGTAATGATGAAAAAGCCTATAAAGCCACTTAGTTCTAAAATTTTACTAAAAGTATCCTTGATAAAAATAAATACATTTAGATTTTTTCCAAAGACAAAATAATTTAAAAAATGAATTAAAGTCCAAAAAAAAGCATAAAAGCCCAAAAATTTAGGATAATCTTTAGAGTGTTTGTATTTTAAAAGTGAGAAAAATAAACTACAACCAAAAAAGATTAAAGCAAATATTCCACTATAAAAATACACAGATTTAACAATATCAAATTCTTGTGTTATTTGATAACAACTATAAATTATGCTAAGTATAAAAGCTAAAAATCCGATGCTATTGTAAATTTTTTTATACATCAAAAATGAACCTTTAAATCCATATCTTTATACAAATGTGCTACTTCTTTTTCATAACCATTAAACAATACAGTTGGTTTGGTGAAAAAATCTCCCAAAGGACGCTCATTAGCTTGAGACCATCTTGGATGTGAAACGTTAGGGTTGACATTGGCATAAAAACCATATTCTCTAGGGTTGGCTAGCTCCCATGTTGATTTTGGCTGTTCTTTGGTAAATTCTATTTTGGCAATAGATTTAATACTTTTAAAACCGTATTTCCATGGCACAACAAGACGGATTGGTGCACCATTTTGGCCCAATAAAGGTTTTTTATACATACCTACTGCTATAATCGTTAAGGGGTGCATAGCCTCATCCATTCTTAAGCCTTCTACATAAGGATAATCTAAAGTTGGAAAAAACGAAGCTTGATCGGCAAATTGATTTTTATCAAAAAGAGTGGTAAATTTGATAAATTTTGCATCACTTTTAACCTTGCACTTTTCTATCAATGCGCGCAGTTCAAATCCTACCCATGGCACAACCATAGACCAGGTTTCAACACAGCGAAATCTATAAATTCTTTCTTCTAAAGGAAAAGCTAGTAAATCTTCCATAGTTAAACTTAATGGTTCTTCTACTTCCCCGCTTACTTCTATTTTCCAGCCTTGAGTATTGAAATTTTTTGCAAGCTCAACGGCTCTTTTTTTGTCTGTGGAAAATTCATAAAAATTAACATAATTAGTTGCGATTTTTTCATCGCTTAATTTTAGCTTTTTATTGTTTGGATCAGGAAAGAAATTAAGTGCCATTAGCTTGGATTGTATAAGTGTTGAGCTAACTAAAGCACCCGCACCTAGTTTTAAAAAATGGCGTCTTTTGTTATATAACTGTTCGCTTGTGATTTTCATAAAAGTCCTTTATAGGTTTTGTGGTATTAAAACATATAAAGGATAATAAAGAGATAATTTTTATTATTTTATAAAAAATATTTTTAAAAAATTATCTCGCTGTTTTCAGAAAGACTAGGATTGTTTTTTGGAAAAGGAGAGGTGTGAGTGTAATATTCTCTTTGTTTTTCAAAAAATCCCTGATATACTCCTTTTGGTATGCTAAATTTTCTTGCACTATCAGGGTAAAGTTCTAGGTATTTAGTTAGAAATTCTTTAAAAACAGGTGCAGCTGTTCTTGCACCACCTTCGGTTTGCTTCATAGGTTTGTTATCATCATTGCCATACCAAATGATAGCTTCTATTTCAGGTGTTAAACCACAAAACCACGCATCAACACTTTTGTTTGATGTGCCGGTTTTACCTGCTATTTCAATACCTTCAACTCTTGCATTGCGTCCGGTACCTTTTTTTACAACATTTTGCATCATATCATTAACCAAAAAGGCTTGTTCGGGTTCGCTGATTTTTCTTTCTCCGGAGTTAAATTCCACAATAACCTTACCATTTTTATCTATCACTCTTTTAATGAGTATTAAATCTTTTTGTATCCCATAATTTCCAAAAACCGTATAAAGCTTAGCATAATCATAAATTGAAATTCCAAAACTACCTAGCACGATAGACAAATCAACGGGAATGTTTTTAAAACCCATAAAGCTAAGTTTTTCATGGATTACATCAAGTCCTAATGCTAATGCAAGATTGATAGTTGCTAAGTTTCTTGAGCCAGTTAATGCTTCCTTTAAGCTTATTAGTCCTAAAAATTTACCGCCGTAGTTTTTAGGCTTCCAGTCTTTTTCATCTTCTTTATTGCTTTCAAAAATTCTTGATATATCAGCAATCTTACTCATAGGGGAGTAGCCCATGTCAATTGCGATTTGATATAAGAAAGGCTTAAAGGAACTACCAGGTTGCCTTAAGCTTTGAGTGGCGCGGTTGAAGTTGCTTTTGGTGTAGTTTACTCCACCAACTAAGGCTAAAATATCGCCATTTTGATGATTAGCTACTATCATGGCGCCATTAAGAGTACTTAAGTTAGCATCTTTATCTCTTTTTACGATCTCATCATAGCCAAATTTTAATGCCTCTTTTGCGATATTTTGCACATCAAGATCAAGAGTAAGTTCTATTTTGTAACCACCGCTTTTTAGATCCTTGATCCCGCTTAGTTGTTTTAAAACTTCTTGAGTAACATAAGGAGCTGCATTTTGCGTGAGAGTGTCATCATACACTTTTGGAATTTCTTCTAAGGCTTTTTTATATTCTTCATTGGAAATCCAACCAAGATTATACATTCTTTGAACTACACTATTTGCTCTAGCCAAAGAAAGGTCTAAGTGTCTAGTAGGATCATAAGTACTTGGTGCTTTTGGCATACCTACTAATATAGCAATTTCTTTTAGAGTGAGTTCATCTAAATTTTTTCTAAAATATCCAAGTGCAGCAGTCTTTACCCCATAATACCCATGGCCAAAGAAAATAAAATTTAAATATCTTTCTAAAATCTGTTCTTTGGTTAAGGTGTTTTCTATTTTATAAGCAAGTAAAGCTTCTTTTAGTTTTCTATTTAGGGTGCGTTCAGGAGTTAGCTCGGTATTTTTGATGAATTGCTGTGTGAGTGTGGAAGCACCCTCCATGGTTTTACCACCACTTCTTATAATCTTAATAGCTGCTCTAAAGATTGCATCGATATTCACACCATCGTGTTCAAAAAAGCTAGTATCTTCTATAGCCACTAAAGCTTCTATGAGTCTTGGTGGAAGTTCTTCATAAGGAGCATAAAAGCGGTGTTGTTCAAAAACATTTGCAACTAATTTTCCATTTTTATCAAAAATTTGCGTAGTAAGAGGTGGTTTATAGTCTTTAAAGGTGTATTGATTTAAATCAGAATCTGAAAACAAATAAGCAATAAAAATAAAAACGCCTACTATACAAACTACACATAAAGAAAGAAAAATTTTTAGTATTTTTATCATAAAAATGCTTTCAAAAGTTCTATATTAAGTCCTAAAGCTGTGCTTTGACAACCTATGATTTTTTTAATATACTTTTTATGAAAACCTTCACACATCACCGCTCCGGCTTTTCCTTCGTATGATTTTGAATCAATATATTCTTGCATATCTTGAGGATCAAATTTATCTAAAATCAAATCGCACTTGCTAAGGTTAAAAATTTTTTTATTGTCTAAAATTAAAATCATTGCACTTAAAATACTAATGCTTTTGCCACTTTGCAAATTAAGCATATTAAAAGCTTCATTGTCATTTTTGGCTTTGGTTAAGATTGTATTTTGAGCGCAAACTATACTATCAGCAAACAAAACATTTTTTAAATCAGGGTGTTTTACAAAAAACTGCCTTTCTTTTTCTAAGACAGTTTTTTGTACATAGGAGTTTGGATTATCTTTTATAGCCAAACTCTCATCATAATCAACAATAATTTGTTCAAAGGCTATATTAGCCTCTTTTAACAAAGCTACGCGTGAAGGTGAACTTGAAGCTAAATAAAGCATTAAGAAAGACTTTCTTCGATGATTTTTTTAGCATGATCAAGTGCTTGAGTTATTTTACTTGTATCTTTGCCCCCAGCTGTTGCAAAGTCATCTCTACCGCCACCATTTCCGCCTAAAATTTGTGCGATTTCTTTGACTAAAACACCTGCTTTTAATGGTGCTTCTTTAATGCCTGCTGCGATGATGATTTTACCTTCTTTTTCTTGTAAAAGCAAAATTGCAGCTTTGTTAAATTTGTTTTTAAACGTATCAATCATAGCTTTGATATCACCGCTATCGATTTTTTGCACACAATATTGAACACCATTGATTTCTTTAGAGCTTAATTTTGCTTTGTTGGAATTTTTTAATTCGTTTTTTAAACACGTGATTTCATTTTTTAATTTTGCAACATAGTTTAAAATATCATGGGTTTTTAACTCTTCTTTAATTTGGTTAAGTTCTTTTAAATTTTCATGAATATAATCAAGTGCAGCTTTGCTAACCACAGCTTCTATTCTTCTTACTCCAGCACTCACTCCGCTTTCTTTGATGATATAAAAACTTCCTATTTGAGCACTATTTTTTACGTGGGTACCACCACAAAGTTCTTTGCTAGCACCTAGTGTTAAAACTCTTACTTTGTCTTGATATTTCTCACTAAATAAAGCTATAGCACCACTTTTTTTTGCTTCTTCTAGATCTAAAATTTCGATTTTAGCTTCATCTGCTTGTATGATATAGGCATTAACTAATGATTCTATTTTATTTAATTCTTCTTTATTTAGAGCTTTTGGATGAGTAAAGTCAAATCTTAGTTTATTATGCTCCACTAAAGAACCTGCTTGACTAATGTGTGAACCAAGAATTTCTCTTAAGGCATGGTGTAGTAAATGTGTTGCGCTGTGGTGTCTTGCGATTTGCTCTCTTTTTTTGGTGTCAATACAAGCTAATACTTCATCATTAGTTTTAAGATCGTTTTTTAGTTTCACCTGACTTAGATTAATATCAAAGAATTTTTGTGTATCTAACACCTCATTTTCGTTAATAAAACCTATATCAGCGCTTTGTCCTCCGCTTGTTGCATAAAATGGTGTTTTTTCAAGCATTAGCCATACGGTGCTTTCTGCTTTAGCTTCAGTTATGATTTTAAAATTTTCATCTAAAATAGCTACGATTTTGGTTTTTTCTTCATAATTTTCATAGCCACTAAAGGTGTTTTTTCCAAATTTTTCTAATAAAATTTTAAAATCCCCACTAATTGCTTTATCTCCGCTTCCTTTCCATGAAGCTTTTGCTCTATCTTTTTGTTCTTGCATTAGAGCATTAAATCGAGCTTCATCTATGCTAATATTTTTTTCTCTTAGCATATCTTGAGTTAGATCTAGTGGAAAACCATAAGTATCATAAAGTTTAAAAGCTATTTCACCACTAAAGATATCTTTGGTTTTTTTAAGTTCCTCGTTGAAAATTTCAATACCGTTTTCTATGGTACTTAAAAATCTCTCTTCTTCTAGTTTGATTTGCTCTTTAATAAATTCTTTTTTTTCATTTAAGTAAGTATAATGTTCACCCATCAATGCACAAACTACATCAACAAGTTCAAACATAAAAGGTTTTTTTAGTCCTAGTAAATACCCATGTCTTAAAGCACGACGCATAATTCTTCTTAGAACATAACCCCGACCTTCTTTATCAAAACCCACTCCTTGAGCAAGTAAAAATACGCTTGAGCGAATATGATCAGCGATCACTCTGTAGCTTGCGCCGTTTTCATAAGTATAAGTTTTTCCGCAAAGTTGCGCGATTTTTTCGATTATTGGCATAAATAAAGAACTATCAAAATTACTAAATTTTCCTTCTTTTATAGCATAAACTCTTTCTAACCCCATGCCTGTATCAATACTAGGTTTTGGTAAAGGGGTTAGCGTACCATCTGCGCTTCTTTCATACTGCATGAAAACTAGATTCCAAATTTCTAAGAATCTGTCTCCATCGCCACCCATATAATCCTCATCAGAATTAAAATGCTCAGCACCTTGATCATAAAAGATCTCACTACAAGGCCCACAAGGTCCAGTATCGCCCATTTGCCAAAAATTATCTTTATCACCAAATTTATAAATTCTTTCTTTTTCAATATGTTTTTGCCAAAGTGCATATGCTTCATCATCATTTTCGTGTACCGTGACATATAATCTTTCTTTTGGAAGTTTTAAAACTTCAGTTACAAATTCCCAAGCATATGCAATGGCTTGTTCTTTGAAATAATCTCCAAAGCTAAAGTTTCCTAGCATTTCAAAAAAAGTATGATGGCGAGCTGTGTAGCCTACATTATCTAAATCATTGTGTTTTCCACCCGCTCTTATGCATGTTTGGCAGCTTGTTTTGCGTGGAGGGTTTGGGCGTGGTATTTCGCCTGTAAATATACTTTTAAAAGGTACCATACCTGCATTTGTAAAAAGTAAGGTTGCATCATCAGGTACCAAAGGGCTTGAAGGGGTGATTTCATGACCTTTTGATTTAAAAAATTCTAAATATTCTTTTCTTATATCCATGGATTTTCCTAGCTAGTTTTTTACTTAAAATGATACCAAAAATACTTTAAATTAAGTAAAACTATCTTATAATCGTTATTTTAAATTTACAAGGTTATAACAATGAAAATCCCTTTTATTGATTTAAATGCTCAATATAATGCTTATAAAAATGAAATTGATAATGCAATTAATGATGTTTTGCAAAATGCCTCTTTTATTGGGGGTGCAAAATTAGAAGAATTTGAAAGTAATTTAGCCCAATATGTAGGCATTAAACACGCAATAGGTTGCTCAAGTGGTACAAGTGCGCTATTTTTAGCTTTAATGGCTTTGGGTGTAGGTAAGGATGATGAGGTAATTGTGCCAAGTTTCACTTTTATAGCTACTGCTGAAATGGTTGCTTTAATTGGCGCAAAACCCGTTTTTGTAGATATTGACTATAAAGATTACAATTTGAGTTTAGAAGAAATACAAAAGGCAGTTACACCCAAAACTAAAGCATTAGTTGCAGTGAGTATTTTTGGACTTATGCCTGATATGTTTGCTTTAAAAGAACTTTGTAAAAATCATAATATTGCTTTGATAGAAGATGGTGCACAAAGTTTTGGAGCTAGTCAAAAAGATATAAAATCATGCGCTATAGCCGACATATCTTGTACGAGCTTTTTTCCATCAAAACCTTTAGGAGCTTATGGAGATGGTGGGGCGATTTTTACCCAAGATGATGAATTAGCACAAAGAATAAAAATTTATTTAAACCATGGACAAGTGCAAAGATATAAACACAAGTACATTGGTGTAAACGCAAGGCTTGATACAATTCAAGCGGCTATTTTAAATGTGAAATTAAAATATTTAGATGAAGAGATTAAAAAAAGAGAAGCGATAGCTCAAATTTATGATGATAATTTGAAAAATTGTATTTTACCACCAAGAAAAGATGGTTTTGTGAATGCTTGGGCGCAATATAGCGTGCGTGTTTCAAATAGAGAGGATTGGATGCAAAAACTACAAGATCAAGGTATACCGACTGCAGTGCATTATCCTTTAGGACTTCATTTGCAAGAGGCCTTTGAATATCTTGCATATAAAAAAGGCGATTTGCCAAAAACAGAACTTTTAAGTAATGAAATTTTGTCTTTACCTATGAGTGCATTTTTAAAAGAAGAACACCAAGCTAGAGTGATCGAGGCTTTTCAATGAAAATAGGTCTAATAGGCCTTGGAAAAATGGGCAAAAACCACTTAAGAGAGCTTGAGCGTAATTTAAGAGTAAAAGAAATTTATCTTTATGATCCTTTTAATGAAGAACAATTTATACACCCTGTGTATAAAAATTTTGACGAATTTTTAGAACAAAAGCTTGATGGGGTTGTGATCGCTACACCTACTCATACACATTTGGATATCGCTATCAAAGTTTTTTCTAGAGTGAAAAATGTTTTAATCGAAAAACCTTTGGCTTTAAATCTTGATGAAATTTTAATTTTACAGCAAAAAGCTAAGGAGCATAAAGTCAAAGTAGGGGTGGGATTTTGTGAAAGATTTAATCCAGCTGTGTTAACTTTAAAAGAAAAGCTTTTAGATGATGAAATTGTGAGTATTAATATCCAGAGATTGTCTTTATATCCGCATAGGATTAATGATGTTGGGGTTTTAAGTGATCTTGGTGTGCATGATATTGATTTGGTGAGATTTTTATGTCAAGAAACAATTTCAAAGGCAAATATTCACAAAGCTTATCATCATCATGATAAATTAGAAGATGAGGTGATGATTAGCTTGAAGTTGAATGATATTTTAGCTAGTATTCATGATAGCTGGAATGCTAAATATATTACTAGAAAGATTAATGTCTTAGGAAAAAAACACACTTATGAGCTAGATTTGAAAAATTTTGAAGTGTTGATTGATATGCAAAAAATTTCTAACTTATATGAAAATTCTCCTTTGTATGCTGAGCATGAAGCTTTTTTTGACCTAGCATTAAATGGAGATGGTAAAAATTTAGCTAGCATTGAAGATGCTTTAAAAGTACAAGAAATTTTAGAAGGCGTTGTAAAATGAAATATGTATTTTTTTTAAATATGGGTGGAGTGAATCAACTAGATGAATGTGAAATTTTTTTAAAAAATATGTTCAATGATCCTTATATCTTAGGGATTAAAAATGTATTTTTAAGAAAATTTGTAGCTTATATGATAAGAAAATCAAGATTAAAAGCAATGCAACAAAATTATGAAAAAATGGGTGGAAAATCTCCTCTTACTGAAATTACACAAAGTCTGTGTGATAAGTTAAATGCTAAAAACCAAGCATATAAGTTTGATTTTATTAGTTTATATGTGCCACCTTTTGTAAAAGATGTTTTTGCAAAATATGACTTTAAAAGCAATGATGAAATTATTTTATTTCCTTTGTATCCACATCATTCCAAAACGACAGTAACTAGTTCTTTAGAGGTGGTGCAAAATGAATTAAAATCTGTACAAAACCAAGCTAAAATCAAGATTATTGATGTTTTTTATAGTGATGAAAAATACAATGCGATGATCATTAAGCATATTTTAGAGAAAAAGAAAGCGTATGATTGTAATGTTTTGATTTTTTCTGCACACTCTTTGCCAGTTTCTGTGATAAAAAAAGGCGACTTGTATGAAAAACACATGCAAGAACATGTGAGTATTTTAAGAGAAAAGCTTAAAAATGAATTTGATGAAGTTGTTTTATCATACCAATCAAAACTAGGTCCTGTAAAATGGCTTGAGCCAAATACTAGCGATATTTTAGCAAATTTAGATCAAAAGGCTTTGATTTATCCTATCTCTTTTTGTATTGATTGTTCTGAAACGATTTTTGAGCTTGGTGTGGAGTATAGGCATCTAGCAAAATCTGATTATGAATTAGTTGCTTGTCCAAACGATAGCAAGGAATTTATAGAGTTTATTATAAATTGTTTATCTTGATATAAATGAAATACAAAGCTAGTTGCTTGAACTAGCTTTGTTTGTTGTTTTATTTTCTATGGGCTTTAAATAACTTTCTTTGATCATAAGATTTACTGTATCTTTAAACATAGGCAATGCGCTTTGTGCAGCATAATAACTATAAGCTTTGGTTGGATGTCTAACTAAAACCCCTATGGTGTAATTATGCGTTTCATCATTTGCAAAACCAAAGAATGAAGCATTGTAGCGATTTGAAGTATAACCTTTTCTTTCAGCAATCCTTGCAGTACCTGTTTTACCACCTATAATGATACCTTTAGTTTGCGCTTTTTGACCTGTTCCTTTTTCTATTACGTTGATTAAAATTTGTTGCATTGCTTTAGCTGCTTTACTTGAGAGAATTTTTTCTTTTTTAGCTTCTTCATCAAGTTTAATCCAGCGTCCATCTTGATAAATTTTGTTAGCAATTTGCGGGGTGATATAAACACCGTTGTTATTAAATACATTGTAAGCAGCTAAAAGTTGTATAAAAGTAGTTTTTAGTCCATATCCATAGCTTAAAACAGACTTTTCAACCTCTCTTAGTCTTTTAGGGTTAGGAATTTCTCCTTTTTGTTCATAAGGAAGATCAATACCGCTTTTTTCCCCAAAGCGGAAAATTCTAAGGCCTGAAACGATTTCAAGATTACTAAGTCTTTGTGCGATTTTAATCATACCAACGTTTGAAGAATAGGTGATAACCTCTTCCATGCTCATTTTATTTTTCTTGTGGTCATCGCGTATGGTAAAACGACCAAGTTTGTATTGACCACCCTGTGTGTCAATGATTTCATCGACTTTAATTTTATCTAGCATTAATGCGGTGGTAAATATAAAAGGTTTAATTACAGATCCAGCTTCGTAGCCATATTCTATTGCACTTGCATTAAGTACAGAAAGATCTTTTCCGCGGTTTTGAGGATCATATCTTCTTGAGCTAGCTAGTGCTAGAATTTTTCCGCTATTACTTTCCATGATAGCCACAATGATTTCATTGGCTTTTAGGTCCTCATTTCTCTTATCAATTGCTTTTTCCAAACCTTTTTGTAATTTTAAAGAGATGTTAAGATATAAATCACATCCATCTATTTTGCGTTGTTCATAAGAATGTAAATTTAAGATAATATTGCCACCTATATCTCTTAAACCTTGAATTTTTGCATTTTGCAAAGGACTTAAGCATTCATCGTAAGATTTTTCTAAGCCTTTAATGCCTACATTTTTAAAAATTTCACTTTGTTCATCTATATAAGTTCTTGTATAACCAATAACGGGTGTTAGTGAGTCTTTGGGCATATATACGCGATCTTCTTTGTGTTCGATGATGTCAAGACCTCTAGTTTCAACCCTGCCATTGCTATTGGTAAAGGATTTGAAAAAACCTTGAGTGTAAAGTTTTTTAGAAAGTTCTTTTAAATAACTTGCATCTTTAGAGTTGATATTTTGTAATAATATAAAATTATAACCTCTTTTTTTCTTAGACAGCATTCTTTTTTTTATGTCTTGCATTTGCTCATCGCTTGCACCGCTATAAATTTGAAAAAGAGTTAAAAATAATTCTTTTTTGTTGGGATTTAAACTTCTTAGATCAATTTCGGCTCTATAAATTTGTCTACTTGATGTGACAGTGAAATTGTCACTTGTGATGATATTACCTCTAAGAGCGGAAAAGTATTGTTCTTTTTGAGTGTTTGGTATATGGCGTTTTGATGTAAGAAAAAAAGTAGAAAGTAAAAACAAGGCCATAAAAAACAGAGCCATACAAAAAGCAAAAGCTACCTTTGAAACTCTATTTCTAATGGTGTTTGAAAGCATATATTATATTTGAGTTCTTGAAATTTCTTTATATGCGTTTATAGCCTTATTTCTAACTTCAAGCATAAATTTCATGCTCGATTCAGCTTTACTAATAGCTATTGCGGCTTGGTGTAGGTCTTTGACTTCACCTGTTGCAATATCTACCATAGCTGCTTCGGCTGTTTCTTGGGTTTTATTAAGGTCGTTGATTGAATTTTTCAATAAGCTTGAAAACTCATCGCCTATATTTGTGTTATTATTGTTGTTGGTTTTGTTTCCAATATTGTTAAATTGATTTATACCATTAATAGTGTTCATTCATTAACCTCTTAATAAATCTATCGCACTTTGTGCTATGGTTTTTGTGCTAGTAAAAGCACTTACATTTGCTTGATAGGCTCTTGTTGCTTCTATTAAATCGGCCATTTCAATCACTGGGTTTATATTTGGAAAAGCAACATATCCTTGTTCATTTGCATCTGGGTGAGATGGGTCAAATTTCATACGGAAATCTTTATCATCTCTTACAACTTTATCCACTACTACGCTCATTATAGCAGGTTTTGCATCTTTTGGAGAAGCTGGATCATTTAAAGGATTTTCATATTCTAAAAAATTATTGTCTTTAGCGATTTGCTTGTTTAGTAATTCATTAAAATCAGTTGCTTTAAAAATCACTTCTCTTCTTCTATATGGACCGCCCTCAGCTGTTCTAGTGGTATTGGCATTAGCTATGTTTGAGCTAATCACATTCATTCTAAAACGTTGTGCACTAAGTCCGTATCCGCTAATATCAAAATCACTTAAATAAGCCATTATTTTTCTCCTAGCCTAATTTAGAGCTTGTATCTATGATGGTTGAAAAAATATTACTTTGTCTTCTTAAAACACCATCTAAAGCAGTGATCATCATAGTATTTTTACTCATTTCAGTAGTTTCTACATCAAGATCTACTGTATTTGCATCATTTCTTGCTAAATGTCCATCTCTTAAATAAATAGTTGATTTGTTAGGATCTGGAAATTTCCAAGGTTTTTGATGATTTGCATTTGTACTTGCTAGTTCAAGCTCGTTTTTATCTTTCTTTTTGAAAATTTCATTTGCTCTATTAACCAAAGCAGTTTCAAATTCTATATCTCTTGCTTTATAAAAAGGAGTGTCAACATTTGCAAGGTTAGAACTAATCATTTGACTTCTTAGGTTTCTTCCTGCTAAAGCATCAACAATAAGTTCTTTTGATTTAAAAGGGCTTATCATGTTTTTTCCTTTAAATAAAGCTTTTATAGACTAAAAGCAAAAATCATTCCAAAATATTTAGCTTTTTTGCATATTTATAAGTATATCTTTTTATAGTAAATTTTTAAAATTTTTAAAGCCACTTTCAAGTGAAACTTTGTTTTCTAGTATTTTTAAAAAATCTTTTTTTATCATTTCTTTTGCACCCATAAATTTTAAATGTTCATTGGGTACCTGGCAGTCTATTAAAAAATCATAAGGTTTTAAAATTTCACAAAGCTTTATTAAAGCTACTTTTGAGGTATCTTTTTTTAAGCTAATCATGCTTTCACCAAAAAACATTTTACCTATGATAAGCCCGTATAAACCACCAATTAAAACATCATCTTCATACACTTCAACACTATGGGCTAAGTTTTGTTCAAAAAGCTGAGTGTAAACTTCTATAAATTCTTGACTTATCCATGTTTTTTTTCTCAAAGCACAGTGCTTTATGAGTGAGTTAAAATTAAAATCAAGTTTTATTTCATAACTTTTTAGAGCTTTTTTGATGCTTTTTTGTATGCGAACTTCATCAGGGTAAAGCACCATTCTAGGTGAAGGACACCACCAAGTTACAGGGTTGCTAGTCCAAGGAAAAAGCCCTAGGCTATAGGCATAGGGTAGGAAATTGGGCTCTAGTTTTTTGCTAATAAAAACAGGCGCATCATCAGGGCTTTTTAAAAGCTCAGAATACAAAATCGATTTTTTCATTTTTCGTAAGTTTGAGTTTTAAAACACCGCCATTTTTTAATCTTCCAAATAAAATTTCATCACTTAATCTCTCGCCCAATTCTTCCGCGATAATACGTTTTAACAACCTTACTCCAAATTCTTTATTGTTGGTTTTTTTAGCAAGAAATTCTTTGACATTTTTATCAGCTTGTATTGTGGTGTTATTTAAATTTTGCGCCATTAAATCAAGTTCTTTTTGGACTATTTGTTCTAAAATTGTTTGATTTAGATCATTAAAATGAATGATTTTATCTATACGGTTGATAAATTCAGGCGCAAAGAAATCTTTTATAGCTTTATTGCTTTTTTCTTTATCGCTACTTAAAAATCCTAATTCATTGTTTTCTTTTAGACCTAAATTAGAAGTCATAATGATAATGGCGTTTTTAAAATCAGCTTTTAAGCCACTATTATCAGTTAAGCTTGCATTGTCAAAAATTTGCAAAAAGGTGTTAGTTAGATCAGGGTGGGCTTTTTCTATCTCATCAAACAAAACTACACTAAAAGGGTTTTTTCTAATGCTATTGCTAAGCAACCCCCCATCTTCATAACCCACATAACCTGCAGAAGTTCCTATGAGCTTGCTTACATCGTGTTTTTGCGAGTATTCGCTCATATCAAATCTTTCAAGATTAAGATTTAAAATTTGTGCTAAATTTTTAGCTAATTTAGTCTTACCCACTCCGCTTGAACCGGTAAATAAAAATACGCCTTTTGGGGTGTTTTTGCCTTTTAATCCTGCATAGCTTTGTTTTAAAATAGAACATAAAGCTTTAATAGCCTCATCTTGTCCAAAGATATTTTGCTTTAAATTAGATTCTAGATTTTTTAGAATTTTTCCTTGATCACTTTCGTAAATTTTGTGCGAATGCGTCATTCTTGCTAAGGTGTTTTCCAAGTCCTTTGTTTTTACTATTTTTTTACTTTTTTTATCTTCTAAAGCAAAACTTGCCCCAAGCTCATCGATTAAATCAATAGCACTATCTGGCAAAAACTTATCGTGTAAAAATTGCTTTGCTAATTTTATGCTCGTTTGTAAAATTTCATCACTGATTTTGATTTTATGAAAATTTTCATATTTAGTTCTTAAACCTTGTAAGATTAGAAAACACTCTGCTTCGCTTGGTTCATCTATATCAATTTTTGCAAATCTTCGACTTAGAGCTTTGTTTTTGTCAAAGGTGTTTTTGTACTCTATAAAGGTAGTTGCACCGATACATTTGATATTACCATTGCTTAATGCAGGTTTTAGTAAATTTGACATATCAGCATGGCTTTCGTTGCTTGCTCCTGTTCCTACTATGGTGTGAATTTCATCTATAAACAAAATCGCATTAGGGATATTTTCTAATTCTTTTATGATATCTTTTAACCTTTTTTCAAAATCTCCCCTGTATTTTGTTCCTGAAAGTAAACTTGCCATATCAAGACTATAAATTTTTGAATTTTTTAAGTGTTTAGGTACTTTTTCTTCTGCTATGGCTAGTGCTAAACCATCAATAACAGCACTTTTGCCAACCCCTGGTTCACCTACTAAAATAGGATTGTTTTTTTTACGTCGACTTAGAATTTGCATCATTCTTTCTAGCTCAAATTTTCTACCTATAACCGGGTCTATTTTACCATTTTTTGCAAGTTCAACTAGTTCTATGGTATGGGCTTTTAAATTTTCAAATTCTGCACTTTGTAATAATTCGTGTATTTTTTCTTCCTCGATGAAGTGTTTTTTGAGAATATTATATGAATAAGCTTTTTCTTCTTTGCAAAGCGCAATGATGAAGTCAATTACTGTATTTTGATTTTTTGCGTTAAGTTTGTGTAAGATACTTTCTAAGATTACAGAGAAAGTAGGTTCTATTTCTTTTTTCAAAATTTCATTGTTTTTGGCTAAGTAGTTTTTTAATTCATTTTCAAAGCCTTGTAAATCACCATCTCCAATTTCTTCTAGTAAATTCTTAAAATCATTGCTAAGTTTAACCAAAGCAAAAAGTAAGTGTTCGCAAGTGATAAATTCATGGTGATTGATAAAGCTTAAATGTCTTGCATTGGGTATAAATGAATCAATTAATTCTTTATATTTCATTGTTCTTCTATCCTTGTTTGGAGTGGAAAGTTATTATTCTTTGCTGCTATGTCAACTTGTTGTTTTTTGCTTAATGCGATTTCTTCTGTATATACACCACAAACCCCACTACCTTGATGGTGAATTTCAAGCATAATTGCACTAGCTTTTTCAAAGTCATGATGAAAAACATTCATTAAAATTTCAATCACAAAATCCATGGTTGTTACATCATCATTTAAAAGCAAAACCTTAAACATTTTAGGTTCTGCTAGTTTTTGCTGTTCTAAAATTTCACTTTTTAGACTCATTTAATATCCTAGTGATGTCTTCTTGCATAGTTTGAGTTGAAACCTTGCCAAGATAATATTTTACAAAGTTTTTTGAGTCTTTATTCCAAAAGTCTGTCAAATCCTGATAAACCCCATCTTTTAAAACCACTTTAAAGGGAAGTTGTTCCATGCTTTGGTAATTGATATCTTTTAAGGCTTGCGCAACAATTCTGTTATTTTCTTTTGAGTTGCATAAAAAATAATAAGCTCCATATTTGATAGCAAAATCTTTTACAGTTTGATCGCTTACATTTTCAAAATGACTTAGCCCTATGATGATAAAATGATCTGTATTTTTTTGCCACAAGCTTGTAAGATGAGGTGCTTCTTCTTGACATGGAGTGCAAAAGGTTCCAAAAAAATCAAACATTAAAATTTTGTGTTCTTCTCCTTTTACTATAAAGCCATTTTGGGTTCTTACTAAAGTTTTCTCACCGCCATTAACGCTTTTTAAAAGAATTTCATCACCTTTTTTGTATTCGGTGAAAGCAAAATCATTTTCGATTTTTTCTTCGCTTGAGCAAGCGTTTATAAATAATGCAAAGGCGAAGGTCAAAATTAAATAAGTAATTTTTTTCATTTGTGTCCTTTGTTAGTAATGATTTTTCATTGCAGCTCTTGCTTCAAGATCTGCTTGTTTTTTCTTTAGGCTTTCTCTTTTATCATGTAAATTTTTACCTTTTGCTAGAGCGATTAAGGCTTTTGCTTTGTTTTTTTCATTAAAATAAAGCTCTAGGGGTACTATAGTGAAGCCTTGGGTGCTAATTTTCCCAAAAAGTCTATCGATTTGCTTTTTATGCATTAGAAGTTTTCTTGCGCCTTTTTCATCATGCTTATAAAAAGAATGAGTGGTGCTAAGATGAGAAATGTGTGCATTGAGTAAAAAAATTTCACCCTTAATAATACGTACAAAAGAATCTTTTAAATTAGCTCTTGAAGCTCTTAAAGCAACAACTTCAGAACCTTTTAGTACCAAGCCTGCTTCAAATTTTTCTAAAATTTCATAATCAAAAAAAGCTTTTTTGTTTTTTACTATAGTTTTTTTCATCATTTAGCCTTAAAAACTCCACTTCCACTTCCACTTAAAAAATAAGCCTCATCAAGAAACCTTTGCATTTTAGGATAAATTTTTACACAAGGAGCAAACAAATCATTTAAATCAGTATTTTTATAGCTTAAAAGTTCGCTTGTTTTTAGTGTTTTAAAATCACGAGCTAATTTTGCATTTAAATTTAAATCATAATGGCCTTCGTCAAAAGCACGATATACTTTTGCACTTGAACACTCAATAGCTGGAAAGGTAAACTCAAGTTGGTTTAAATCATCTTCAAAATACTCTACAATTTCTCCGCATCCACTGACATTCGCGCTTTCATAACCACTTAAGAAAAAGACCAAATCAGATCCAAGTTTTTGGCAGATTTGTTCAAGTTGTGATTGGTTGAGTTTTAAATTTAAAGCCTCATTGATCATTAATAAAAAAGCAACTGCATCAGTGCTACTTCCACCAAGACCACCACCTATAGGTATATTTTTGATAAGTTTTAAACTTTTATTTTTGAAAAACTCATTGAGTTCGTTTGAAAAACCCAGATCTGCTAATGCTTTATAAGTTTTGTGAAGGATGGTATCTTGGGTAAAATTTCCAATAATCTCAAAACCTTCTTTGGATTTTTCATCGCTAAAGCTTAGCTCATCAAAGATATCTTTTAATAAAACAAAGCGTGACTGTAGTAAATGATAAGATCTTGAATCAAACCCTATGATTTTTAAAAAAATATTTGCTTTAGCGTAAGCTTTCATTTTTTAAGCTTTTTGCTTAGGTCATCAAGCTTTATAGATTCATCGCTGATTGCATGTAAGTTTTCACTCTTTACTTGCTCAATAAGTTCTTTGCGTAGTATCATTAAAGATTTTGGTGCTTCTATGCCTATTTTGGCATAACCTTTACCTGTTTGAACTACTTTGATTTCTATATCATCTCCGATTTTTATACTTTCATTTTCTTTTCTTGATAAAATTAACATTTTAATACCTTATTTAAATAATATTGCACTTGATTATCTTGGATAGAAATGATAGAAAAAAAATCTTTTTCTTCTAAAATATAGCTACCTTCTTCTTGAATCTCTAAATCGTCCAAAAATATTTTTTGTCCATTGTGTAATTTTTGGGGATATTTTATCGTATTTTTTCTAAGATTTAAATAAGCTAAAGGATTTAATTCTTTTTCGTTTTTGTAAAAAAATCTTCCTTCGCTTAGACGTTCAAGCGAGCTAAGCGTAGCCTTGATGCCAAGTTTTCTAGCAAATAACTCACAATAAGAGCGTATATAAGAACCCTCGCTAACTGCTATTTCTATAGTTAAAAAAGGGTGGTTGTAATGTAAAATTTTAGTGTAAAAAATTTCCATAACGCATGGTTTTAGATTAACCTCAAAGCCTTTTTTTGCAAGTTCATATGAGCGTACGCCGTTGATTTTTTTTGCACAATATGCAGGTGGGGTATAGCTCACTTTTCCCAATAATTCGTTTTTAATTTGTTCTAAAACCTTCTCATCAAAAGCACTAATAAGGTTGATTTCTTTGATGTTTTGATTATCAAGACTTAGCGAATGTACACCTAGCCAAAGTGTAGCTTTGTAAACTTTTGGATTTTTATCAAAAAAACGAAATAGTTTTGTATATTGATCAAAAGCTATAAGTAAAACACCTTTTGCAAAAGGATCAAGTGTTCCTGAAAAACCTGCTTTTTTGTTTTTATATTTTTTTTTGAGTTTGCTTAAAAAAGCATTAGAGCTCACGCCGCTTGGTTTATATGCTACAAAAAGTTTATTCATATCACTTTTTCCACAAAACTTGACATTATCATTCTTTCTATGCCTCCAAAATTGATTGTAAGTTTTTCTTCGGCTCCTATTTTACTTACTCCTGTAACCCTACCTATGCCAAAAATTTTATGTTTAATTAAATCTCCTTTTTTATAACAATTTTTTTGATGATCTAAGGTTAGTTCTTTTTTGATCACATTGCTTTCGCCAAAAAATCTACTTTTTTCTAATCTTGTACGACTTCCTTTGTAAAATCTAGAATTAGCATAACTTAAATAAAGTTTTTTCTTAGCTCTAGTGATTGCCACATAGGCTAGCCTTCTTTCTTCTTCTATATTGCTTGATTCGCTAGTAAGCGGGAAAAAACCTTCTTCTAATCCTATGATAAAAACATGATCAAATTCCAACCCCTTGCTTGCATGGATACTCATGATACAAATGCTTTCTTTATCTAATCCATCTTGCTCGTTTAATAAAGAAATTTCATTTAAAATATCATCTAAGCCATTGTAGTTACCATGAGTGATTTTGTCTTTTAAATTTGCATAAAGCTCATCTATATTTAAAAGCTTGTCTTCCCCTTCTGGATTATCTTTATAAAATTCTTTAATCTTAAATTCATCTTCTAAAGCTAAAATCATTCCAAGCATATCATCTTTTTCTTTGATTTTATGTATGCTTAGTATGAACTTTTCTAATTCATTATCGGTTTTTTTACTAAAAAAGCCACTTCCTTGTAAAGCGCATAAGCTTTCAAACAAAGATAAATGATTTTCTTTAGCATAATTTTCTAGTTTTTCTAAGCTTGCATTACCAAAATTTCTTTTTGGGCGATTGATAATGCGCTTAAAAGAATAATCATCATTTAAATTTGAAAGTAATCTTAAATAAGAAATAATGTCTTTAATTTCAGCTCTTTCATAAAAACGAATTCCGCTTAGTAATTTAAAAGGAATTTTTTCTTTACTAAAAGCTTCTTCAAGGGCGCGAGATAATGCATTTACTCTATAAAGTATGGCGATTTCACTTGGATTAACGCCTGAGCTTAAGAGTTTTGAAACTTCTCTTGCGACTTTAAAACTTTCAATCTTTTCATCATCGTTTTGTAAAATTGTAATTTCTTCGCCTTCATCTTTGGTGCAGATTAAAGTTTTTCCTAGTCTTTTTCTATTGTGTTCTATTAGTTCATTTGCGGCTTGTAAAATAGCACTAGTTGAGCGGTAATTTTGTTCTAGTTTGACTAATTTTACATTATTAAACTGTTCTTTAAAATTTAAAATATTTTCTATTTTGGCTCCGCGCCAACCATAAATACTTTGATCATCATCACCTACTACACAGATGTTTTCATGAGATGTGCAAAGTTTTTTTAGAATTTGATATTGTAAAGTGTTGGTATCTTGATACTCATCGACTGTGATGTAGTTGTACTTTTGGCTTTGTTCTTTTGCAAATTGTTCATCTTCTAAAATTTTGTTGGTCAACATGAGTAAATCATCAAAATCCATAAAATTATTTTGGATTAAAAAATTTTCATATTGCTCGTAAAGATAAATGATCTCTTCGTGATTTTTATTTTTTTCATCTTTTAAAAATTCTAATTCCTTGCGAATTTCTTGAGCGCTTTTGCTTTGGTTTTTAAAGTTAGAAATATAAGCCCCAATGCTTGCTAGGGAATTTTTAAGATTTTCATTTGCTAGGTCTTTTAAAATTTTCTTTTTATCATCTGTGTCGATGATGACAAAATTATTTGCTCTAGCAATTCTTTCACTATAAAGCCTTAAAAATAATAAGCCAAATTTATGAAAAGTACACAAAAGAGGATTGTGTAAATTTTGATCTTGTAAAAGTGCTAATGCTCTAGTTTTCATCACATTAGCAGCTTTATTGGTGAAAGTTAGTGTAAGGGTATTTTGTGCAGGAATGCCCACATGGTCAATTAAATAAGCAAGTCTAGTGGTTATAGTTTTAGTCTTACCACTACCCGCACCTGCTAAAATAAGCATAGCTCCATCAATGTGCATGATGGCTTCTTTTTGACTATCGTTTAATCCTTCGAAAAAATTCATCTTTTTAATAAGTCTTTATTGTTGGGATTGTTTAAAAAAGCATTCATGGACTTTTCTTTAAGTTTTTGCTCGCTTTGTTTTTTAAAATAATTAGAAAAATTAACAAAGATGATATTATCTTCAACTTGAATTTGGGTAATTGCGCCCAAATCTACTTTTACAAAGGTTGCAAAATCATCTGGTCCAAAGCCTGCATGAAATTCAATATGTTCTTTGTTTAAAACTATGGATTTAAAAGTATAGCCACCAAGCGCAAAAACACAATAAGGATTTTTACTCACTACATCTAAATCTTGCGGTAAAGGAGGCTCTAGAGTGACAAACTTGGTATTGACAATAATGTTAAATTCAATATCTTCTTGAATTAAAATTTGCAAACACTCATAAATGCTTTTTTGCATTAAGTCTATAAAAGTTTTGTTGTTTAGTATTTTATCAATCATTGCTCAACCTTAAAAATTCATCTACTAGTTTTCTAACTTGCTCTAGGCCTATATTCCAAAATTCATCACTTTCAATATCAAAACCAAACATAGCCACAAGCTCTTTTGGACTTTTGCTTCCGCCGCTACTTAAAAAATCAATATAAATCGAAGTAAAATCGGTGCATTTTCCACTTTTATATAGTCCATAAAGCGCTAAAACCAAAAGTTGTGCATATGCATATGCATAGCAGTAAAATGGAGAATGAATAAAATGTGGTATATAAGAATACCAAAGACCATAGTTTTTGGTTAAAATCACGCTATCTTGAAACATTTTTCTTGATTCTTCAAGCCAGATTTGACTTAATTCATCGGCGCTAAGTTCTTCTTTTTTGGCATGAAACCTACGTTCAAAGGTGGTAAAGTTAATTTGCCTATAAAGTGTGGCGAAAATGTCTTCGATTTTTGCTGCATATAAAGATAAAAGTTCTTCTTTGTTTAAATTTTCTTTAATGTGATCAAAAATCAACATCTCAGCAAAAACAGAAGCGGTTTCTGCTGTGGTTAAAGGCGTGTCTTGATTTAAAAAACTTACTTTATAGGAAAGTTTTTGGTGTATGGTGTGGCCAAGCTCGTGAGCCAAAGTAAAAAGATCGCGTCTTTGGTTGGTATAGTTTAAAAGTATAAAAGGGTGGCTTAGAGGAGTGCTTGAGTGAGAAAATGCTCCACTTTGTTTAAATTCTTTAGGATATACATCAATCCAATGATTATCAAAAGCATCTTTAGCGATCTTATAAAAATCACAAGAAAAGTTTTTAAAAGCTTCTAAAACAATGTCTTTTGCTTGATTAAAATCAATTTGCATTTCCTTGCCAATAGGCGCATAACGATCATAGTCTTTTAATTTTTTATAACCTAAGATTTTTTTCTTTGCATTGTAAAATTTAGAGACAATGTCAAAACTATTTTCACTTGCGCAAATAAGCGCATCAACGCTTTTTTTAGAAATTTGATTTCTCATATGTCTTGAGCTTTCTGGACTCTCATAGGACCTTAGCTCGCAAATACTAGCAAGTTCAGTTTTGATCATATTGAAAATATATACTAAAAGCTTGTTTTGTTTTTTTAAGGTTTTACTAAAACACTTTGAAGCTTTTTTTCTAATGCTTCTATCAGGGTGGTAAAGTTTGCTTAAAATTTCTTCTTCGCTTAGTTTTTGTCCTTCAAAGTTAAATTTTAAAGCACTAAAAGTTTCATCAAACAATCTTGCAAAAGCGTTAGATCCCGTGCTTGATAAAGCAAGGATAACTCTTTCTTCTTTTTTAGAAAGATTGTGTTTTTTGTGTAAGATGAGATTGTTTAGATAAAATTCATAACCCTTGCAAAAAGCAATAAAAGCTTGACTTTGTTCATCTTTAAGTTCGCAAAATTCAAGTTCAAAAAATAAAAGATTTTCTTCTATTTTTTTGCTTAGATTTTCGTATTTTGCATAAAAAGCACCTTGGGTAGTATCTTGAGCAAAATTTAAATATACATAAGTTAATATATGAGAAAGCTTTAAAATTAGCGTTTCGTAATCTTTTAAAGCTTGTAAAAAAACTTCAACGCTTAGATGATGTAGTTGGTTTTCATATTGTTTTTTAAAATTATAAGCTTCTTCTTGGGTGTTTTGCAAAAACACATTTAATTCTTGCTCATCTTTAAATAATACACTTAAATTCCAATTTTGCATGATTTTAACTTTCTAAAATGAGTTTTTTTAATACAGCCATTCTAATGGCAACTCCATTTTTAACCTGAGTTAAAACTTTAGATCTTTTATCTGCCATAATTTCATCGCTAATGTCAATATTTCTATGCACAGGGCCCGGGTGTAAAATGATGATATTTTTGTCTTTGATTAGCTCTTTGTTGATGCAAAAATCATTTGCATAATCTTTAAGTGATGCATAGGTTGGAACATTGTGTCTTTCTGTTTGTGTTCTAAGACTCATGATGATATCTACTTCATCAATAACTTCTTTTATTTTATTTGTTTTTTTAAGAGGATAATTAGGCATAAAATGAGGTGGGGCCACTAGCGTGATATCTATACCAAAACGAGGCAATAATTCCAAATTTGAAGCAGCTACGCGTGAGTTTTTGATATCTCCTACAATGGCTATTTTTTTACCTTTTATATCATAGTTAAAATGCTCCATTATAGTAAAAAGATCAAGTAAGGCTTGAGTAGGATGAGCATGCTTGCCATCGCCACCATTGACAATAGGACAGTGAGTGTAATTTGCTAAGATATGTGGCACACCTGAATGTTTATGTCTGACTACAATGGCATTAGGAGACATTGCATCTAAGTTAGCTGCTGTGTCAAAAAGTGTTTCGCCTTTGCTAGAACTGCTTTTTGAGACATCTAGTTTTAAAACCTTAGCACCTAATCTTGTTGCTGCTGTTTCAAAACTTGATTGAGTTCGAGTGGAATTTTCAAAAAAAATGGTTGTAACGCTTTTGCCTTTTAGATAAGTGCGTGGTTTTTCATCTAAGAAATCTTTAGCTTCTTTAAAAAGAGCTAGAATTTCTTCATTGCTAAAATCTTTTGTAGTAATTAAATGCCTCATGAGTCCTCCTAAATTTTTAAGTTTAATTCATTCTCTGAACAAATCGCACTAAATAAAACATCTGTAGAGCTATTTAAAGCTGTTTCTACGCTATCTTGTATCACTCCAATAATAAAACCAACCGCCACAACTTGCATAGCTATATCATAATCAATACTAAATAACGAGCAAGCAAGAGGAATAAGTAAAAGCGATCCTCCTGCAACTCCGCTGGCCCCACAAGCTGCAAAAGCAGCCAAGATGCTTAAAAGCATAGCTTGTAAAAAATTGATTTCAATACCCACTGTATGTGCTGCAGCAAGACTTAATATAGCAATGGTTACTGCAGCTCCTGCCATATTAATCGTAGCACCTAAAGGAATGGAAATACTATAAAGACTATTATTGATGTTTAATTTAGAGCAAAGAGCCATGTTTACAGGAATGTTAGCAGCAGAACTTCTTGTGAAGAATGCAAAAACAGCACTATGTTTTAAGCAAATAAAAATAAGTGGATAGGGATTTTTTTTAGTGTATACAAATACAATTAAAGCATTAATTACAAAAGCGACAAAAAACATAGTTAAAACTAAAACTAATAATAATTTAGCATAGCTTAAAAGACCTTCTGCGCCTGTTTGTGCTACTGAATTTGCTACAAGTCCAAAAATCCCAAAAGGTGCAAGTTTGACAATAAATTTAACAATTTTTAAAACCCCTTCGTTAATGTCGGTAAAAAGTTGCTTAGCATCATTTGAGCAGTGTCTTAGCGCAAAACCACCGCCTATAGCCCAAGCTAAAATGCTTAAATAATTCCCAGATGATAGCGCATGGATAGGGTTATCTACTACTTGAAATAATAAATTTTTAAAAACCTCACCTATATGCGCAGGAGCGCTTGTAGATGCTTTGTCAATATCGGTTAATACTAACTCTACGGGAAAAATAAAACTAACACTTACTGCACTTAAAGATGCAAGAAAGGTACCAAAGATATATAGAAAAATGATATGTTTAATTTTTTTACTTCCATGATTAAATTCTTTGGTGCAAATTGTGGTTAAGATTAAAATAAAAACTAAAATAGGTGCAATAGCCTTGAGTGCTCCTGTAAATAAAGCGCCAAAAATATTTGCAAAAATAGCCAAATCTTTAGAGAAAATACCAACTAAAATCCCCAAAAAAATTCCAATGCAAATTTGTAAAATAAGATTGCCATTTTTATAGTGCCAAATTACGCATGAAAATACATTCATTCAATGCCTTTATTTTTTTAAGATAAATTTTAATTTATTCTAGCAAAGTAAAGCTTAAATAAGCTTTTTGGTTTTTTAAGCTACTATATGATATTATTTTGTAAATTTTAATATTTTAGTAATGACATTAAAAAGGAAAAAAAATGTATTTATTTACTTCTGAAGTTGTGAGCGCAGGACATCCTGATAAATGTGCAGATATTATCGCAGATTCTATAGTGGATGCTTTTTTAACTCATGATAAAGATTCAAGGGTTGCTAGTGAAGTTTTTGTAGCAGGAAATAAAGTTGTCATTGGTGGCGAGATTAAGTCAAAACATAAGCTTGAAAAAAACGATTATGAAAATATTGTAAAAAAAGCTTTAGCGGATATTGGTTATAATGGACATCCGCATTTTAGTAAAAAGCAATGTTTACATCCTGATGATTTAGATGTAATGGTATTTTTAAATGAGCAAAGTCCTGATATCAACCAAGGTGTTGATCAAGAAGATGGAGAAATTGGCGCGGGTGATCAAGGGATTATGTTTGGTTTTGCAAGTAATGAGGCTAAAGAATATATGCCAGCGGCTATTTCTTACGCTAGAATGCTTTGTGATAAAGTATATGAGTTTGCAAAAAATAATCCTGATAAACTTGGTGTAGATATTAAAACTCAAGTTACTATTGATTATGTTAGCAAAGAAAATTTTGAAAATTGCAAACCGCAAAGCATTCATACTATTGTAGTTTCAGCACCTTGTGTTGAAAGTATGAAAATAGAAGACTTAAGAGCTTTGGTGATGGAGTTGATTTTGGATTCTAATTTACCAAAAGAACTTTTTTGTCCAGAAAAAACAAGAATTTTAATCAATCCAACTGGCAAATATGTCAACCATAGTTCATTGCATGATAGTGGTTTAACAGGAAGAAAACTTATAGTGGATAGTTTTGGTGGCTATGCTCCAATAGGAGGTGGCGCACAATCTTCTAAAGATTATACCAAAGTTGATAGAAGCGGGCTTTATGCTGCAAGATGGCTTGCTAAAAATATTGTAGCAGCAGGTCTTGCTAAAAAATGTATAGTGCAACTTTCTTATGCGATAGGTGTTGCTAAGCCAACTTCTGTAAGCGTAGACTGTATGGGAACAAATACAAGATTAAATGATGATATTTTAAGCGATTTTGTAATGAAAACTTTTCCATTAACTCCGAATTGGATTAAAAATAAATTTAATCTTGATAAGCCAAGTAAAGATACTTTTATGTACGCTGATGTTGCTGCTCGTGGTCAAGTAGGGCAGGCTGATTACCCTTGGGAGAAATTAGACGCAGTTGAGGAATTTAAAGCATTGTAAAATGAAGCCTTTAGGCTTCGTTTTGCTTTAAAAATCTATCTTTTATCTTTAAAATTAGCATTTCTTTGGGTTGAATTACCGCATTTTCTTTTCCATTAACCGCATGATATATACTTACTTGATAGTTATTAGCATAAAAACGCATTAGGAAATTTTGTAGTTTATATTCACTTGAATGGCTAAACCATGCATTATTTGAAATTGCAATCATGATTTGTGTGTCTTTATAAAGACTTTCTTTGGTAGCCTCAAAACATATTGCATTGGTAATGAGTTGATTGTTGAGGGTATATTGGTTTAACTCTTTACCTCTTGAAAATTCATCTATATTTAAAAGATATTTCTTAAAAAAGTTTTTAAATAGTGGAATTTCTTCTCCAAAAGGTACAAGATAATGTTTGTTAAAAACTTGTATTTGCCCATTATCAAATACATAAGTGCTATTGTATAGATGGTTAGGCGTGGTGCTGATAGCCCCTGTTATAATGATAATATGTTTAGAAAGTTCTTTTAAGGCTTGTAGATAATTAGGTGCTTTGTTTAAGGCAAAAGCAAAAGCTGTTTCAGGAAAGATAATTACTTCTTTACCTTCTTTTATAGCTTGGTTGATTTGAAGAAAAATATCTTTAGAATGTGTTTGTAGGTTTTCTTGTATGAATTTTTGATCTTGTGGGATATTGGTTTGGATTAATTTATAGTCTAATCCAAGAGTTTGTGATGGTTTTTGTTCATATTGTGCGCCGATTAAAACTAAGATAAATATAATCGCTATTTTATAATATCTTGAAATATATTTTTCATAATAAAAATAAGCAATTAAAAACATAGCTATAATACCTTGATAGCTTGCATCGAAAATGCCATATACGCTTAAAACACCCCAATTTAGCCAATCAAAACCAAAAGGGTGGATAAAACTAAGTGCAAAAATCCCGCAAAGTCTTAAAAAATCATATTTGAAAAAATAACAAACCCAAAACAAAAAACCATAAATCAAGCCAATTATCATAAGCTCCAAAGGGATTAAATAGGCTAAATCAAAATAAATAGAAGATAAACTAATCCACCAAAACCATAAAATTCCTATAAAAAATCCCGTATAAAAATACGCTAGTTTATCTCTACTTTTTAATAACAATATCAAACCATAGATACTTAAAAAAGGAGAGATAAATTCAAAAAGTAAATTTTCAAAAAAAGAAAAATAAATAAAATTTGACAATAAAAGTGCAGAAAAAAAGGCTTTTATTATTTTAAAAGTGGTAGAATTAGAATTTATGAATTTTAAAAAAAGGGGAAGAAATGGCAGAAAACGGAAATATTTGGACTTCATTGTTGCCTCTCATTGTGCTTTTTGCGATTTTTTATTTTTTGGTTATTAGACCACAACAAAAACAAGCAAAAGACCACAAATTGATGGTTTCATCTTTAGAAAAAGGAGATAAAATCATCACCAATGGTGGAATAATTTGCGAGGTGGTAAAACCAGAAGAGGATTTTATCAAAGTTAAGCTTAATGATGAAAATGTAGTTGTAAAAATTTCTAGAGATTTTATAGCAAAGAAAATTGATGCGTAGTGGAAAGATTACTTATAGAAGTATTATTTTCTTTGTAGTTTTTCTTATAGGACTTGTATTTTCTATACCTTCTTTTATGCAGACCCAAAGCGGAGCAAAGATCAATCTAGGACTTGACTTGCAAGGTGGCTTGCATATGTTATTAGGCGTGGAAGTGGAAGAGGCAGTTAAATCAAAGGTTAAATCCATAGCCTCTTCTTTGAGTTATTCTATCAATAAAGAAGATATTATTGTTGATAAAATCAAAGTTAATAATGCTAGTATTGAATTTACCTTATTAGATGATAATGATGTGGCCAAGGTGGATTTATTGTTAAAAGATATTAAAGGTTTGGCCATTACAACTGATAATTTACACTACACACTTTCTTTAACCCAAGAAGAAATCAAATTAACTCACGAACAAGCTATTTTACAAGCTGTTGAAACAATCAGAAACAGACTAGATCAATTTGGTCTTGCAGAACCAAATGTAGCAAGATCGGGTGAGGATAAAATTTTAGTAGAACTTCCAGGTATAAAAACTGCTGCAGATGAAGCTAGAGCTAGAGAGCTTATTGCAAAAGCGGCACATTTGCAATTAATGGAAGTAGATGATGTTAGAATAGATCAAGTAAACAATCTCACACCAAGCCAAGCAGCTGAATATGGAGATTTGATTTTTGAAGATGCGAAAAATCCACAAATTAAATATCTTGTAAAATCTATACCAATTCTTGATGGTTCTATGCTAACAGATGCAAAGGTAGGTTTTGCACAAAGCAATAATCTTCCCGTGATTAATTTTACTTTAAATTCAGAAGGTGCGAAGAAATTTGGAGATTATACTGGAAATAATGTAGGTAAACGCTTAGCTATAGTTTTAGATGATAAGGTTTATTCAGCACCAAGAATTAATGAAAGAATAGGCGGGGGTAGTGGGCAAATTAGTGGTAGTTTTACTGTCGAAGAAGCTCATGATGTGGCGATTGCTTTAAGAAGTGGGGCGCTTTTAGCACCGGTTAAAATGCTTGAAAAAAGAAGTGTTGGACCATCTTTGGGTGCTGATAGTATTAAAATGAGTATGATAGCCTTAGCGGGTGCTTCTATTTTGGTTATTGCTTTTATGGTGATGTATTATGGCATAGCGGGAGTTTTTGCAAATATTGCTTTGGTTGCAAATATTTTGGTTATCATTGCTGTAATGGCGATGTTTGGAGCAACTTTAACCCTACCTGGTATGGCAGGACTTGTTCTTACTGTGGGTATGGCAGTAGACTCTAATGTTATTATTAATGAAAGAATCAGAGAATTACTGCGTGAGGGTGCTAGTATAAGACAAAGTGTGGAAAATGGCTACAAGCATGCTATGAGTGCGATTTTAGACGCTAATATTACCTCGCTTATTACCTCAATAGCGCTTTATGCTTATGGTACAGGTGCTGTGAAAGGTTTTGCGGTAACTTTGAGTATTGGTATTTTGGTTTCTATGATCACTTCTATTATAGGAACTCATGGTATGTTTGAAATGTTTATGAATCGTATGGAAAAAAGCAATAATACGAGATTATGGTTTGGATATAGGAGACCTTGATGCAATTTTTTAGTCAAAAACATGTTTATGATTTTATGAAAATGAGATTTGCAGCAATCTCTTTATCTTTTATTTTATTTTTTGGTTCTATTGTAGTTCTTTTTACTAAGGGCTTAAATTTTGGAATTGATTTTACTGGCGGTACTTTAGTGCAGTTGCAGTATGAGCAAAAAGCGCCACTAGCTGAAATTCGTAATGCTTTAGCTGCTAATGAAAATTTAAAAGGTGCAAGTGTAACTGAGTTTGGTAGTGATAATGAAGTAATCATTCGTTTTTCAGGAAGTAGCGATAGCTTGGGAAGTGATATTGGTGTGAGTATTGCTAATTTATTGCAAGGAACTGGTAGTTTTGAGGTGCGCCGTGTGGATGTGGTAGGTCCAAAAGTAGGTGATGAATTACGCAATAAAGGTCTTATGGCAGTAGGAATTTCACTGATTGCGATTTTGATTTATTTAGCAATAAGATTTGAATGGCGTTTTGCTATGGCTTCTATAGTTTGTGAAATTCATGATATTGTTATTACTTTGGGCGCTATTGCTTTATTTGAAATTGATGTAAATTTAGATATTTTAGCGGCTGTTTTAACAGTGCTTGGCTATTCTTTAAATGATACAATCATTATTTTTGACAGGATTAGAGAAGGTGTTAAAACTAGTAAAAATTCAAAACTTGATCTCATTATCAATGAATCAGTTTCAGCAACTCTATCAAGAACAACTTTGACTACAGGTTTAACTTTAATTACTGTAGTGGTGCTTTATTTCTTTGGTGGATCGATGATAGAGGGCTTTGCTTTAACCATGATAGTGGGGATTGTAGCAGGTACTGCAAGTTCTATCTTTGTGGCAAGTCCAGCACTTTTATGGTTTAAATTTAGTGTTGCACAATATCGCCAAAAAGAATTAGAAAAAATCAAAAAGAAACAAGAAAAAGAAAAATTAAGATCGATGTATGAAAAAGGAACAGTGTAAAAATGAATTGGGGTAAGGTTATTTATATCTTTTTTGCTTTAATGAGTTTAACTACAACCGCAGGATTTTTATATGATCAAAACGAGGTTGCATTATTTATTGCAGCTTGTGTGAATTTGATTTCTACTTTATTGAAAATTGGAGTTAGAAATTTCTTAGCAGCTGAGTTATTTGCAAGTTCTTTAGTGGCGGATTTGCATTTAATTCCAGCTTTTGCTTTAATTCAAATCAACCCAGAAGCCAATGTGATGGTTTATACTTTGGCGATAGGAGCTTTGATAGCTAATATCTTTTCGATGATTTTAGTTATAGTAGATTCAGTGAAAAATCAAGAAGAAAACTAGGAGTGAAAATGGCATATGAAGCAGGTAAAATAGAAAAAAAATGGCAAAAAATTTGGCAAGAAAAAGAGTATTTTGAACCAAAAGATGATTTTTCTTTGCCTAAAAAATACATTTTATCTATGTTTCCATATCCAAGTGGTAGAATTCATATGGGACATGTGAGAAATTATAGCATTGGTGATGCTATGGCTAGATATTATAGAAAAAAAGGCTTTAATGTCTTACATCCCATTGGTTTTGATAGCTTTGGTATGCCTGCTGAAAATGCTGCGATAAAACATGGCATTCACCCTAAAAAATGGACTTATGAAAATATTGACTACATGCAAAATGAGCTCGCTTCTTTAGGATTTTCTTTTTCTAAAAAAAGAATGCTTGCAACTTCTGATCCTTTATACACTAAATTTGAGCAAGAATTTTTCATTAAAATGTATGAAAAAGGATTAATTTATACCAAAGAAGCTGAAGTAAATTGGTGTGAAAATGATAAAACAGTGTTAGCTAATGAGCAGGTTGAAGATGGTAAATGTTGGCGCTGTGGGCATGAAGTTGTTCGTAAGAAAATGCCAGGATATTATGTAAAAATCACTGCCTATGCAGATGAGTTGCTGCAGGATTTAAAAAAACTTGAAGGAAAATGGCCCAATCAAGTTTTAACCATGCAAGAAAACTGGATAGGTAAAAGCACAGGACTTAGTTTTGATTTTGATCTAGAAGAAAATGATAAAGTTGATGCGGTAAAAATCAATGTATTTACTACAAGAGCTGAAACAATTTATGGTGTGTCTTATATCGCTTTGGCACCTGATCATGCAATAGTAAATGAATTAATCGAAAAAAAGCTATTAGATCAAGATGTGATTGCTAAAATTCAAAATATACAAAACCAAACCCCACGTCAAAGACAGGCTGCGGTAAAAGAAGGATATTTTTTAAATCTCCATGTTATTCATCCGCTAAGCAAAGAGAAAATTCCTTTGTGGGTAGCTAACTTTGTTTTAAGTGATTATGGTAGTGGAGCGGTTATGAGTGTGCCTGCTCATGATGAGAGAGATTATGAGTTTGCAAAAACTTATAACTTAGCTATAAAAAAAGTTATCTACAAAGACGAAAATGATGCACAATGTTATACTTTAAAAGATGGCATTTTGGTTAATAGTGGAGAATTTAACCATATTGAGTGTAATGAAGCAAGAGAAAAAATTAGTTTGAAAATTGAAGCTTTGGGTATAGGTAAAAAGGTTACTAATTTTAAAATTCGTGATTGGGGGGTTTCTAGACAAAGATACTGGGGTGCTCCTATCCCTATGATTAAGTGTAATAGCTGTGGATTGGTTCCTCAAAAGTTAGAAAATTTACCTATTACCTTACCAGAAGATGTGGTGATTAATGGTGAGGGCAATCCACTAGATAAACATGAGACATGGAAAAAGTGTGCTTGTCCAAAATGTGGTAAAGAGGCACAAAAAGAAAGTGATACCTTGGATACATTTTTTGAAAGCTCTTGGTATTTTGCGCGTTTTGCAAGCGATGATAAAACATGGCAAGAAAAAGCAGTTGATGAAAAAAGTGTTGATTATTGGATGAATGTTGATGAATATATTGGCGGGATTGAACACGCAATATTGCATTTGCTTTATGCTAGATTTTTCCAAAAAGCACTTAGAGATCTAGGATATTTAAAAGATGATGAGCCTTTTAATAGATTACTAACTCAAGGTATGGTGACAAAAGATGGCGCCAAAATGAGTAAGTCTAAGGGCAATGTGGTTGATCCAGATTATATTATAGAAAAATATGGTGCAGATAGTGCAAGATTGTTTATATTATTTGCTGCACCACCTGCTAAGGAACTTGAATGGAACGATAGTGCCTTAGAAGGTGCATTTAAATTTATTAATAGACTATATGAAAAAGCTATGAGTTTGGAAGGTGGAAAACTAGGAGAGATTGATCATCAAAGTTTAAGTAAGGATGAAAAATACGCTAGAATGAAAGTGTATGAAGCTTTGAAAAAATCTTTTGAAGTTTATGAGGAAAGCTTTGCTTTTAATACCTTAATAGCTGCTTGTATGGAAGCGCTAAATGCATTAAATGCAATCAATCACAAAGAGATCTTAAAAGAAGCTTTTTATATTATCTTAAATATTTTAGAACCTATTATCCCACATGTTTGCTTTGAGTTGAGTGAGCATTTGTTTACTTGTGAAAATTTCAAAGTATTAGAGCTTAAAAATGAAGTTTTTGTAAAAGATAGTTTTAATATCGCCATTAGTGTAAATGGTAAAAAAAGAGCGCAGATTGAGATTGCTTCAGAGGCTAATAATGAGCAGGTTTTAACCCAAGCTAAAGAAAGTGTAGCAAAATGGCTAGAAGGTAAAGAGATAATTAAAGAAATTTATATTGATAAAAAATTAGTCAATTTGGTGGTTAAATGAAAAAATACTTTGTATTTTGTTTTGCATTTTTGATCGTAGCTTGTGGATATATTCCATCATCTCAAATGGCAAGTAGGGTTTTAGGTGAAAATGTTTTTTTAAAAATCAATATCAGCAAGCAAGATCCTGGAAATAGCGTATATATCACAGATATTCTAAGAGAAGCGATGCTAAATAAGTTAGGCAGGAAAATTACAGATGAGTATAATGCTGATAGTTCCATCATAGTGACAATGAAAAAACTTGAATTTCACCCTATGGTGTATGATAAAAATGGTTATGTTGTAAACTACAAAGCGGAGCTTTATTTGGAATTTTTAATGCGTTATAAAAATGGAAAAGAAGAACTTGTTAATACCAAAGGAAGTTATAACTTTGATATCAATCCTAATTCTATCATCAGTGATCAAGCTAGATTTGAAGCGATTAAAAATGCCTCAAGTGAAGCCTTTGATGAGTTTGTTTCTATTATAGCTATTAAGGGTTATAATGCCAAGTCATATTAATGAAATTGCCAAAGAAACATTAATTAAATTAAAAGAACGTAAACTACACCCCACTCCTGAAAATTATAGCGAAGTATTTGAAGAGTGCGCTAGAAAAGCAGGGGTGATAAGTTTTAATAAAGCGAGAATAGAAAAATACACTAATCTCTTAGATGATACATACAAACAAGAGTTAAAAAGAAAAAGTATTCGTACGATTGATGAGTTTTTGATGTTTTTGGTTTCTAGACTTAATAGACAAGTAAGTAGAAAATATGAAGATGTTTATGCTTTGTTAGATTTGATTATTCAGCAATTAGGTATTAGTAAAGACAAAAAGATTAAAGAACTAGCACAAATTACCCAACATAGGCTATCTCAAGCGATGGATATAGAAACAATTTATCTTTTAAGGGCAAAATGGAAAGAGCTTGAAAAGTCTTATGAAGATGGAGAGCTTTTAAAAAAATTAGAGGAATTTAATATTCGAGCTTTTTTGGATTTTTACTCCTTAGTTGAAAGACTTATTGCTATGCTTAAAGAGCGATCTTATGAAAAACAAGCAGAACTTTTACTGCTTTCTTTGGAGCCTTTGTTTGGAGAAAGCAAAGAGTTGGAGCAATTTAGGCAGAGTTTGAAAGATAATCCTAAATTAATAGCTAGAAAAGAATTTGCACACGAGTATTGCTTGATGTTGCAAAAAAAAGAAGCCATAGATAAATACTATATACAAAAAAATCTTTCTTTTTTTAATCAGCACTTAGAAAGCTTAAATGAGATGGTTTCAAAGCTTTATAACAACAGTCAAGAAGATGTGAAATTCATTAATGCTTTAGCTAAAGATGAAAATGGTAACGTACAGGTTAATTTTGATACTTTGAAAGATAAACTTTTGTATGCTAATGAGCAAATAGCTCAAATTAAAACCCAAATTCAAGCCACTAGCGATGATGAGCAAAGAGAACAATGGAATCTTGCTCAAGAACTTAAAAAACTTGATGAAAACTATAGATTGTACGCAGTTAATTATGCGTTGTGTTTTTTCAAGGTTGATAATATTGAACATGTGATTAATACTTATGGTATTGATAGTTTTAAAACTATCAGTGTAAAGTTTAAAAAAACGCTTAAAGATTTATGTAAAAACATAGGTGAAATTTGGATTTTAGATGAAAGTTCTTATTTGATTATTTTACCAGGGAAAAATTTAGAAGAGGCGCAAATTTTTACCGAAAAAGCCTTGAAAATGATTGATGATTATAAGTTTATATATAAAGAAGAAGTGGTAAAGTTAGTCATTACATCATCTTGTATAGAAAAAAAAGAATTTCCAGATGGCGATATTTTAAAAGAGTTAATCCATAAAGCCTAAAATGAAATTACAACAAGTTCTTTCACAAAAAACAATGCATGTGCGAAAAATTAGTAGATTTTTCATGATGAGTATGTATGAAAAATACAAAGAGCATTTTGTAAAAACTAAAAACATTCAAATCATTGGAACCAATGGCAAAGGTAGCACAGGTAGATTTTTAGCTCTTTTACTTTTAAAACAAGGTTATAAGGTAGGACATTATACTAGTCCACATATTTTTGAATTTAATGAAAGATTTTGGCTCAATGGAGAGGTTGTAAGTGATGAGCTTTTGGACAAAGCTCATGAGAAACTAGAAAGCATTTTTTTAGAAGATGTAAAAAGATTAAGTTATTTTGAATATGCAACTTTTTTAGCTTTTTTTGTTTTTGAAAATTGTGATTATATTATACTAGAGGCCGGAGTAGGTGGGGAGTATGATGCTACTAGTGTGTTTGAAAGGGATTTTAGCATCTATACTAAAATAGGGTTTGATCACCAAGATTTACTAGGTAAAAATTTAGAAGAAATAGCAAGAACAAAACTAAAAGCCATGAGCGCCAATGCTTTGATTTGTTGTAATCAAGAGCCAAAGGTATTAAGTCTAGCTCAAAAAATTTCCAAGCTAAAACAAGCCCATTTATATGTAAGTTCTTGGAATAAAAATGAAATAATCAACCAATATGTGCAAGAATACATAAATAAAAATCAATTAGCGCCTTTTTTAAAAGAGAATTTATTGATGGCTTTGGAAGCTTTAGCTTTAATTTGTGCTTATGATGAGACAAAAATAATCCAAAGCATCATCTCTTTACCAAGACTTGATTTAAGAGGAAGATGTGAGCAAGTTAGCCAAAATGTATTTGTTGATGTGGGGCATAATGAGATGGCTGCTTTGGCTTTGGTTGAAATTTTCAAGGAAAAAAAAGTTCACTTAGTTTATAATTGTTTCTTAGATAAAGATTCTTATAAAATTTTAAAGGTTTTAAAGCCTATTATAAAAATAGTTGAGATTTATGAATATGAGAGTAGAGATAGACCTTTGGCAGGTTCTGTTTTGCTTGAAAATTTGGAAAAATTAAATATTGCTTATCAAAAATTTAAGGCTATAAAAAAAGATGAGTTGTATTTGGTGTTTGGATCTTTTGTATTGGTAGAAAATTTTTTAAGAGGAAATAATGAAAGATAAGTTTACTTTGACTATAACAGATGTCAATGGTTCTAGGCATTTTTTATTAAGTCAAATTATTAAAAAAGTAGTGCTTTATTTTACTTCTTTTGTTTTTATCGTTATTGTGTTGGGTGCCTTGTATATTAATTATCTAGCAGATAAGCGTTCAGAGCTCTTAAAAGAGCAAGAAGCATTATCAGCTACAAACACGAAGTTATTCTCTCAAAATGAAAGTATGCAAAAAAGTTTAGAGGAAAAAACTGCTTTATACGATGAGCTTCAAACCCAGCTTGCAGATATTGAAGATAATTTAGGTTTAAAGCAAGATGAAAGTTTGGATATACCAGAAAGATTAGAAAAGGTTAAGCTTACAAACGATCAAGCTTATTTGTTTTTAACGCAAATTCCAAATGGTCATGTGATAGAGGATAAAGGCGTTACGGGTAATTTTGGTTGGAGACATCATCCTATTTTAAATAAAAAAGAATTTCACCCAGGAATTGATTTAAGAGCCGCGTTAAAAACTCCTATTTATGCTCCTGCAAATGGGGTAGTAGAATATGCTGCTTATAGTAATAATGGCTATGGATATTCAGTGATTTTGATCCATAATTTTGGTTTTAAAACAGTTTTTGCGCATATGACACGTCAAGATGTGGTTAAAGCGGGTCAATTTGTAAAAAAAGGTGATTTACTAGGTTATACGGGAAATACCGGACTTTCAACAGGTCCGCATTTGCATTATGAGGTTAGATTTATTAATAAACTTTTAGATCCTAAAATTTTTATAGATTTAAACCGAAAGAATTATGAACAAATTTTTGAAAAAGAAAGGAGAGTTCCATGGCAATCTTTAATAAAGGCTCTATTGCTACAGTATCCGAAACTACAGTCATTTCAAACGGAGCAAAAATAGAAGGAAAATTTTACTTTGATTCTATGTTACATTTAGATGGAGAAATCACTGGAGTGGTGAATTCTTCCAATGTTATAGTTATAGGTAAAAGTGGTGTGTTAAAAGGACAAGTAAAAGCGAGTAAAATTGTTATCAATGGTGTTTTTGAAGGGGAAATGCAAGTTGATTCACTAGAAATTTTATCTGGCGGTGTGTTAAATGGTAATATCATAGTCAAGCAACTAAGTATAGAAAATGGTGGTAAATTTAATGGAAGTAGTAAGATTGTAGAAAAAGATGAAGAACTCGCTACCATTGATGTTAGTGTAGAAAATTCAGATAATGCAAGCTAAATTATACGAATACTTATTAAACAACCAGCCTGAGCTTATTGTTTGTGAAGATGATAAAGAAGCAGATGAACTAGCTCAAGTTAGTTTATTTTTGCAATTTAAAACCTTTGTTTTACCTGATTTTAGGGCTGAATTTGGTAGCGATTTACGATCTTTTTCTAAAGAGCTTTTTGAAATTTGTAAGGTTTTAAATGCTTATTATAAAGAAGATGAAAAAAAGATTTTAATTTCTCCTATTAAGACAGTTTTACAAAAATTACCAGGTCAAAAACATTTAAAAAATATCACTTTAAAAAGAAATTCATTGCTTGCTTTGGAAAAGTTTAAAGAGGAAATTTTACATAGTGGTTATGAATTTGTTGATATTGTTCAAGATAAAGGTGAAATTTCTATACGTGGAGATATTATTGATATTTTTGCGATTAACGAAGAGCAACCTTTTAGAATTTTACTTTTTTCTGATGAGGTGGAAAGTATTAGGTATTTTGATATCAATACGCAAAAGTCAATCCCCAATGAGCTTTCTATGATCGAAATTTGCCCTTTTTTAGGTGCTTTTAATCAAGAACAGTATGATAATTTACAAGAAAAAATTCAAAATTTCCAAAGCCAAAGTATTGTGAATGATATAAATTCTTTGGGTTTTTGGTGTATTGATGATTTTTGTGATTATTTAAATTTAAAATTTGTAAGCATTAAAAAATTTGATGTAAGTGATTATGAAGAAGATATTAGTAGGATAAACCAAAATATCTTACCTGAAGCAAGATTACATAAAGACTTAGTTAGTGCGTATAATCAGGATTTTTTTACTTTTCACAAAGACAAGCATATTATAGTTTTGGCAAAAAACGAAGCTTTGTTTAAAGCTTTAAATTTACAAGATACTTCTAATGTGGAGTTAAAAATTGCACAAGAAAGGGTTAATCTTATCACTCAAGATAAGTTGATCATTTCTTTGAATAAAAAAGAAAAAAGTAAAAGAATTAGAAAAGCAAGCTTAGTTATAGATGAACTTAGGGTAGGAGACTTTGTTGTTCATGAGGATTATGGTGTAGCTAAATTTCTAGGACTTGAAATCATTGCAATAGCAGGAGCTAGAAAAGAATTTGTGGCGCTTGGGTATTTAAATAACGATAAGCTTTTATTGCCTGTGGAAAATTTATACATGATTGACAAATATATCGGCGCAAGTGGTGGTATACCTTTGTTGGATAAGCTTGGCAAGGGAAGCTTTTTAAAGATCAAGGAAAGATTAAAAGAAAAACTTTTTGCTATTGCTTCTAATATTGTATCTTTAGCAGCAGCTAGAGCATTGATAAAAGCAAAAGAATTAAAAATCACTCAAGAATTACAAGATGAGTTTATAAATAAAGCAGGGTTTTTCTATACCAAAGATCAGCTTCAAGTGTGCCAAGAGATTAGTCAAGATCTGAAAAGTATGCAAGTAATGGATAGACTTTTAAGTGGCGATGTGGGTTTTGGAAAAACAGAAATCGCTATGAATGCTATTTTTACATGTGTAAAAAGTGGTTATACAGCTTTGTTTTTTGTGCCAACAACCTTGCTTTCAGCGCAGCATTTTAAAACTTTAAAGCGAAGGTTTGATCCTTTTGATATAGAGGTTTTTAAATTAGACCGTTTTACTAGCACAAAAGAAAAAAAACAAGTTTTGGCATTTTTAAAAGAAAATAAACCTTGTGTAGTAGTTGGTACACACTCGCTTTTAGGGGTTGAGTGTGAAAATTTGGGTTTAGTGGTGATAGATGAGGAACATAAATTCGGTGTAAAACAAAAAGAAAAACTTAAAGAGTTAAGTAAAAACTCGCATATCTTATCTATGTCAGCTACGCCTATACCAAGAAGTTTAAATCAAGCACTTAGCTCTTTAAAATCATACAGTGTTTTACAAACTCCTCCTGAAGATCGTTTAGATGTGCGCACCTTTGTTAGAGAAAGCAATGATGCTTTGATTAAAGAAGCTGTTTCTAGAGAATTAAGAAGAGCGGGGCAGATTTTTTATATACGTAATCATATAGCCAGTATTGAAAATTGTAAAAGATATCTTTTGGATTTATTTCCAAGTTTAAAAATTCTAATCTTGCATTCTAAAATCGATGCAAAAACAACCGAAGAAGAGATGATTAAATTTGAAAATAAAGAATATGACTTATTGCTTTGTACTTCTATAGTTGAAAGCGGTATCGATTTAGCTAATGCTAACACTATTATCGTAGAAAATTCAGATCGTTTTGGCATGGCTGATTTGCACCAGCTTAGAGGAAGGGTAGGACGTAGCGCTAAGCAGGGATATTGTTACTTTCTCATTGAAGATAAAGAAAAGATCACAAAAGATTCTTTAAAACGACTTACAAGTTTAGAAAGTAATTCTTATCTAGGTTCAGGAAGTGTGCTTGCTTATCATGATTTAGAAATTCGTGGTGGTGGAAATTTATTAGGTGTGGATCAAAGTGGACATATAGAACAAATTGGTTATAGTTTGTATCTTAAAATGTTAGAAGATGAGATTAATAAGCTAAGTAAAAAAGAAGAACTCAAAGAAAAGAAAATTGACCTAAAATTAAATATCAATGCATTTTTAAATAGTGAATATATCAGCGAAGATCGTTTAAGATTGGAGCTTTATAGAAGGTTAAGTAAATGTACGAATGTGAATGAGGTATATGAAATAGAAAGCGAAATGAATGATCGTTTTGGCAAGCCCGATATTTTCACAAAACAGTTTTTAGATCTAATCATCATAAAAATTTTAGCGAGTAAGCATTATAAGCTAGTAAGTAATTATGAACAAAATATTTGTTTTGTTAAAGATGATGAGAGCAAAGAGGTGATTAAAGCAAAAAGTAAAGATGATGATGATGTGATTGAAGCAGTATTGATGTATCTAAGAAAGAATGAAAACGTATGAGTGGGTATGAAATTTTTAAAGCCTTAATTAATGCAAATATAAAATACAAGGATTTTGAATGGCTTGAAAATAATGGTCTAAGTGAATTTGAAATTTTAGTATCTGCGGTATTAACTCAAAATACAAACTGGAAAAATGTATTAAAAGCTTTGGTAAATTTAAAACAAGCAAACATTACCACGCTAGAGGATTTACATAGATTAAATACGCAAGAAATAGCACTTTTGATCAAACCTAGTGGGTTTTATAATACTAAGGCAAAGTATATAAAAAATTTTATCCAAAAGTTTTTTCAAGATTTTGATTCTTTTGAAGATTTTAAAGTGCAAGTAGACAGAGAGTGGATTTTAAGTATTAAGGGTTTTGGTCAAGAAAGTGCTGATGGCATTTTAAATTATATTTGTAAAAAAGAATTTTTAGTTGTAGATGCATACAGCGCCAAAATCACACAGTATTTAGGGTGTGAGTATCAAAGTTATGAAGATTTGGCGGAATTTTTAAAACAAGATATAGCTAAGCATCAGCAAGAATTAAATACTTTAATAGGAAAAGAATGCAAACTTTATGAGTTGTATCAAATTTTTCATGCTTTAATTGTTTCTTTTTGTAAAACACATTTTCAAGGCAAGAAGCTATCACTAGAAGGTGCAGAAATATTAAATCCTTTAAAATTTTAATTTATTTTTTATTTATAAAAGTTATTTCTTTACAATTATAGTGTTATAATGTATTCGACTTCAAAAAAAGGAGAAGTAATGAATACAAGTATAGTTGGAAAGCAGTTTGAATTAACTGAATCAATCAAAGAGTATGTGGAAAAAAGCTTCGATACTTTAAGTAAGTATGGTTTAGATGTGATTTCTGCACGTTGTGTGATTAGCGCTGATGAAAGACATGGTAAAAAAGGATTTTGGGCTGAATTTAGTATTAATTTAGCCGGTATTAATACGGTAGTGGTTAAGCAAAAAGACAAAGATTTATACGCTGCAGTAGATTTAGCAATCGATAGAATTGCTAAAGTTTTAAGAAGATTGCATGATAAAAATATTACCCATAAGCACCAAGATGAGATCAAAGAAAATTTAGTATTACCAAGTATGATCGAAGAAGATGAGATTGTGCCTATGGAGCTTGAGTTATATAAGCCATTGGAAATTGATGAGGCGCTTGAGAAGCTTAAAGCAAGCAAGGATATATTTTTAGTTTTTAATGATATGGATGCAAAAATGAGAGTATTATTTAAGAAAAAAGATGGCAAATTCGGTTTGTTTTAAAAATCTAGCCTTTTAAAGGCTAGATGGATTAAAAGAATTTATTGAATATTTTATCAATGGCTTGATCTACTTTTTTACCTGTATTTTTAGCACCATCAGCAGTGTTTCCACTTATAGTGTTTGCTATGGACTTTATCACGCTACCAGCATCAAGGTCTACTTTTGGATTTTGTGTAGTTCCTTTGATAGTACCTTTAAAATTTGCTCTATCGATATGGATTTTAAAAGGTATGTTTAACTTAGTACTTTTTGTATCGATTTTGCCATTATTGATGTTAATATTGCTACGATCTGCTAACAAATTTAAATTTAAATCTATCAAATTTTTATTGATATTGATCTTAGCTTCGCCGTTGCGGTAAACATCTTGGGTGATGTCTTTTTGCAAAAGTAGCATTAAAGCATTTGTGATGAGATTTTTCTTTAATTGACCATCTGCTAAATTCATTAGCACTACACCACTTTCTTTTATAAGATTATAATCAATATCTAAATTAGATTTTGCTTGATAAAAATCAGGCAAATCCAAACTTTGAGCAAGATTTGATAAATCGGTATTTTGCATTTTAGCTTTAAAGATGTTATTTTTCAAAGTAGCTTCTAGTAAGCCATTAAAAATATTTTTACTGTTAATGCTTGCATCAATTAAGGCGTTTTTAAAGTTCAATTTTCCATCAAAATCAGCCTTACCTTTAAGCTTTCTATCTACTAAAAATCCAAGTTTAGAAAAATCTTGTAGTGAAATATTATAAGTACTTGTTAGGATCATTTGGTTGAGATCAAACTTTCCTTTAAAAGAATTGATGTTTGCAAAAGAACTTAATGCATTAGCATTAAAGTCAATAATTGATTGAGTAATTTTTCCATCAAGGTTGATTTTTGCTGAAGTATTTTTTGGAAATTTTTTCTCTAAAAGTTTAGATAATTCCACTTCGTTAAATGCAGCATTGATATTTGCATTAAAATTACCATTAATGTTGTTTAAATCTAGCGAATTTAGATCAACATTTGCGTGAACATCGCCATAGGCTAGAATTTTTTGTCCAATTAAAGGAAAAAGTTGTTCTAGTTTTATGTTGTTGATTTTTGCTTGTAAACTTTTACCATTAGACTTAGCATGAATGATGCCTTGCATGATTTTTATATTTGCATCAAGATTTTGAATTTGATTTGCCTTGAGATCTATTTTAGCATCTAAGTTAAAGGGGCCATTAAGATCTTGCTTTGTGAGAGTTTTTAGTTTGTTTAGATTGTCTATAAAGGCACTTACTTGAGCTTTAAGATCTTGATTGGTAAGATTGTAAGAGCCTTTAAGTTGAGAAATTTTAACAATATTTGAATCCAATAAAGCTTCATAATCTATAAGAGAATTTTTTGAAATAGCTTTAGCTTGTAAAGTAAAGCTTGCTTTTGGAAAATCTAAATTGCTTAATTTTTTAAATTCCAAAGTATTGATATTTGCCTTATTTAAATGAGTATTTATGGTGAAATTTTTAAAATCAAGCCCTTGAGCTTTTAGATCGAAAATTAATTTCGAATCAACGAAAGCAGGTAGGGAGATAGTTTTTAAAATTTCTGCTATTTGTAAATCATTGGTGCTGATATGGAGTGCATTGTTATTTAAATTAGCTTTTAAACTACCGCCAAAGCCAAGCATTTTTGCATCAAGTTTTTGCAATTGGTTATTAGCAAAAAGTAAATTCCCTTGAATATGACTTTTACCTTGTAATTTCATTTTGGCTAGAGTTGAAAATTGATTTAAGTCATCTAATTTGATATCAAAATCACTGTTTAGGCTTTGTTTTTGAATATCATAAATACTTTTTTGTGTGTGAAATTGGAAAAAATTACTCAAAATTTCACTTTTTGCAATTAATTCATTTTCTTGGATTAAAGATCTAATTTCACCTTTGATGTAGCTGTGTTTTGGTAAAGTTAGATTAAAATCTTTTTCAATTAGACTGTGGTTGATAGAGTTGGTATAAAAATAAATCAAAGCATTGCCATTTGGTTTGAAGTCTTTAGCTTGTATATCGCTTATGATGCTGATTTTTCCCTGAGCGTATCTTGGAAGATTAGCAAAATCTAAAATTTGCCCAAGATCAATATCTTTACCTGTAAATTCAAGGTTTAATGGAGAGTAGTTTACGATTTTTGCATCCAAGCTAAGATTAGAATCAAATAAAAATCCATTTCCGTTGATGGTAAAATCGCTACTTTTACCAAGGATATTGCCTTTAAAAGTAAAATCACCATTATTCTTCAAGCCTAGTTTTTGGATGTAGTTTTGTTTTAAACCCAAAAGATAATTTAAATCAAAACCCAAACTTAAAGGAGCGATTTTTCCATCAACATTGGCAAAAAAATGATTGTCGATGTTAGCTTTAATGTTGAGCTGGGAAAAGCCAATGCTGAAAGTTTCAAACTTTACATTCATGCCGCTTTTTTGTGCGATAATCGCTTCTATTTTAGGTTTTAAGAAAGCATTTCCTGTGCTTGTAAAAAGTAGCACATAAGCACTAAGGATTATGATAGATAAGATACCTAAAATAATATAGAGAATTTTTTTCATGATAAACCTTTATTGATAATATATCATATAAGTTTAGTTTAGTTGACTAAACTTATATGATATAAATCACTTAATTTATTGACAATTAACTTTCTTTTTTGTATAATTCTATCACTCAAAAATAAAGAGTGCTAAAAATGGCACATTTTAGAAAGGATACAAAATGAATTTTCAACCTCTAGGAAAGCGTATTTTAGTAAAACGCTTAGAAGAAATGAAAACTACTGCTTCTGGGATTATTATACCAGATAATGCTAAAGAAAAACCATTAAATGGTGAAGTTGTTGCAGTGAGCAAAGAAGTAGAAGATATCAAAGTAAGCGATAAAGTAATGTTTGCAAAATATGGTGGAACAGAGATTAAGCTTGATAATGAAGAGTATTTAGTTCTTAATATTGAAGATGTTTTAGGGATTATTAAATAAAAAAAGGATAGAAAATGGCAAAAGAAATATTTTTTTCAGATGAAGCAAGAAACAAACTTTATGAAGGCGTTAAAAAACTAAATGATGCAGTAAAAGTGACTATGGGGCCACGTGGTCGCAATGTATTGATCCAAAAAAGTTTTGGTGCTCCAACTATCACAAAAGACGGTGTAAGTGTAGCTAAAGAAGTAGAATTGAAAGATTCTTTAGAGAACATGGGTGCTTCTTTGGTAAGAGAGGTAGCTAGCAAAACTGCTGATCAAGCGGGCGATGGAACAACAACTGCAACAGTTTTAGCACATGCGATTTTCAAAGAAGGTTTAAGAAATATCACAGCTGGTGCTAATCCAATCGAAGTTAAAAGAGGTATGGATAAAGCTTGCGAAGCAATTGTTGCGGAGTTAAAAAAACTTTCTCGTGAGGTTAAAGATAAAAAAGAAATCGCTCAAGTTGCAACAATTTCTGCAAATTCAGATGAAAAAATCGGAAATTTAATTGCTGATGCTATGGAAAAAGTGGGAAAAGATGGTGTAATTACCGTTGAAGAAGCAAAATCAATTAATGATGAATTAAATGTAGTAGAAGGTATGCAATTTGATAGAGGTTATTTAAGCCCGTATTTCATCACGAACACTGAAAAAATGACAGTTGAATTACAAAGTCCATTTATTTTATTGTTTGATAAAAAAATTGCTAACTTAAAAGATTTGCTACCAATTTTAGAGCAAATTCAAAAAACAGGAAAACCACTTTTAATTATTGCTGAAGATATTGAAGGTGAAGCTTTAGCAACTTTAGTGGTAAATAAATTAAGAGGTGTTTTAAATATTTCAGCGGTTAAGGCTCCTGGCTTTGGCGATAGAAGAAAAGCTATGCTTGAAGATATTGCTATCTTAACAGGTGGTGAAGTGATTTCTGAAGAGCTTGGAAGAACTTTAGAAAGTGCTAGTATTCAAGATCTAGGTCAAGCTTCAAGCGTGATCATTGATAAAGATAATACAACTATTGTAAATGGTGCAGGTGAGAAAGCAAATATTGATGCAAGAATCAACCAAATTAAAGCACAAATTGCTGAAACAAGTTCAGATTATGATAGAGAAAAATTACAAGAAAGACTAGCTAAATTAAGTGGTGGGGTTGCAGTGATTAAAGTTGGTGCTGCCACTGAAACTGAAATGAAAGAGAAAAAAGACAGAGTTGATGATGCATTAAGTGCTACAAAAGCTGCAGTTGAAGAAGGTATAGTAATAGGCGGTGGTGCTGCATTAATCAAAGCAAAATCAAAAATCAGTTTAAATCTACAAGGTGATGAGGCTATTGGTGCAGCTATCGTAGAAAGAGCTTTAAGAGCACCTTTAAGACAAATTGCAGAAAATGCAGGTTTTGATGCTGGTGTGGTAGTAAACACTGTAGAAAATAGCAAAGAAGAAAACGTGGGCTTTGATGCTGCAAAAGGCGAATATGTAAATATGCTTGAAAGTGGTATTATTGATCCGGTTAAAGTAGAAAGAGTGGCGTTATTGAATGCTGTTTCAGTAGCTAGTATGCTTTTGACAACTGAAGCTACAATCAGTGAAATTAAAGAAGATAAACCTGCTATGCCTGATATGAGTGGTATGGGCGGAATGGGAGGCATGGGCGGTATGATGTAATACCGACCCTATGCTTTAAACTTCTTTTTTGAGTTGCAAATTGCAACTCATCTTCTTTTTCTTCTCATTATCTTTTCGGTTTTGTTATAATACAATGTAAAACAAATAAGGATTTTGCATGAAAAACTTACAAGAAAAGCAATTTGGTAGTTCAAAATACATTAAACCCAAAAGATATACTTATATAGGTAAAGATGATAAACAATATACTTGGGATTTTATAGAGGCAATGGATAGTGTTTCTATTTTTTTATATCATCATCAAAAAGATGCCTTTGTTTTTGTTAAGCAGTTTAGAATTCCTTTGTGGGATTATCAAAAACGCAATCATTTGCAAGTAGATGAAATGGGCTTTAGTATAGAGCTTTGTTCAGGACTTGTAGATAAGCACTTGAGTATTGAGGATATTGCAAAGGAAGAGTGTATAGAAGAGTTAGGATATGCACCTAAAACACTTGAAAAAATAGGGGAGTTTTACACTGGGTTTGGCTCTGGAGTGAGTAGGCAATTTTTATTTTATGCAAGTATAGATGAAAATGACAAAATAAATAGTGGTGGTGGTATCGATGGAGAAGAAATCCAAGCGGTATGGATTAAAAGAAATAAATTTGAACAATTTTGTGAGAAAAATCCTATAAGAACTCCATTGCTTGAATATGCGTATTTGTGGTTTAAAGGTAAGAAGTAATCTTACCTTTATTTATCTTCCTTGTTTTCGATGTTTGGATCTTTCTCATCAAGCATTTCTTTAAAGATTACAAATAAATCTTCAGAAGCTCTTTCAGCGTTATTACATTTGTCTAAAATTTGATTTTGCACCAAATGATTGCCAGTGTCTTCATCATGTGCTAGTTTGATTGCTTGGTTGATGTTTTCATGCACTTTTTGGTGCGGTAAATTTAGCTTTCCAAAAGCTCTTCCATCTGAAAATCTTTCTTTGCCAACACCCGCAATCCATTTAGCAAGTCTACAACTTAAGTGATCAGAAAGCGTTTTTCCTGATGCATGAATGATTTCATTATAACCGTTTAGTTTAAATGCAACATGGTCTAATTTTGCAAGTGAAACGAAAATTTCTGAAGCAATACGCGTAGCATGAGAGCTAGTTGAGTTTGCATTAGAGATGAGTTGTGTAAATTTACTCGAAAATTGCACGATGTGTTCATTTGACTCAAGTGAAACTTTTTCTACTTGCTCACTTTGTCCATACATTTCATCAGCATTTTGTTTGAGTAAGTTGATGTTTAGTTCAACTTCAGAAGTTGCTTTTTGAGTTTTTTCTGCAAGTTTTCTAACTTCATCAGCAACTACAGCAAACCCTCTACCATGTTCACCTGCACGTGCAGCTTCAATAGCAGCATTTAATGCTAAAAGATTGGTTTGGTCTGATACATCTTTAATGAGATTGATTACATTGGTAATCTCATCAACGCTACGATGTAAATTTCCGGCAGTATCTCTTGAGCGATTAGCTGATTCGATAATGCTTTGTAGTGAAGATATGATTGATTGAGTGATGGAATTTAACTCTTGCATATCCTCTAAAGAAGAATCTGAATACTGAGAAATCATTTCAGCTTTATTTACATTTTCTTGCATGTCACCTTGAACATTGGCAATGCCTTTTAAAACTCCAGCTAAAAGTATTTCTAAAAGATGAGTTTCGAGTTCAGTTTTTCCGGTGTCTACTTCGATTTTTTTCTCATATTTTTCGATTAATTCTTGTTTTTCTAAAAGGAGTTTTTCATTTTCTTCTTTTAGTTTTTTGATTTCATGTTCTAAAGCTTCAAGATCTTTTTGTGATTGATTTTTTTTCCCAAACATATATTATCCTTAAAAAGTAAAAATTTAACAGAAAGACTATTTTTTGTAATTTGACAAATAAGTATTTAATTCATCTTTCAGTCTTAATTTTTCTTTTTTTAGGTTTGCAACTTCTAAGCTATCTAGGTGAATCCTACCTTCTTCGGCATCTTTGATTTTGTGGTCTAATGCATTATGCTCTTCAAAAAGTTTGTCAAAATGCATATCTTTGCCTTTTAATTCAGTAATTAAATCCCTAAATTCGTGTAGCATATAAGCCTCCTTTTTTTAAATTATCAATTCATTATAACTTAAAAAAAGTTAAATATATTTTAACTCATCGGGTTTTTGTTTGTTCTTAATGATCTTCTTAGCTATTTTGATACTATCTGCTGTACCTACAATAAGCAATGTCGCGCCCGTGCTGATTAGTGTTTCACCTCTTGGCATTGGAGTGAATTTTTTATTTTCTATAATTCCAACAATACTCACATTTGCCATATCTCTTAGGTGAATTTCTTTTAATCTTTTAAATCTTACCCAAGATTCATCAGGTATTTTAATTTCTTCTAGATCAATGGGACTATTTTTTTTATAAAGATAGTTTTCTAATAAATTTTCCATATCCGGTCTTGCTGACATGGCGCTAAGTCTTTGTGCGACTAGTTTTGTCGCAGAAACGATGGAATTTGCTCCTAGTTTTTTGAGTTTTTCGGTTTCATCTTCGTTGCTTGAACTAGCTAGTATAAAATAAGGATTAATTCTTTGTAGTTCTTTTTCAAATAATCTTACAGAAGCAATGATGGCAATATTATCTGCTATATTACTACTAAGTGTTATAACGCCTTTTGCGCTAGAGAGATTACTTTTTAAAAAGGCCAAGTTTGTATGAGGCGCACTTTCTATATAGTAAGGATAGTTGTATTTTTCAGCGATTTCGCTAAAATTTTCAACATCATCTACCACAACAAAAGGAATGTGGTTTTCTCTAAATTGCTGAGCTAGTTCTATAGTAAAATCATTATGGTAGCATATTACAAAATGATTTTTTAATCTTGCAACTTTATGAAGCATTCTTCTTTCCTTGATGATTTTAGATAAGACGCCTTTTTTTACTATTTCTATTACCAAGCCCATGCAAAAAGTAAAGATTGTAAAGGTAAGTAATACATATATAACGGTAAAAATTCTACCTGCGGTTGGTATGGGATTGACTTCGGTGTAACCAAGAGTGGTGAAAGTCATACCAGCTTGATAAATAGCATCGTTAAGGTTGAAATTACTTGTGAGCATATACCCAAAAGCCCCGATTAAAGTCATCATTACAACAGCAATAAGCGGGATTCTTAAAAATTTAAGTTGCTCGTAAAGCTCGTCGTTGAGATTAATAGAGGGTTTGGGAGAAGGAGACCAATTGAGGAATTTTTGTAGCTTTTTTAAAAAAGACATTAGAATTCCTCGTTTACATTAAGGATTACTTGCTACTTTGTTTTTTAAGTGTTCTTAAAGTTGAAGCAGCAACTCTAACTTTTCTAGTTGTTCCATCTTCTAAAGTAATGCGAACTGTTCTTAAATTTGGCAAAAAGCGTCTTTTTGTTTTATTGTTAGCATGGCTAACATTATTACCTACCATAGGTCCTTTTCCTGTAATTTGGCAAATTCTTGACATACACTTTCCTTATGAAATAAAAATAATTTTTTGCATTATATCTAAAACAAGCTTAAAAAATTCAAATATTGTTAAAAATACCTAAAGAAAATTTGATATTAAGTATGATAAAATTATTTTTTAATTTTATTGGAGATATTAAAATGTATGTAGCGCCGAGTTTATTGTCTGCAAATTTTTTAAATTTAGAAAAAGATATTAAGGAAGTGTGTGAAGCAGGGGCTGATTTATTACATATTGATGTAATGGATGGCCATTTTGTGCCAAATTTGACTTTTGGACCTTGTGTGGTTGAAAATATATCAAAAATCACTTCTGTTCCTTTAGATGTGCATTTAATGGTGCATAATGTAAGTAGCTTTGTGGACTTGTTTATCCCAATAAAGCCAAAATTTATTAGCTTTCATGCAGAGGCTGAAAATCATCCTATTAGAGTTTGTGAGTTTATAAGAAAAAACGGTATTCATCCTGCAATTGTTTTGAATCCACACACTCCTGTTTCAAGTATAGAGCATATTTTAGAATTTGTTGACATGGTGCTTTTAATGAGTGTTAATCCAGGTTTTGGCGGGCAAAGCTTTTTGCCGTTAGTGTATGATAAAATTCGCCAATTAAGAGAAATGATAGATAGAAAAAATTTAAAAGTTTTTATAGAAGTTGATGGTGGGGTAAATGGTTTAAATGCGCCTGATTTAGATGAAGCAGGAGCGGATATTTTAGTCGCTGGTAGTTATATTTTTTCTTCACAAGATAAAAAAACAGCAATCAACTCTTTAAAGCTTGAATTTTGAGTCAACAGCAAATCGATGATTTAATCATCAAGTTAAGCAAAGAAAACAAACCTTTTCCTTGGGTTTTAAAAGAACTTGAGAAAATAGAAGAATTAAAACACTATGATTTTGATTTATATCTTTTTGAGCTTTTAGGATTAGGGGTGGAACTTAATGCGCAAAATTGTCTGTGTTTGAAAACAAAAAATACAAAAATCAAAAATGAAATATTTTGCGTGGTAGATATTGAAAGTACAGGTGGGATAAAAAGCGGTCAAATTTTAGAAATTGGAGCGGTAAAAATTCAAAATTTTAAAGAAATTGATAGATTTGAAAGTTTTATTAAGGTTGAATTTATACCTGAAAACATTACCGAGTTAACCGGGATTAGTTTGGATATGGTTGAAAATGCTCCTAGTTTAAAATCTGTGTTGAATGATTTTAAGTTGTTTTTAAAAGATAGTATTTTTGTTGCACATAATGTACGTTTTGATTATCATTTTATATCTAAGGCTATGTGTGAAAACGACCTTGGTGTGCTTTTAAATAGAAGATTATGTACAATTGATTTAGCTAAAAAATGTATTGAAAGTCCTAAATATGGCCTTGATGCGCTAAAAGAATTATTGTGCATTGAAAGTAAACATCATAGAGCCTTAAGTGATGCTTTGGCCGCGAGTGAAATTTTAAAATACTGTCTTAAAAAAATTCCTTTTTATATTAAAAGCTCTGAAGAATTGTTACATTTTAGCAAGCAAGCAAAAAATCAATGTAAAAAATAAAATTTATTTTGGATTTGTTGTTATACTGCTTTTTGCATAAATGACGGGAGCTTGTGATACAGGCTGAGAGTAAGCTAAAAGCTTAGACCGCACCAGAACTAGGTAATGCTAGCGTTGGGATAATTTATCAACTACTCACATACCCTTCATTTATCCAAATTTTATTTTAAGGATAAATTTCAATGAAAACTCAAATGTCTTATGCAAAAGAAGGAATTTTCACAAAACAAATGCAGATTGTGGCGCAAAAAGAACAAGTAAGTGAAGTTTTTTTGCTTGAAAATATTGCATGCGGAAAGATTATCATTCCTGCTAATATTAATCACAAAGCATTAGATCCAAATGGTATTGGTTTTGGGCTTAAAACTAAAGTAAATGTTAATCTAGGTGTTTCAAATGACTGTGTAGATTATAGTGAAGAAATGAAAAAGGTAGAGTTGGCTCATAAGTTTAATATTGAAGCTATTATGGATTTGAGTAATTATGGTAAAACTAGTCGTTTTAGAGATGAGTTGATTGCTACTTCAAAAGCCATGATAGGAACTGTGCCAGTGTATGATGCGGTAGGTTTTTTAGAGAAAGATTTAAAAGATATTAAAGCAAAGGATTTTTTAGATGTGGTATATCATCACGCTAAGAGCGGGGTTGATTTTATGACTATTCACGCAGGGATTAACTCTCAAGCAGCTAGGGTGTTTAAAGAATGCCATAGGATTACCAATATAGTTTCAAGAGGAGGTTCAGTTCTTTATGCTTGGATGCAAATGAACAATGCTGAAAATCCATTTTATGAGTATTTTGATGATTTGCTTGCTATTTGTAAAGAATTTGATGTGACGCTTTCTTTAGGTGATGCTTTAAGACCTGGCTGTACACATGATGCAAGTGATGGAGCACAAATTGCTGAATTAATAGAGCTTTCATTGCTTACCAAAAGAGCATGGGAGCAAGATGTCCAAGTGATGATAGAAGGGCCTGGTCATATGGCTATTAATGAAATAGAAGCAAATATGCAATTAGAAAAAAGAATATGCCATGGCGCGCCATTTTATGTTTTAGGGCCTTTAGTAACAGATATAGGCGCTGGGTATGATCACATCAGCGGGGCTATTGGCGGGGCTGTGGCTGCTGCAGCTGGTGCGGATATACTTTGCTATGTTACACCTGCTGAGCATTTAAGACTCCCAAATTTAGAAGATGTAAGAGATGGTATAGTTGCTACTAAAATTGCAGCCCACGCAGGAGATATTGCAAAGTTGCCAAAAGAAAGAAAAATAGATGATGCAATGAGTAAAGCTAGACAAGATATTGATTGGGAGAAAATGTTTAAATTAGCAATCGATGGAGAAAAAGCAAAAAGAATGTTTAATGAAAGAAGGCCTGAAGAGCTTAATTCTTGCTCAATGTGTGGAAAAATGTGTGCGATGAATACTATGAATCAAATTTTAAAAGGCGAAGATGTAAGTTTGGTAAAATCTTAAGCCCTCTAAAAGAGGGCTTAGGTGATTAATCTATTGCTTTATAGTTATAAGGTTTTAGATTTTTATCATCTTCAAGAAGTTTTGCAGGTGGGTTGCCATTTACTTCTTGGTGTTTATAGTAGCGATCTCCAGCTTTATTGCCATTTAAGTCTATTTTATAGCGAATTTCACCTGGGTTAAATTTTTGGATATCTTCAAAACCTAAATTTGAAGTTTTGAAATCTTTAATACCGTTCTTAGCTGCAATTTCTACTAGTTTTACTTGTCCTTGTCTTGACATATCAACTGACTGTAAAAGCATTCTTGAAGCTTCTCTAGGATTATGGAAACCTGTTGAATTTTCTGCACCAACAAAGTCTGCTCTTATTTGAGATTTTCTGTGAAGCTCTAATACTTCTTTTAATTCGGCTGAAATTTTAGCATCATCTGCCTTACCATCGGTTTGGAATTTAGGCATTTTGCCAAGTTCTGTACGAATGACTTCTACATCTTTGATTAAACTTACTAAAGAGTATTCAGCTGTTCTTAAATCGTGTGCTACTGAATTTTGGATATCTTTAACTTGTTTAGCTAAATAACCCTCACTTTGTGTATGGCAAGTTTTACAAGCTGAGTTAATGTCAACTAGTGGCGATGTGATATTGTGATTAGTCACTTTTTTTGCGCCTTTTCTGATATAAGGCATGTGACAATCTGCACAACTTACACCATTTGCAGCATGTACGCCACCGCTATAAAGTTCGCTTTCTGGGTGCTGAATTTTTAGCATAGGTGCTTTAGTGATTTTATGAATCCAATCACTTGGGAAATTTTCTCTATTTTTTTCATAATAATCATCAAACATTTCTATTCTAAATGGTTCACCTTTTTTCCACTCACTCCAAGGAAATGCTAGTTCTATTCCATCTACTTCGATTTGAGTTGCTTGGTTTCCATCTCTCCAAGAATCAAACTCATCATAGGTTTTTTGAGTGCCATTCCACCATTTTTTAGAACTATCATTGGCTATACTTTCGCCGATAGTTTTTACTTTAGTACCGGTTGGTTTAAAGTAGTATTCAACGTGACATTGAGAGCATACAAGAGTTCTCATCTCGCTTCTTGAAGCTTTCACACCTTGTTTTTCATCTGCTTCATAACCTCTTGAAATGAGCGCATTGATTAAAGCTGGTCTTGTAAGTCTTAAACTCATATCTGTAGGATTGTGACAGTCTGCGCAAGTAACACCCATTCTTTTCCCACCATGTGGCCCACTATGTTCAGGTGAATTTTCTTTAGCGCCATTTACCGCAGGAATGGTTTTAATCATAGTCCAATATTTTGCAGAGTTAAATGCAACCCAATCTTCTTTTGCTGTATTTTTTAAAAGCCAAGGAGTCCATCCGCTATGGCAATTTATACATGCTGTTGGCTGACCGCCAAATCCCGCAAAACCGTGTGCGTTTAAGAAATCTTTGTTGTTTCTAGCAGTATCCATTTGATCAACTTGAACCCAAAAATGACCTCTTTCTTCATTTGCGTCAATACTAAATGGATATCCAGCCCAAAGAATAGTAAGTTGTGGATAGCGGATTAATTTTGAGTAAGCTAAGTTTCCACCAAATTCTGTTGCGTTAGGTGTTTGTTTTTCTACTGCTGTATGCATATCTAAATAATCAGGAAAATTCTTTCCCCAATAGTCAAAAGTAGGATTTTCATCACCAAGTTTTACAATCTCTTGAGAGATGATTCCGCCTACTGAATCATTTGTTTTAGCTGTGATGTCTTGGTTTAACCACAGCACGCCTGCAATTGCTACTATAGTAGCACCAATAGCACTATATAAAATGCCTTTGTTATTCATTGAATACTCCTTTCATTTAAAATCCTCTTTTGTGTCCAACGCCTTGGTGACAAGATACACAGTTTAAAGCATTGTCTTGCTTGTGTGGATCTAGAGTAGGGTTGATGGTGTTACTCGCAATCTCTTTGTGACACTCTATACAGTTATTTTGCACTATTTCTTTACTTTTTGCATTTGCACTTAAATGTGTTGGTAGAGAATCTAGTTTGAAAGTAAATGCATAAGCATGTCCTAAACCACTTTGAGCTTTAGCAATCCATTTTTCAAAGAAACTATGTGGCAAATGGCAATCATTACAGGTTGCTCTTGGTTTACCATCAACTTCTTTGGAGTGTGAAGCTTTTAAATAGTCATTATAAACTTCGTTCATAATATGACAGTTGTTGCAGCTTTCACTAGCATCACTAAAATAAGAAGTTCCTTTAGCATTATGGAAAGTATACATTCCCACACCCGCTAAAATTACAAGTAAGAAGAGGAAAACAGCAAAAAGTTTTGAGTTTGCTTTTTTCAAAGTCTCTCCTTTGAATGAAGTTTAAGTTACAAGAACTTAAGGGTAATTATATAACACAATAGAGCCAAAAAGGTAAATAAAAATTTATTTTTTATTTGTTTTTCTTTAATTAAGATAAAATAAGTATTATTATTTTGTATATTTTATTTACTATTTTAGATATCAAATAAATTTAATAAAAGAAATACTAAAATATTAAAGAATATAAAATAAGGTAGGTGTTATGATGCAAATTCAACCATCGATGTATATTAATAGAGAGCTTTCTTGGTTGGCCTTTAACTCTCGTGTTTTAGATCAATGCTCCAAAGATCTTCCTTTACTTGAAAAGTTAAAATTTATTGCTATATATTGTACTAATTTAGATGAATTTTATATGATAAGAATTGCGGGTTTAAAACAGCTTTTTGTTGCAGGTATTAGTATTACAAGCAACGATGAGATGACTCCGCTTGCACAACTTAAGGCGATTAGAAATTATTTGCATGAAGAAAAATACGTAGTAGAGCAGTATTTTACCAAAATCACCCAAGAGCTAGAAAGAGAAAATTTATTTATTCGTTCTTATGAGGAACTTGATGAGGATTTAAAGCAACAATGCAAAGAGCATTTTTTTTCTAATATTTTTCCGGTTATTGTGCCTATTGCAGTTGATGCAACTCATCCTTTTCCGCATTTGAATAATCTTTCTTTTTCTTTGGCGGTGAAACTTTGTGATCCGATGCATCCTGAACTTTTGAAATTTGGCATGATCCGTATACCTAGGGTTTTGCCAAGATTTTATCAAGTGAGTTCTAATATTTATGTGCCTATAGAAAGTATAGTGCGTCATCACACAGAGCATATTTTTCCCGGTTATAAGCTTTTATCATCTGCTGCTTTTAGGGTTACTAGAAATGCAGATATGGAGATAGAAGAAGAAGAGGCTGATGATTTTATGTTGATTTTGGAGCAGGGGTTGAAGCTTCGTAGAAAAGGTGCTTTTATACGTTTGCAGATAGAAAAAGGCGCAGATGAGCAACTTATAGATTTTTTAAGTTCTCATATGAATATTTTTCATAAGGATATTTATGAATACAGCATACTTTTAAATTTGCCATCACTATGGCAAATCATCTCCAATAAAGAGTTTACTCATTTGTTAAGTCCAGTTTATACGCCAAAAATCTTACCACCTTTTGGAGACAATGTGTCTATTTTTAGTGCGATAGATAAACAAGATATTTTAGCTATACAGCCTTATGAGAGTTTTGAGCCTGTGTATCAGTTTATCAAAGAAGCAAGTAAAGATCCTAAGGTAGTTTCTATAAGAATGACACTTTATAGAGTGGAAAAAAACTCTAGCATTGTTCAAGCTTTGATTGATGCTGCAAGTGAAGGTAAGCAAGTTACTGTGATGGTGGAATTAAAGGCGCGCTTTGATGAAGAAAATAACTTGCACTGGGCAAAATCACTAGAAAATGCTGGTGCGCATGTGATATATGGGATTACAGGTTTTAAAGTTCATGCAAAAGTAGCGCAAGTGATTAGAAAAGAAGGGGATAAGTTAAAAATTTATAACCATCTTAGCACAGGAAATTATAACGCAAGTTCGGCAAAAATTTATACAGATGTGAGTTATTTTACTTCTAAGGAAGAATACTCACAAGATACGACAACTTTTTTTCATATCCTTTCAGGGTATAGCAAAAGTCGCCGTTTAAAAACTTTATCGATGAGTCCAAAGCAAATTAAAGAAAGAATTTTAGATATGATAGCTACAGAAGCAAGCTATGGTGAAAATGGAATGATTATAGCAAAAATGAATGCTTTGGTAGATGGGGAAGTGATTGAAGCTTTATATAATGCCTCTAATAAAGGTGTAAAAATAGAACTAATTGTGCGTGGAATTTGTTGCTTAAGACCTGGAGTTAAAGGTTATAGTGAAAATATAAAAGTTAGAAGTATAGTAGGAAAATACTTAGAGCATGCTAGAATTTTATACTTTAAACACACAGCGCCTAATTATTTCATTTCAAGTGCTGATTGGATGCCGAGAAATTTAGAAAGAAGATTGGAGCTAATGACTCCTATTTTTGATGAATATTCTCGTGCAAAATTGGCTCAAATTTTGAAATTACAATTAAGCGATAATGATCTTGCATATGAGTTAGATAGCGAAGGAAGATATCGTAAAATTATTTTAAATGAAGAAAAGGTTAATAATTCACAACAAACACTAGAAGAATATATCGGTAGAATTTTTAATACGCTGAAAAAAGATACCGATCACAGTAGGGCAGCACATTTAGCGACAAAGCTTTTTAGGGATAACTAATCCTTGCTTTTTAGCAAGGATTATTTCCAACCTTCTATATAATTTTTCAGTTTTCTACCAACTTTTGGATGTTTAAGTTTTTTGATCGCTGAGCTTTCTATTTGTCTTACTCTTTCTCTTGTAACATTCAACTCTTTGCCAATTTCTTCTAAGGTTCTATCGCTCTCATCATCCATCAAGCCAAAGCGCATTCTAATAACAGCTTTTTCTCTATCGTTAAGTTGGTCTAAAACTTCATCAATTTGTTCTTTTAAATCATCTTTTAAGATATGATCCATAGGAGAAATTGAAGTTCTATCTTCTACAAAATCTCCAAATTTGCCATCATCTTCATTGCTAATAGGTGCTTCAAGTGAAATTGGCTCTTTGGTGATTTTAATCACTTGTTTTACCTTATCCACGCTAAGACCTACTTCTTTAGCGATGATACTTACATCAGGCTCTTTACCTTCTTTTTGTAAATATTCGCGAATGATTTTATTGATTTGGTTGATAGTTTCTATCATATGAATAGGAATTCTAATTGTTCTTGCTTGATCAGCAATGGCTCTTGAAATGGCTTGTCTAATCCACCAAGTTGCATAAGTTGAAAACTTATATCCACGTTTGTATTCAAATTTATCCACCGCTTTCATTAGGCCTATATTGCCTTCTTGGATTAGATCTAAAAACGGTAAACCGCGGTTAGTATATCTTTTGGCAATACTTACAACCAAACGTAAATTTGATTTAGCCATTCTTGTTTTAGCTTCATCTGAGATTTTTTTACCACGTTTGATTTGTTCTAGAATTTCTTTTAGTTGATCTTTTTCCAAATCAAAAGAATTTTGACTAGCTTCTTTGGTTTGGATTAATTTTTTGATTTCCATATAAGTGCTAACCATGGTTGTTTCTAAGGCACGTTCAGCGATTTCTTCTTTGCTAAGCTTAGTAATATCTTTTAAAATATCTTGGTGTCTTTGTTTAAGTTCATCTGAAAACATCGGTAAACGATACTCTAGACGTTTTAATTCTTTGTCAAATTCTTCATCGCTTTTTAATGCAGTTTCCATGGATTTTACGATCTCAGAAATGAGTTTTGAAGTAGGACCTAGATCCATTAATTTTTCTTTTAGTATATTTTTCTTAAAGGCGATGATTAGTTTATCTAGCAACTCATCGTTGTTTTTTTCTGCATTAATGGTAGAAATAGTTTTGAGCCACTCTTTTTTTGCTTTTTCTAGAGCTTTAAAACTTTCTATAACTTTTAAAGTTCTCTCATCTTCTTTTTTGCTAGTTTTTTTGGGTTTTTTTTCGTTTGAATTTTCACCTTCTTCGTGTTCGCCATCATCTTCATGATCTACTTCATCATCGCTTTTATCATCATCGCTTTTATCATCATCTTCAAAACTTTTAAAAAGTTCTTTAACTCTTCTTTCTCTATTGATTAAAGGTTCTTTGTAATCTAAAATAAAATCAATCAAATAAGGCACTGAGCAAAATGCATCAATGATAATATCTTCACCTAGTTCAATTTTTTTAGAAATTTCAATTTCTTCGTCTTTATTTAAAAGAGCAATTTGTCCCATTTCTCTTAAATACATTCTTACAGGAGAGTCTGATCTGCTCCATTCTAACAAATCATTCTCATTGGCTAAATCAAATTCGTTTTCTAAGCTTGTATCTTGTAGTTTTTGTTTTTCTTCTTGTAGTTTTTTTGCTTCTTCTAAATTTCTTTTTTTGGCAATTTCTGCTGAGGAAATTAGTTCTACTTTGTATTTTTCCATTAAATCACGGATTTTTTTAGCACTTGTTGCATTAGGAAGTTTGGCAAAATACTTGACAAGTTTTTCATATGTGATATAATCTTTTGAATTTTCTTTAAAAAGTTCTTCTAAAACATTAGTTTCAGTAGCCATGAGTACTCCTTGTATTTTAGATAATGAGTATAAAACTAAATATTATGCCTAAAAATTAATTAAAAACAAATAAAAACATTTTGGAACACCTTTTGCTTTGTTTTGGTACAAAAATAAAGATTTTAGATAGGAAAAACAATGCAAAATGGTTATTATCAAGCTACTGGTGCTATGGTTACGCAATTTAATCGCTTAGATGTGGTAACTAATAACTTAGCAAATGTTAACACAAGTGGTTATAAAAGAGATAATGTTGTTATTGCAGATTTTAAAAGGATTTTTAAAGAAACTCAAGATGAGTTGCCTATAGAAAATCACACAAGAGATGCTGCAAGGTTTGTTAATACAACTATAGATAGAGTGCCGCAAATTAATCATGTTTACACTAATTTTAGTGTGGGTTCTATGAAAATGACACACAATCCTTTAGATTTGGCTCTTACTCGTGAAGACACTTTTTATTTAATCAAAACCAATAATGGCGAGGTAAGATTAAGCCAAGATGGTAATTTTCAACTAGATGATGAAGGATATTTGGTAAATCGTCAAGGTTATAGAGTCTTAAGTAGCGATTATTTTAATAATCCTGAAAATGATGGTATACGCGTGGGTGATTCTACTTCTTTTATTAATGTAGATAAAAATGGAATGATAAGTGCTTCTAATCAAAACATCGCAAGATTATTTATAGCGCAGGTTGATGATTTAAGAGATTTGCAAAAAGATGGCGATAATATGTATAAAATTGATAATTTAAATAAAATTAGAGATTTGCCTAATTCTAGTGCTGTAAAGCAAGGTTTTACCCAAGGTTCAAATGTTAATCCTGTTACAGAAATGGTAGGATTAATAGAGGCAAATAGAATGGTTGAGATGTATCAAAAAGTTATGACATCTCATATGGATGATTTAAACCAAGAAGCTATTAATAAGCTAGCAAGTACTAAATAAAACTAAGGATAGATAAAATGTTAAGATCATTATATACAGCAGCGTCAGGGATGGTATCGCAACAAACACAAATTGATGTTACATCAAACAATATTTCAAATGTTAACACAGTGGGTTATAAAAAATCTCGTGCAGAATTTGCAGATTTGATGTATCAAACAATGAAATACGCAGGTACTTCAACTTCAAGCACCACTAAACATCCAAGTGGTATTGAAGTAGGTCTTGGATCAAGAGTAACGGCGATAAGTAAAATTTTTAGCGAAGGTAGTTTAAAACAAACTTCAACTTCAGGACTTGATATGGCGATTGCGGGTAATAATGGCTTTTTTCAAATTCAAATGCCAGATGGGACAATCGCTTATACAAGAAATGGACAATTTACCAAAGATGCTGAAGGAAATATTGTAAATTCAGATGGTTATAGACTTTTACCAGAAATGACTATACCTGAAGATGCTATCGCAATCAATGTTGCAAGCGATGGGACGGTTTCTGTAATGCAACCAGGTAATACCGCTGAAACTCAAATAGGACAAATTGAACTTGTGAATTTTATCAATCCAGCAGGCTTGCACGCATTAGGAGATAACCTTTTAGTAGAAACTGATGCAAGTGGTGCACCTATAGCGGGGATCGCAGGTGAAAATGGTTTTTCTATGATTAAGCATGGATTTGTTGAACTTAGTAACGTACAGCTTGTAGAGGAAATGACTGATCTTATTACAGGTCAAAGAGCCTATGAAGCAGGTTCTAAAGCAATCACAACAAGTGATGATATGCTTGGTATAGTAAATCAATTAAAACGCTAGGATTAACTAGCGTTTTATAATATGCAAATAATCTTATAAAAATACTAAAAAACTCCTAATTTTAAATAATTATAAAATATTCTCTTCCATATTTTAAATTTACCGTAAATATAGTAATATTGTGAAGATGTGTTTAAACACGTCAAATAAACAATAACGAGGGTTACAATGAACAGAAGGGACTTCATTAAAAATACCGCTATTGCTAGTGCTTGTGGTGTTGCGGGTCTTAGTGTTCCAAGTAGTGTACTTGCAAATACTGAGAATAAATGGCGTTGGGATAAAGCCGTTTGTAGATTTTGTGGTACAGGCTGTGGAATTTTAGTTGCAAGTTTAGATGGTAAAATCGTTGCCGTAAAAGGCGATCCAGCAGCTCCGGTAAATCGTGGATTAAATTGTATTAAAGGTTATTTTAATGCAAAAATCATGTATGGAGAAGACCGTTTAGTTACACCTTTACTTCGTGTTAATGCTAAGGGTGAATTCGACAAAAAAGGAAAATTCCAACAAGTTTCTTGGCAAAGGGCCTTTGATGAAATGGAAAAACAATTCAAAAATGCCTATAAAGAAAAAGGAACTGAGGGTATTGGAATTTTTGCAAGCGGCCAATATACCATACAAGAAGGATATGCTGCAGCTAAACTTGTAAAAGCTGGTTTTAGATCAAATAATATAGACCCAAATGCACGTCACTGTATGGCTAGTGCTGTTGTTGGTTTTATGCAAACTTTTGGAGTAGATGAACCTTCTGGATGTTATGATGATATAGAACTTACTGATACTATCATTACTTGGGGTGCAAATATGGCAGAAATGCATCCGATTTTGTGGTCAAGGGTAAGTGATAGAAAATTAAGCAATTTAGATCAAGTTAAAATTGTAAATTTATCTACTTTCTCTAATAGAACTTCTCATATTGCTGATACAGAGATTATTTTTAAACCAAATACGGATTTGGCTATTTGGAATTATATTGCTAGAGAAATTGTTTATAACCACCCTGAGGCAATGGATAAAGAATTTATCGAAAAACATTGTATTTTTACCACAGGTTATGCTGATATTGGTTATGGAATGAGAAATAATCCAAACCATCCTAAATTTAAAGCAAGTGAAAAAGATACAGTTGCAAAGCAAAACGCAATTGTTTTAGATGAAGAAGAAGCAATTTCTTTGGCTTATTTGGGAGTAAAAGCAGGTGATAAATTTGAAATGAAACACCAAGGTGCTCCTGATGCGCATTGGGAAATTTCTTTTGAAGATTTTAAGAAAGCTTTGGAGCCTTATACGCTTGATTATGTTGCAAAAGTTGCTAAGGGAAATGAAGATGAAAGCATAGAAGATTTCAAGAAAAAACTTCAAGAATTAGCTAATCTTTATATAGAAAAAAATAGAAAAGTTGTAAGTTTTTGGACTATGGGCTTTAACCAACACACAAGAGGTACTTGGGTGAATGAGCAAGCTTATATGGTGCATTTTTTACTTGGTAAACAAGCTAAGCCAGGTAATGGAGCATTTTCGCTGACAGGACAGCCAAGTGCTTGTGGAACAGCAAGAGAAGTTGGGACTTTTTCACACCGTTTACCTGCTGATATGGTGGTGGCAAACCCTAAACATAGAGCTATTAGTGAAAAAATTTGGAAAGTACCTGCAAAAACGATCAATCCAAAACCAGGTGCACCGTATTTGAAGATCATGAGAGATTTAGAAGATGGAAATATCAAATTTGCTTGGGTGCAAGTAAACAATCCTTGGCAAAATACAGCTAATGCAAACCACTGGATAGCAGCAGCAAGAGAAATGGATAATTTTATTGTTGTGAGTGATTGTTACCCAGGAATTAGTGCTAAAGTGGCTGATTTGATTTTACCAAGTGCAATGATTTATGAAAAATGGGGAGCTTATGGTAATGCTGAAAGAAGAACCCAGCATTGGAAGCAACAAGTATTACCTGTAGGTGAGGCTATGAGTGATACTTGGCAAATTATGGAATTTGCAAAACGCTTTAAACTAAAAGAAGTTTGGGGTGAAACTAAGGTAAATGATAAGCTTACTTTACCAAGCGTTTTGGAAGAAGCAAAAGCTATGGGTTATAGCGAAGATGATACTTTATTTGATGTGTTATTTGCAAATAAAGAAGCAAAAACTTTTAAAGCTAAGGATAATATCGCTAAAGGTTTTGATAATTCTGAAGTTTTAGGTGATGAGAGAAAAGTCATAGGTAGCGATGGTAAAGAATTTAACGGCTATGGGTTTTTTGTGCAAAAGTATTTATGGGAAGAATATCGCAAATTTGGTTTAGGTCATGGACATGATTTAGCTGATTTTGACACTTATCATAAAGTAAGAGGCTTAAGATGGCCTGTGGTTAATGGTAAAGAAACTCAATGGAGATTTAATACTAAATTTGACTATTACGCTAAAAAAGCTGCTCCAAATTCAGATTTTGCATTTTATGGAGATTTTGCAAAAGAACTACCAAAAGGAGACTTGCTAGCTCCGCAAACTAAAGAAAAATACAGCTTAAAAAATAAAGTAAAAATTTTCTTTAGACCATTCATGAAAGCACCTGAAAGACCAAGCAAAGAGTATCCATTCTGGTTGTCTACTGGTAGGGTTTTAGAGCACTGGCATAGTGGAACAATGACTATGAGAGTTCCTGAGCTTTTCCGTGCAGTTCCTGAAGCGCTTTGTTATATGAATGAAGATGATGCTAAAGCAATGCATATTAACCAAGGTGATATTGTATGGGTAGAATCTCGCCGTGGCAAAGTAAAAGCAAGAGTAGATTTTCGTGGTAGAAATAAGCCTTCTAAAGGTCTTGTTTATGTACCTTGGTTTGATGAGAATGTGTATATTAATAAAGTTACACTAGATGCAACTTGTCCATTGTCTAATCAAACAGATTTTAAAAAGTGTGCCGTAAAAATTACCAAAGCATAAAATAATGAATAAAAGAAGAGAATTTTTAGCCTTTACATTGAAGCTTTTGTGCATAGGAAGCGGTAGTGCTTTTTTAGTAAGTTTAGCACTGAGTTCCAATCAGGAGTATTTTTTAAGACCACCTGGTGCTGATGATGAAAAAGAATTTTTGTCAAAATGCATACGATGTGGACTTTGTGTGAGGGTTTGTCCTTATGATGTTTTAAAATTAGCTACAATGCAAGATAGTGCAAAAAAAGGAACACCTTTTTTTGTAGCTAGAGAAAATCCTTGCAGGTTGTGTGAAGATATCCCTTGTATAAAAGATTGTCCAACAAATGCTTTAGATCATAAGTATTTAGAGCAAAAAGATGGAATTTATAAAACAAAAATAGGTATAGCTATTATTGATAGCGCAAGCTGCGTGGCGTATTGGGGGATACAATGTGATGCTTGTTATAGAGCTTGTCCTTTGATTGATAAGGCAATTAAGCTTGAAACAAAGCGTAATGAAAGAACCGCAAAGCATGCATTTTTACTACCTGTGGTAGATCATGAAGTGTGTGTGGGTTGTGGAATTTGTGAAAAAGCTTGTATTACTCAAAAGCCAGCCATTAGAGTTTTGCCTAGGGAATTTGTTTTAGGAAAAGCTGGGGATAATTATATTAAAGGTTGGGATGAAAAAGATGAAAAGCGTTTACAAGATGTAAATACTGAAAAAAAATTCAACCAAAATAAGGCTAGAGATTATCTTAATGATGGAGAATTGCTATGAAGTATCTTATTTTAAGGAGAATGGTGCAGTTTTCTATTTTAGTATTGTTTTCTTTTAGTATGTTTGATTTTGTATTAAAAGGAAATTTAAGCTCTTCGGTGCTGTTTTCTTCTGTGCCGCTAAGTGATCCTTTTGCTTATATTCAACTTGTTTTGGCAAGTTTACAAGTGGATTTGATAGCTTTAAGTGGAGCTTTGATAGTGTTTTTATTTTATGCTATTTTTGCAGGAAGAGCTTTTTGTGCTTGGGTGTGTCCAGTTAATATCATCACAGATTTTGCTTATTATATAAGGGTGAAGTTAAGATTTAATCAAACTAAGATCTTTAATGTTCATAAAAATTTACGTTATTATGTGATGGGTTTTGTTTTGATTTTTTCTTTTCTTTTTTCCTATCCTGTTTTTGAGGAATTTTCTTACATAGGAGTCATTCAAAGAGGGTTGATTTTTGGCGGCATTTCTTGGCTTTTTATAGCTTTGATAATCTTTTGTATTGATGCGTTTTTTAGTCCAAGATTTATTTGTTCACATTTTTGCCCTTTAGGGGCTTTTTGGGCTTTAAGTTCGCGTTTTTCACTGTTAAAAATCAAATATAACCTCCAAAAATGCACTCAATGCTACAAATGTCTTGGGGTATGCCCTGAAAAACAAGTACTTTGGATGATAGGTAAAGAAAATCAAAATGTAAAATCAGGAGAATGCATTAGATGTGGAAAATGTGTTGATGTTTGTGAGGATGATGCTTTAGGTTTTAGTATTATAAATTTAAGGAGAGAAAATGAAAAATAAGATCTTTTTATCCTTAGCAGCAGCTGTTTTAATAAGCGCTTGTGGATTTGCTGTTAAAAGTGTGGATTCAAAGGATATAGGTTTAAGAAAAACAAGTTTAGAAAGTGAAAATGTAGAATTGTTAGATGTAAAGTATTCTCAAGCTTTAGCAGGAGAATCTGTTTTGATCGAAAGATCATTTGAAAATGCTCCGCCATTGATTCCGCACACTTTAGAAGATATGCTTCCGATTGTAAAAGATAATAATATTTGTCTAAGCTGCCATGATAAGGCTATTGCTAAAGATGTGGGTGCTACAGCGCTTCCAAGTAGTCATTATTTTGACTTGAGAAAAAATAAGTCAACTAAGGATATGGTTAGTGAGGCAAGATTTAATTGTACTCAGTGTCATGTTCCACAAAGTGATGCAAAACCTTTGGTTGGAAATAATTTTGAGGCGAAATTTAAAAACGAAGAACTTAAAAGAAAGTCAAATTTCTTAGAAGTCTTAAACGAAGGCGTGAAATAACACAATGAAAAAAATATTTTTAATCTTGTTGATAAGTATTTGGGTGTTTGGCTATGAGCTTAAACTCCCTGCTAATGTAAATGCTTTAAAACTAGTTGGCAGTGATTTGCTTATAGGGCTTGATAATGCAGAGCTGTATTGGTATTTTACGCAAAATAAAAAATTGCAAAAAATCACCCAACTAGACAAGATTAAAAATTTTTATGAAGAAAATCTCAGCCCTAGAATTTACAGTGTTGATTACTTAAATGGGGCTGTTTTGATTTTATGTGAAGGAAGTTTTGGGGGTAAAAGACTTTATATTTACAAAGACAAGCAACTTGTAAGCTATGACTTACATAGCGATGGGGTTAAAAAAGCTTTGTTTTTAGATGATGATACTATTTTGTTAGCCTTGTTAGGTTCTAACATAGAGCTTTTTGATCTAAAAACAAAAAAAATAGCAAAGAATTTTGTTTTTTCTAATTCAAGTTTGAGTGATGTGGTTTTAAATGAAACAAAAACACAGCTAGTGGCGGGTTTTGAAAGCGGTGAAATCATTCTTTTTGATGTAAAAAATTGGCAGAAAATAAAAAGCTATAAAAATGCTCACAAGGATAATATCTACCAATTAGATTATAAAAATCAAATTATTACAAGTTGTAGCACTGATAGAAAATTAGCAATCATCAAAAATAATCAAGAAAAAAGCATAGAAAGAGACTTTTTGATTTACACTTGTGCCCTAAGTAAAGATGGTGCTGTCGCAGCTTTTGGTGATAATGAAAAAAACATCATAGAGCTTATAGATGTTCATAATTTAAAAACTATAAAACAATTTCAAAATCAAGATTTTCTGCTAGAATATCTGATATTTTTAAATAAGCATGAATTTATCAGTGCGGGTTATGAAAATAAAATTATTTTTTGGAGTATAGATGAATCTTTCTAGTGTTTTGATTTTAAGCAAAGAAGAAAAAATCAGCAAGTTAAAAGAACAAATTCAAAATATACCTTGTTGTAGTGTGGAATTAATTGAAGAAGAAAAAATCATCGTGGTGATTGAGAGTGAAAATTTAGAAGATGAGTTGAAAGCTTATAAGCAATTAGAGCAGCTTGATGGTGTGGTGAGTATCAATATGGTTTTTTCGTACCAAGATTTAGATGAAGAAAGAGAAAAAATTTTAAAGTCAAATTTTAAATCTGATGCTTTTGATGAGAATTTAAAAAAAGATGATATAGAATACTATGGCAACATTTTTAGAAAGTATTAATTATGGTTTTTTTAATTCCTTTGATTTTTATAATTTCATCTATTTTTGTCGTAGATTATTTGTATTTTTCTGAAGAAAATGAGGCGATAAAAACTCAAAAACAAGTAGAACAAAAAGACACAGAACAAGATAAGCAAAAATATCTTGAAAATATTTTAAAACAAAAATAACAATGCATCATCAAATCATATATAAAAAATTCTTTTGGATTAATATTTTAGTAGTAGTTGCCTTGGCTTTAAATTTAAGAGCTCCTATAACTTCCATAGGACCTATGATAGGGCATATTCAAGAATATTATCAGATCAATTCTACTTTAGCGGGTATGCTTACTACTTTACCTTTAATAGCTTTTGGTCTTATTTCTTTTTTTGTGGCATATTTTTCACAGATTAAAGCTTTATTTTTTGCCTTGCTTTTGATTGTTTTTGGTGAAGCGCTTAGAAGTTATGGTGCTAATATAGGTTTGTTTTTGGGTGTGTTTTTTATAGGAGGCGGGATAGCGATTGCAAATGTATTGTTACCTTCTTTTGTGAAAGAAAAATTTCCTAAAAATACTTATAAAATAATGGGCCTATATGGTTCAATTATTGGGTTATCTTCTATTGCAGGTGTGGCATTGTCGCTACCCTTACTTAAAATTTTTGATGTGCCACAAGCTATGTTTATTTGGGTGATTTTGGCGTTGATGGCTTTGTTTTTTTATCTTCCGCATTTAAAAAACAAAAGATTATTGCGAGCTAAAAGAAAAAATATAAATCGCTTTAATATCTTTTTAAACAAAACAGCATGGAAAGTAACTGTAGTAATGGGCCTACAAAGCTTTTTATCTTATAGCTTGTTTGCTTGGCTTAGTGTGATGATTAGTGAAAAGGGGTTTGGGATTGATTTTGGTTCGAATGTTTTATTGCTATCGCAAATCATCGGTATGCCTGTGGCTTTTTTGTTACCTCTTGTTTTGGGTAGACTTAGAAATCGCGCTAAAAGCATTGTGATTGTGACACTGGGTTTTTTATATGTTTTAAGTTTTATGATGATTTTTGTATGCCATACCAAGGCAATGTTGTTTTTAGCAGCAATTTTTTTAGGTTTTGCCTCTAGTGGGGTTTTTACGATTTCTTTATTGTTTATTGCTATTAAAAGTTCCAATTCTGCTATCGCAGCTAAGCTTTCAGCTATGTCGCAAGGAGTAGGGTATTTAATCGCTGCTCAATCACCTTGGGTGGTTGGGATATTGCATGATCATTTTAAAAATTTTACCTTTGGTTTTTTAATGTTGATAGTTGTAGCGATAATTTTAAATATTTTTGTGTTTTTAGCATATAAGGCCCCTGTGATCAAATAAAGATTAAAAATAAATTAAAGCCTTTTTTGTTAGAATTTTTAAGATTTTATTTTTGTGAGTTTATAATGCGATATACAGTTACAGAGGCTTCTATTTATGAAGCACAAGGCTTAAAAGATGAGGCCTTGGAAATTTATAAAAATATTTTAAAGCAAGATCCGCAAAATAAAAATGCCATAGATGCAATAAGGCGTTTAAGTGGTTTGCGTTCAAATCATGAAGATTTAAATTATGATATGCTTGATTTTTTTGTTAATATGAAAAGTGAAGAAGAAATTAATGAATTTAAAAGGTGGTTGATAAAGCTATGAATATTGAAGATTTAGCAAAAATGGCTATAAGTGAGGTTAATTCAGAACTTGATAATTCGAAAAAACAAAGTAATGAATTTGCTCCTATGGTTGAAGAACTTACACAAGAAAAAAGTATAAACCCACAAGAAAAAAAGATCAAAGAAGAAATTAGCAAGGTAACACAAGAATTAATTCAAGAATTAGATGATTTAGAAGTAAAAGTTAAAGAAGAAAAGCAAGCTGCGGCGATTAAGATCGAGGTTTTAGAAGAAAAAGAAGAAAGTATTATTAATAATGAAGAATTTTTTTTGAAAAATCTTAGAGAGCGTATTTTGGTTTTGTTTGAAGGTTTAAAAAATACCAAAGATGAGCATGTAGAAAAAAGACTAGATATTACGATTACTTTTTTAGAGTTTTTACTTGCAAAGATTGAAGATAGACTTAAAAAATGATCAAGATTTTTTAAGGATTAAAAATATACTCAAACCTTACACACAAAGAGCTTATTTAGTAGGTGGTTGTGTAAGGAATTCTTTTTTAGATTTATCAAGTGATGATTATGATATAGAAATTTATGACATTCAGCCTGAACTTTTTGATACACTTATGCAAAAACTTGGAGCAAATGGAGTAGGGAAGAGTTTTTTTGTATATAAGTATAAAAAATTTGACCTAGCTTTGGCACGTTATGAAAATAAAATTTCACAAGGACATAAGGGTTTTGAAGTTAAAGTTTGCAATGATGAACAAGAAGGAGCTAAGAGGAGAGATTTTACCATTAACGCTATGATGGTAAATATCTTTAGCTTTGAATTTTTAGATTTCTTTAATGGTTTAAAAGATTTGCAAGCAAAAACAATCAGACATATTCATGATCAAAGTTTTATAGAAGATAGCTTAAGAGTACTTCGTGGAATTGCTTTTGCGTGTAGGTTTGATTTAAAGATTGCAAGTGAAAGTTTGAGTTTAATGCAAACTATGGACATTAATGATCTTTCAAGAGAACGCATTAACAATGAATTGTATAAAATTTTTAAAACCACACGGTTGAATAAGGCCTATGAATATTTTAAAATTCTAAATTTAGAAGAAAAAATCTTTTTTTATCAAAGCTTTGATATGGAATTTCAAAAGCTTTTAGAACAAAGTCAAAAATTGATTCAAGATGAGGCTTTGTATTTGTATTTGTATTTAAATTTTTTTCATATAGATAAAAATGATTTTTTTAAAAAAACCAAGCTAAAAAAAGATCTTTTGAAAAAATGTGAGCAAGATTTTATGCTAGGAAAAATTGATGATTTTGATCTGGCTAAAGTTGCTTTAAAAATACCCCTTTGCAAGTGGCTTGGACTTTGGAGTAAAGAGCGTATCTTGCAAGCTAAAAAATTAAAACTATATGAACAAGCTTTTATAAGCAAGGTAAAGTCAGAAGATTTGTTAAGGGAAGGCTTTAGCGGAAAAGAGCTTGGGAGTGAGCTTGAAAAAAGAAGATTGCAAGAGTTAAAAAACTATATCAAGGAGCAAGAATGAATGAATATATTTTAAAAATTTCAAGTAGTGATGAAAAAGGTTTGATTTATAGAATTTCAGATGTCATTTTCAAATATCGAATTAATATCGTAAAAAATGATGAATTTGTTGGGGAAAATCGTTTTTTCTTTAGAGCGCATTTAGAAGGAGAGCTTGATGTAAAAGCATTCAAAGGAACACTTGAAGCGATGCTTCCTGATGATGCACATATAGAAATAACCTTAAAAAGAAAAAAAGATATTGTTGTTTTAGCTACTAAAGAAACGCATTGTCTAGGTGAGTTGTTGATCCGTCAATTTAGTGGTGAATTTAATGCAAATATCAAAGCAGTGATTGCAAATTATGATGTGTTAAAGCCTTTGGTGGATAAATTTAACCTTCCTTTTCATGCGGTTTTAGCACAAGATTTAAGTAGGCAAGAGCATGAAGAGAAGATGTTAGAATGTTTAAGTCAATATGAGTTTGATTATATTGTTTTAGCAAAGTACATGAGGATATTATCTCCATCTTTTGTGGAACGTTTTGAAGGAAGGATTATTAATATACATCATTCTTTTTTACCTGCTTTTATTGGTGCAAATCCTTATAAGCAAGCTTATGAGAGAGGGGTTAAAATCATTGGTGCAACTGCACATTTTGTTAATAACAACCTTGATGAGGGGCCAATTATTACCCAAGATGTTATACCTGTAACACATGAGTATTCTTGGCAAGCTATGCAGCAAGCTGGTCGCAATGTAGAGAAAAATGTATTTTCTAAAGCGTTGGATTTGGTGTTTGATGATAGAATTTTCATTTATGAAAATAAAACTATTGTCTTTTAAATTTTGATGCCATTTGGCATCAAAATTTAGCAAGAATAGCAGGTTTTAAACTCATAAGCAGTTGGTCTAGCTTCTACAGGCCAAACTTGAGTTTCAAATTTCATATGTTGATAATCATCAATAAAAATATCACTCATCACAGGTTTTAAGAAGGCATTTTTTCTAATGAGTGCCTCTAAAGAGCCTCTTAAAGTATGAGGTAGTTGCTCGATCCCTTTTTCTCTAATTTCATCTAAAGTAAGTGCGAATAAATTCTCATCCATTGGGCCCACTGGTATGGTTTTGTTTTTGATACCATCAAGCCCTGCCATCAATAAGCTTGTAAAAGCTAGGTAAGGATTAGAAGTGCTATCAGGAAATCTTATTTCAACCCTTGCACTTTTTTCATTGATGCCATAAGGCACGCGACAACTTGCAGAACGGTTTTGGCAAGAGTAAGTTAATATACAAGGTGCTTCAAAACCCGGAACTATTCTTTTGTAAGAATTTGAACTAGGATTAGTAAAGGCTGCCACGCTTCTAGCATTAGCTAAAATTCCTCCGATGTAGTTAATCGCACATTCGCTTAGTTTTCCATAGCCATCTTTATCGTAAAATAAATTCACTCCATCTTTCCATAAACTCATATGCACGTGCATACCGCTTCCATTATCCCCATAAAGTGGTTTTGGCATGAAGGTTGCTGTTTTTCCGTTTAAATGTGCTACCATTTTTACTACATATTTATAAATTTGTACATTATCAGCTGCTTCAACTAAATTTCCAAATTCTACGCCGATTTCAGCTTGTCCTTGTGCTACTTCATGGTGGTGAACAAAGGTTTTTAAACCCACTCTTTCTAAAACTTGCACCATCTCAGATCTAATATCCACACTTGAGTCAATAGGGCTAACTGGAAAATACCCACCTTTATTTCTTGGGCGGTGTCCACTGTTGTAGCTATCAGTAAAGTCTTTATTGTCGTTCCATTCGCCTTCTTCGGTGTCAACTTCGTATTTTGCACAATGAGAAGAATCGACGATTTTAACATTGTCAAAAATAAAAAATTCATTTTCAGGGCCAAAAAATGCCGCATCAGCGATATTGCTAGAACTTAAATGTTGCATGGCTTTTTTGGCTATACTTCTTGGGCATTTTTCATACATTTGTTCTTTATAGATATCATAAACATCACAAATAACTATAATAGTAGGATCAGCTGTGAAAGGATCTAAAAAAGCGCTTTCAACATCAGGTTTTAAGATCATATCAGATTTTTCTATAGGTTGCCAGCCGTGTAAAGAACTTGCGTCAAAAGGTATTCCGTTTTCAAATGTTTTATCATCAATCGCTTTTATATTATAAGTAATATGATGCCAAGTTCCTATCATATCGGTAAACCTAAAATCAACAAACATTACTTCATGTTCTTGGCAATAACTAAAAAACTCATCGATATTATTTACAAACTTACCCATTTTTTCTCCTTTTTAATAGGTTTTTTGAATTTATTTTTTAAGATTGTAGTATCTTTTTTTTAAATTAAGTTTAAATTAATATATTTTTTTTAGTCAATTGTAAAAAAAATAATAAATTAAACAAAAAAACAGATTTATTCTAAAAATTTAATGTTGATTTATATTTTTTTATAATATAATCCTACATTAGTTTTTATTATTAAAAAGGTGTAGAAATGACTCAAGAAGAATTAGATGCTTTAATGAATAGCGCTGAAGATTTAGATCTTGATTCTGTCGAAGAAAGCGCAGAAGCAAAACCTGAAACAGACTATGAAGATGAAGAAAAAAACAAACAAATAGTTAGTGATATGATTAATGGTGATTATAAAGCAAGAGCGGATATGGCATGGCCACCACCACCACCAAGCAAAGAACATAAAGTTGTACATCAGCTTGATGATGTGACAAGAGATAGCGAAATCAAAGCAACTGAAATGATGGAAAAACTAGAAGCTATCAATGATTTTTTTGCAAATTCAGAAAATCAACTTTGTGTGATTAGTGATGCTTTAAATAAAAATATAGAAATTTTTGAAAAATTAAATACAAAATTTCCTAATGTAGCTAGCTTTAAAGAAGCTATTGACACTAATAATGACGCTAAAAATATTATCGATGAGATAACAGGTTGTTTACAAACTGGACAAGATGAGGTTATGATGGCAATGGATGCAATGCAATATCAAGATATTCATCGTCAAAAAATTGAGCGTGTTATCAATGTAATGAGAGCTTTAAGTAGATATATGAGCAGTCTATTTGAAGGTAAAATTGATGATGAAAAACGTGTTGGTTCTGCTGTTCACATTGAAGGGGATACAACAAGCGATGTTGTAAGTAATGATGATATCGAGGCCTTGATTGCTAGTTTAGGAAAAAAATGATTGTTCCTGAAATAGTTTCTCCAGCAGGTAATTTTGCAAAATTAAAAATAGCATTGGCTTATGGAGCTGATGCTGTTTATGCGGGTGTGAGTAATTTTTCACTTCGAGCAAGAACCGCAAGAGATTTTAACTACGAAACTTTCAAAGAAGCCATTGATTATACGCATTCTAAAGGAAAAAAAATCTATGTTACGATTAATGGTTTTCATTTTAGTTCGCAAATTGAAGGTCTAAAAAGACATATATTAAAACTAAAAGAAATGAAACCTGATGCTTTTATAGTAGCTTCAGTAGGTGCGATGCGTTTGGTTAAGGAGCTTGCACCTGAAATCAATCTACATGTGTCAACTCAAGCAAATATTTTGAATTATCTTGATGCGCAAGTTTATAAAGACATGGGTGCAAAGCGTGTTGTTATCGCAAGGGAATTGGGCTTAAAAGATGCAAAAGATCTTAGAAATAATTGCGATATTGAGCTTGAAAGTTTTGTGCATGGTTCGATGTGTTTTGCTTATTCGGGTAGATGTTTAATAAGCTCAGTGCAAAGCGGACGTATGAGTAACCGTGGATCTTGTGCAAATGACTGTCGTTTTAACTATGAATTGTATGCAAAAAATCCAGAAACCAATACGCTTTTTAGATTAGAAGAAGATGAAAATGGTACACATGTGTTTAATTCCAAAGATCTAAATTTAAGTTCATATATTCAAAAAATTATGCAAGAAAACTGTATTCATGCTTTTAAGATTGAAGGAAGGACAAAAAGCGAGTACTATGCTGCTTTAACCACAAGAACTTATAAAATGGCAGTAGAGGATGTATTGCAAAACACTTTCGATGCAAGCAAATATGAAAAAGAAATTCATACTTTAAAACATAGAGGCTTTACAGATGGATATTTGGTTTCAAGAGCTTATGAAAAAACTGATTCAATTAACCATAATACAAGCATAGAAGAAGGTACGCATCAAGTGCATGCTATTAGCGAGGATGGGGAATTTTTCAAGTGCAAAGGTAAAATAGAGCTAGGAAAAGAATACGAAATTTTAGCACCAATCCACTCTCATATAGAATTAGGAGAAAATAAGCTAGGGGTGATTTATGAAAACGAAGGAAAGAAATTTATCGTATTTAAACAATTGCTAGCTAAAAATAATAAAGAATTTGATGTAATTCACAGTGGTAATGAAAATGAAATTGCTTTGCCGTTTAAACTTCCAGAATTTAGTTTTTTAAGAAGGGGTGTTGAATGAAATTTGTTTCTATATTAATGGGAAGTAAAAGCGATTATGATATCGTAAAAGAAGCTTTGGGTGTCTTAGAAAAATTTGGCGTGAAATATGAAGTTTTAATTACTTCTGCTCATAGAAGCCCTCAAAGAACACAAGAATATATCAAAAATGCTGAAGAAAAAGGTGCGAAAGTCTTTATCGCAGCAGCGGGTATGGCGGCGCATTTGGCTGGAGCTGTGGCAGCTCATACAACAAAACCTGTTTTAGGTATACCTATGCCAGGAAGCAACCTAGCAAGCATGGATTCTTTGTTTTCTACAGTTCAAATGCCAAGTGGGATTCCAGTTGCAACTTTAGCTATAGGTAAAGCAGGTGCGATGAATGCAGCTTATTTGGCGGTTCAAATTTTAGCTATTGAAGATGAGAGTTTAGCTCAAAAACTATTAGAAGATAGAAAAAAACAACAAGAAAAACTTATTCAAGATTCAAATGCGATTGAAGTTTTTCTTTAAGGAGAGCGTATGCAAACTTACTTGGAATTAAAAGAATTTTGTCAATTGGTGCATTTATCTGAAGATGTAGTAAAAGGAATGATGGCAAATGGAGCTTTAAATTTCAAAGAAGAAGAGGGCAAAATTTACATTGAAGCAAATCAAGGTACTTTTAGTGTTGTGCCGATGAGTTCAAAGCAACCAGCTATGGTAAATTCTATGACTTTAGCAGGGGAAAGTTTTGTTGAAAAAACCATAGGAACTATTTTAAATCTACATGAAAAAGTACTTGATGCTAAAGATGAAACCTTAGAAGCCTTAAAGGGTGAAAATAAATTTTTAAAAGACGCGCTTTATTCTATGCAAGAACTTTATGATGAAGATAGAAAAACTATAGAAAATCTCAACGAGCAACTTAAGTATGCTCGTAATGAAGTAGAATTTCTAAAAAGAAAATATAAAATGATGTGGAATAAAACAGTAGAGCTATATGCAAACTCATCTGAAAAGCCAGAGGAATTAAAGGAAGAAAAATGACTTTTTCTCAAATGATATTAAATTTACAAGAATTTTGGCAAAAGCAAGGTTGTGCTATTATGCAACCGTATGATTTTCCCGCGGGAGCAGGGACTTTTCACCCTGCAACTTTTTTAAGAAGCTTAGGTAAAAAACCGTGGGCTGCAGCTTATGTTGCGCCAAGTAGAAGACCAACAGATGGAAGATATGGAGAAAATCCTAATCGTTTGGGCGCTTATTATCAATTTCAAGTGTTAATGAAGCCAAGTCCTGATAATATCCAAGAATTATATTTAAAAAGCTTGGAAAATTTAGGTTTTGACTTAAAATCTCACGATATTCGTTTTGTAGAAGATAATTGGGAGAGTCCAAGTTTAGGTGCTTGGGGTTTAGGCTGGGAAGTTTGGCTTGATGGCATGGAAGTGACACAATTTACATATTTTCAACAAGTTGGGGGTATTAGTGTTGATTTAGTTAGTGCTGAAATTACCTATGGCTTAGAAAGACTTGCAATGTATTTGCAAGATGTGGATAATGTATATGATATCATTTGGAATGAATTTAATGGTGAAAAAATCACCTATAAAGATGTTCATAAGCAAGGTGAGTTTGAGTTTAGTAAATACAATTTTGAAATAAGTGATGTAAAAACTTTAAACATTCAGTTTGAAAATGCTTACAATGAGTGTAAAAATGCTTTAGAGGCAAAACTTGCTTTACCTGCGTATGATTATTGTATGCTCGCAGCTCACACTTTTAATCTACTTGATGCAAGAGGGGCTATTTCTGTTACTCAAAGACAAGATTTTATGTTAAAAATTAGAGAATTATCTAAAAATTGTGCCTTGATATATAAAGAAAGTTTAGATGAAAATTAAAGAAATTTATGAGTATTTAGATACGATTAGTCCGTTTTATACGCAAAGTGTATGGGATAATAGTGGCTTATTGCTTGGAGATTTTGAGCAAGAGGTGAGCAAGGTTTATCTCGCACTTGATGTGGATATTGATTTAGTGGAAAATGCTAGTGAGAATTCTTTATTTATAGTACATCACCCTTTGATTTTTAAGGGTTTAAAGCATTTAAGTGGAGTACTATATCCACAAAAACTCCTTACAAAAATGATACAAAAAAACATTGCTTTGATCGCAATGCATACAAATTTTGATTTGAGTCATTTAAATGCTTATTTTACAAGTGAAATTTTAGGCTTTAAGATTAAAGAACAAAATGAATTTTTGATTTACTGTGATGTGGATTTTCAGTTTGAAGAATTAATTCAGCATATTAAAAAATGCTTGAAGTTAGATCATATTAGAGTTGTAAATGCCCATCAAAAACAAATCAAAAGCTTGGCTATTTGTACAGGTAGTGGGGGAGATTTGATCTCTAGTGTTAAAGCTGATTGTTTTTTAAGTGGTGATTTTAAATACCATCAAGCCTTAGAAAGCTATCATAACAAGCTAAGTTTGATCGATATAGGACACTATGAAAGCGAATTGTGTTTTAGTGAAATTTTGGCAAAAGATTTGCAAAAATTTCATTTAGAAGTTATAATATCAGTTTCAAAAAATCCATTTCAATATTTTTAAGGACAATTTCAATGAATAAATATCTAGAACAACTTACAGTTTTATCGCAAATTGATAAAGAACTAGACAGCTTTGTAGATAAAGTAGAAGATGCAACAAAAGAACTTAAAGAAAAGCGTGCTTTGCTGGATAAAACAGAAGAAGAAATCGCTACTTACGAAAGAGATATTAAAGATATAGAAGCTCAAAAAGTTCAAAACAATAACCATATTGCTGAATTTGGTGTAAAGATTAAAGAAATAGCAAAAAAAAGTGCTGCAGTTAAAACCGAAAAAGAAGCAAATGCTTTAAAAATCGAAGAGGATATTGCAAAAGAACAATTAGATGCGGCCAATGAAGAAATTGAAAGATTAGATAAAATTTTAGAAAATAAAGAGAAATTTAAAGAAGAATTACAAGTTAAAAGAACTGAACTTGAAAATGAAGTGGATCAAATTGACGCACAAACTAAAGCTGTTTTAGTGGATATTGAAAAAGAAAGACTAGAAATTTATGATAAAAAAACAAAACTTGTAGGCGAAATCAATCAAAAAGTTTTAACTTTTTATGAAAAAATTAGAAAATGGGCTGGAAATACTGCAGTAGTTCCTGTGAAAAAACATGCATGTTATGGTTGTTTTATGAGAATTTATGATAAAACATACTTAGCAGTATTAAAAGGCGATGAAATTGTTACATGTCCACATTGTGGAAGAATTTTATATAAAGAAAAAGAAGAAAATCAAAATTGATTTTTTTTTATTATATTTTTGCCGCGTTGGTGTATTTACTCGCGGCACCTTTTTTGTTGATTTTAAGTTTTTATAAGGAAAAATACAAAAAGTCTTTAAAGTCAAGATTTTTTCTTTATAAAAACTTAAGACAATCTCAAAGTGATTTATACTTTCATGCATGTTCTTTTGGTGAGATCAAAAGCATTATGCCTTTGGCTCAAAATTTTCAAGACTATAGTATCTCAACGATTACACAAACAGGATTTGAAGAAGCATTAAAACATACCAAAAAGGTTAATTTTTTTCCATTTGAAATTTTTGTACCTTTTTGGATGAGGCCTTGTAAGGTTTTGGTGATTTTTGAAGCAGAACTTTGGTTTATGCTTGTATTTATGGCTAAATTTTATAATGCCAAGGTTATTTTACTCAATGCTAGAATTAGTGATAAATCTTTTCGAAATTACAAACGTTTCGCATTTTTTTATCGTTTGGTTTTTAAGTATATTGATGTGGTTTTTGCACAAAGTCAAAAAGATAAAGAAAGACTAGGACAATTAGGAGCTAGTAATGTGATAGCTTATAGAAATATTAAAGCAAACATAGCTCAAAAAAAACTAAAAAATTACACTAAAACTAAAACTAGAGTGATTATTTTGGCAAGTACACATGAAAACGAAGAAAGTTTATTGCTTGAAAAGATTAAGCTTGCTGATAATGATCAGTTGATTGTTGCACCAAGACACCCTGAGCGTTTTGGAGAAGTTGAAAGTATTTTAAAGAGTTTTTGTCAAAAAAATGACTATAATATGCAAAGATTTTCAGATTTAGATTTAAAACAAGGTGATTTTGCGCAAGCTTTTAATGCAAAATGCTTGTTGCTTGATGTTTTAGGAGAACTTGAAAATTTATATCAAGTTAGCGATATAGTTTTTTTATGTGGTTCTTTTGTGGATAATATAGGCGGACATAATCCCATAGAAGCTGCTAGGTGGAATAATGTGATTATTTCAGGAAAATATTATTTTAATCAAGAAAGTTTATACCAAGAAGTAGATGATTTGTATATTTGTGAAGATATAGATCAAATAAATGGTTTTTTACAACAACAACTTAAAATATCATCGCTAAAAAAACAAGGCGATTTAAATGAAGTTATATTAAGTATAAAAGAAGGTCTCGATGCAAGAAAAAGCATATAAATTACTTGCAATGCAAGAAAAAATTTCCAACAACGCTGCGAAGGAGTTAATCGACAAAGGTTGTGTGTTTGCTATGGGTAGAAAAGTAGTTATAGCTAGAGCTTTGATGAGTTCAAGAACAAGATTTGTCGTTCAAAAGATCAAAAAAGCAAAAGTATTGTTTGAAGATGATAAAATCATTGCATTAAATAAACCTTATGGAGAAATTAGCGAAAACTTAGAGAATGTTTTTGGCGCAAAACTTATTAACCGACTTGATAAAGAAACAAGTGGAGTTTTGCTTTTGAGTAAAGATGAAGAGTTTAGGCTTAAATGTATTCAAGAGTATAAAAAGCAAAATGTATATAAAAGTTATTTGGCTATTGTTGATGGCGTTATTGCCGAAGAACTTGAAATTTGTGAAAAGATTTCTACGGTTAAAAACAAAGGTGGTGCTTTTAGTAAAGTGGATAAATTTGGCCTAGAAGCACATACGCAAGTCATTCCTTTAATGGTGAATGCTAAAAAAACTCTCATTAAAGCGATGATTAAAACAGGCAGAACACACCAAATTAGAGTACATCTAAACCATATCAAACATGGTATCATAGGTGATGAAAAATACGCCAAAATTAGCTCTTCAAGAATGTATTTGCATTCTTATGAAACTCATCTTTTTGATTATCAGTTTAAGGCATTATTAGATGAAAGTTTTAATGCTTATGGTTTTGAAATAAAAAATTTAAATTTTTAAAGGCGTTTAAAGCTAAAAAGGTTTATAATTTAGCTTTTTAAAATTTTAATAAAGGGAAAATAAAGTGTTTGAAATAGTAAGTGAGTCATTTAAATCCGCAGTAAATAAACTTCGTTTTGTTGATGATGAAAAAGCTTTAAAAAACGCTCTTGACACTTTAAAAAAAGCCCTTTTAAAAGCTGATGTACACCATAAAGTTACTAAAGAATTACTTACTTTAGTGGAAAATGATGTAAAAACAAATGGTATAGGACAAAAGCAGTTTTTAGATTCGATCAAGAAAAATTTAGAAGAAATCCTTAGCGTAAAAGGTAAAAATCAAGGATTTGTTTTTGCAAGCAAACCACCTACAGTTGTTTTAATGTGTGGTTTGCAAGGTGGTGGTAAAACAACTACTACAGTTAAAATTGCAAATTATTTAAAACTAAGAAATAAAAAAGTATTAATCGCTGCATGTGATTTACAAAGACTTGCAGCAGTAGAACAGTTAAGACAACTTACTCAAGCTAATGAGCTTGATTTATTTTTTATTGAAAATGAAAGCAACCCTCTAAATGTAGCTAAACAAGCATTGGAAAAAGCAAAAAATTCTATGTATGATGTGTTGCTTGTGGATACTGCAGGTCGTTTGGCTATCGATACAGCATTGATGGAAGAGCTTAAAGAAGTTAAAACGATTTTAAATCCTGATGAAGTTTTTTATGTAGCGGATGCTATGAGTGGTCAAGATGGGGTTAAAACAGCTAGCAGTTTCAATGAAGCTTTGGAGATCACAGGGGTTATACTAAGCAAATTTGATGCAGATACTAAAGGTGGAGTTGCTTTAGGTATTGCAAAGCAAATTGGAGTGCCTTTGAGATTTATCGGTGTGGGTGAAAAAGTAGCCGATTTGGAAGTGTTTATCCCTGATAGAATTGTTAATCGTATCATGGGCGAAGGTGATTTAGCGACTTTAGCTGAAAAAACTGCAGCGATTATTGATGAAAAAGAAGCAAAAAAACTCAATAAAAAAATCAAAAAAGGTGAGTTTAACTTTAATGACTTTTTAAATCAAATGGAAAGCGTTAAAAAACTTGGTAGTATGAAATCAATCATTGGTATGATCCCTGGTTTGTCTTCTATGGCAGCAAATATCAAAGATATTGATTTGGATAATTCTAAAGAAATCATTCATATTAAAGCAATGATCTCTTCTATGACGCCAAAAGAAAGAGAAAATCCTTCTTTGTTGAATAATGCAAGAAAACGCCGTATAGCAGAGGGTGCGGGGTTATCACAGATGGAGGTAAATCGCTTTTTAAAACAATTTAGCAATGCAGCTAAACTTGCCAAGAAATTTTCAAATAAAAAAGGTATGGAAAATTTTATGAATATGTTACAACAAGCTAAAAGACCACAATAATTAAAGCTTTTTTATGGATATATAAGTTAAAATATCTATAACAAAATTTTAATTTATTTAGGAGTACTAAAATGACAGTAATCAGACTTACAAAAATGGGACGTAAAAAAAGACCATTTTATCGTATAGTTGTAACTGATAGCAGAAAAAGACGTGATGGTAGCTGGATAGAAAGCATCGGATATTATAATCCTATGGTAGAACCTGAAGTAGTAAAATTTGATGCTGAGCGTTTAGCTTACTGGAAAAGTGTAGGTGCTAAATTAAGCGATAGAGTAGCAGCTATTACAAGCAAATAAAATGGTTGAAAATTTTTTAAGAGAATACGCAAAGTTAATTGTTGATTTTCCTGAAAAAGTTGTTATAAAAAGACAAAATTTAGAAAATAATTTTGCCGAAATTATCATTTATGTAGATCCGGTTGATACTGGTAAGTTGATCGGAAAAAATGGAAAATTAATCAACGCTATAAAAACAGTCATCATGGCTTATAAAGTTAAAGATGCAACTTCATATCGTATAACGGTAAAAGCTATTGAAGAATGATCTAGTCCAAGTTGCTAAACTTGGAAAAAGTGTTGGTTTGAAAGGTTATGTAAAATTACATAATTTAAGTGATTTTTATGAGCAGTTTAAAGCAGGTGCTAAATTTTTTGATATTCATCAAAAAATTTACACCATAAAAGCCTTTGATAAAACAAGATCTTTGGTTTTATTTGATGGTTTTGAAAGTGTTGAAGCTGCTAAAACTTTAACTAATGTTGTGCTTTATCAAAGCATAGAAACTACTAAAGAAACTTGCAAATTAAAAAAAGATGAGTATTTTTATTTTGACATTATAGGTTGTGAAATTTTTGAAAATGATCAAAAACTAGGTGTAGTTGAAGATATTTTGGAAAATGGTGCAGGGTTTTTATTTTGCATTAAATGTGATGAAAATTTAAAAACTAATGTCAAAAATTTTTATATTCCTTATGTGGATAAATACATTCAAAAAGTTGATATAGAAAATAAACAAATTATCACACAATTTGCCATGGATATTTTAGAAAATTCATGAAATATACTTTTGTAAGTTTATTCCCAGAGTTAATAGAACCTTATTTTCAAACTTCGATTTTAGCAAGAGCAAAAGAAAAGGGTATTTTAAAGTTAGCTTTTGTTAATCCTAGAGAATTTACTACTAATAAGCATTTGAAAGTTGATGATTATAAAATAGGCGGTGGTGCGGGATTGTTGCTGCAAGCTCAGCCTTTATATGATTGTTTAACGCATATAAAAAAACAAGATCAAAACGTGCATTTTGTCTTTCTCTTACCTTGCGCTAAAACTTTTAAACAAAATGATGCCAAAAGATTAAGTAAAAAAGAGCATATTTGCTTTGTAAGTAGTCGTTATGAAGGTTTAGATGAGCGTATTGTTGAAACATTTGCAAATGAGGTGTTTTCTATAGGTGATTTTATCCTTACAGGAGGAGAATTAGCTTCTTTAGTGATGAGTGATGCTATTAGTAGAAATATTAAAGGTGTGCTGGGGAATAGTGAGAGTTTGAGTGAGGAAAGTTTTGAAAATGATTTATTAGAGGCACCATCTTTTTCTAAGCCTTTTGTTTTTGAAAAAGAAAATAAAAAATTTTGCGTGCCTTCAGAGTTTTTAAAGGGAAATCACGCTAAAATCACAGCTTTAAAAACTACTTTGGCGTCTTGCAAAACGAAATATTTTCGTCCTGATTTGTATCAAAAGCATGAACGCAAATTTTAAGGAATATCGTTATGAAAAATAAATACATTGAGCAATTTGAGCAAAAACAAATTGAAGGTAAAAATGTTCCAGAATTTCGTGCTGGAGATACTTTAAGACTTGCTATTCGCATTAAAGAAGGCGATAAAACAAGAATTCAAAATTTTGAAGGTATTTGTATAGCACGTAGAGGAAATGGCGTAGATGAAACTTTCATCGTTCGCAAAATAGGTGCTAACAATGTAGGCGTTGAAAGAATTTTCCCTATTTATAGTGAAAGTTTAGAAAGTATTACAGTACTAAGAAGAGGTCGTGTACGCCGTGCTAGATTATTCTACTTAAGAGATAGAAGAGGTAAAGCAGCGCGTATTAAAGAACTTAAAAAATAATTGTGAAATTTAGAACACAAAAATACGAAGTTATTTCTTGGGAACAAGAAATACAAAATGGCATAAATATATCTAAGAAAATAGAGAATGATTATGCTAAAGAAATCTGCATTAATATGTCAAAAGACAGCTTTATGAAAGATCATAAAGCACCTTTTGATATCACTATACATGTTTTAAAAGGCTCTATTGACTTTGGAGTTTTAAATCAGCAAATCTTACTAAAAACGTTAGACAGTATAAGTTTAAAGGCTAATGAAGTTCATAATCTTTTGGCATTGGAAGATTCTATCGTCCGTTTAACTTTATATAAACAAGATAGTCTAAAACGTGTCGAAGCGGTTTTAAAATCTTAATTTAAGACTTGTTTTGTATAATTTAAGCTTACTAAATTTAGGGTTAAGTTATGAAATGGACAAAAAATTCTTGGAGAAATTTCCAAATTCAACAACAACCACATTATCCTGATCAAAACCAACTACAAGAAGTTATCGCAAAGTTAGAAAAACTACCTCCATTGGTTTTTGCAGGTGAAGTGGATAGGCTTAAAAAATCTCTTGCAAAGGTTGTAAATTCTCAAGCGTTTTTGCTTCAAGGGGGAGATTGTGCTGAAAGTTTTGTGAATTTTGGTGCTGATAATATACGAGATATGTTTAAAATCATGCTACAAATGGCCATAGTGCTTACTTTCGCTGGTTCATGTCCTATCGTAAAAGTAGGGCGTGTTGCGGGGCAGTTTGCAAAGCCAAGAAGCAGTGACTTTGAAGAGCTTGATGGGGTTAAGCTTCCAAGCTATCGCGGTGATATTATCAATGGTTTTGAATTTAATGAAACATCAAGAATGGCAGATCCTAAAAGAATGCTAGAGGCGTATTATCAAAGCGCTACGACTTTAAATTTGCTTAGAGCTTTTTCAAAAGGTGGTTTGGCAGATTTAAGGGTGGTGCATAAGTGGAATTTAGGTTTTTTAAAAAAAGCAGAGCTTGGACAAAAATACGATGAGCTTAGTGAAAAAATCACTCAAGCTTTGGCGTTTATGCAAGCATGTGGTATCACTGATACGCCAAATCTTTCTCAAACCGCCTTTTACACCTCTCATGAAGCCTTGCTTTTACCTTATGAGGAAGCTTTGACTAGAGTAGATAGTTTAAGCGGGGAAATTTATGATTGTTCAGCGCATATGCTTTGGATAGGTGAACGCACAAGAAAGGTTGATGAAGCGCATGTGCATTTTTTAAGTGGAGTGAAAAATCCACTTGGTGTTAAACTTAGTGCTAATTATGATTTAGATGAGATCAAAAAGCTAGCAAATGTTTTAAATCCAAACAATGAAGCGGGTAGGTTAAATTTCATCATTCGTATGGGTTGTGAAAAGATAGAAAATGCCTTGCCAAGATTATTTAAAGAGTTGAAAAAAGAAGGATTTAACATCCTTTATAGTGTTGATCCTATGCATGCTAATACAGTCAAATCAGGGAATTTTAAAACAAGAGAATTTGACAAAATTATTCAAGAAGTACGTGCGTTTTTTGAAATCGCTATAAGCGAAGGGGTTTATCCTGGAGGGGTGCACCTAGAGATGACAGGGCAAAATGTAACCGAATGTGTAGGTGGTTCTTTGAATGTCACCCAAGAAGAACTTTCTAAACGCTATGAAACACAATGTGACCCAAGGTTAAATGCTGATCAAGCTTTAGAGTTAGCGTTTATTATCGCAGATTTAGTTAAAAAGGCAAGAAAATGTTAAAATTTTATGGTATTAAAAATTGTGGTAGTGTTAAAAAAGCTATGGATTATTTAAATTCCAAGCAAATTGAATTAGAGTTTTTGGATATTAAAAAGCTAGATGAGGAAACTTTGGAATTTTGGCTTAGCAAAAGAAGTGTTTTAGAGCTTGTCAACACAGCAGGTACGAGTGCTAGAAAAATAGGGCTAAACAAAGAAAAACTTCAAAGCCTAAGTCAAGATGAGATTAAAGCGATGATTTTGCAAAGTCCTACACTTATAAAACGTCCATTGATTGTGAAAGATGGTGAGGTTTTCATCGCTAAAGAGTATGAGAGCTTCTAAACCCCACCCAACTCCCCAGAGTTTGCTAATAAGCATTAAGCTTTTTAGCTTAATGTTATTAGAGAGTTTGCCTAATAAGGAGTTTGGTATTTATATACCATTACACACTTGTATTCTTGATTAACGTGCTTTTGTTTGTTGTTGTTTGTTTGTTGTCTATAATTATTTCAAGCAAACTCTGGGCAATTGAGTTTAGTTTCACACTAACTATCATAGTTAGTGTGAAAAAACTTACCACCATAAACCTAGTTTTAAAAACATCGTATGTGAACTAGTATCATCAAAGGTAAATGCACCTGCATAATTGAGTGATAAGTCAGCATTATGTGCTATAGCATAAGAAAGACCTAATTGTCCAAACCCATAATACTTTGAAGTTTCTACTTTTGCACTAAGATGATTAGTGCCTAGTTTTAAATTTCCTTTTGCATCATTGTATAAGTTTACAATAGCTCCCATAGTAAGATTGGTTCTTAATTTATCACTCCATGGTTTATACCATTTTAAAGCAGCACTTGCATCAATAAAATTAAACTGTTCTGCTAGGTAGTGTTCTTTTGTTCCACCTAAGTGATAAAGAGAAAAGTTTTTATTACTCATACCATAATAACTAAGACCAAGCTCAGGAGAAATTCTTGCAATATCTAAAGTATTATAATAATTTGCACCTAGTTTAATTTCTGCTCCATAACCATATACCTTAGTATCACTTTCTACACTAACAGGTAAGCTTTGATAGCTTTTTTCTATATCACTTTGAGTATAATCTAAGATTGTTCTAGCACTAAGATAGTATTGATTAATCCCATCTCTTGCTAATACTCCATAATAAGTTAAACCACCATAGTATGTTTTATCATCAAATCTTAGTCTTTGTCTAGCTTGTTCTTTTTTACTATCTTCATATCCTAGATAAAAACCTATCACACCATAGTCTTTAGGTAGTTCTCTTTGAGAACCTCCTATTAAACCACTAGTATTAACCTTTAAATGACCTGTTGTTTTTCCTATCTTGATATTAGAGTGATTATAATAAGGCAATAAGAAAGTATGGTTTTTTGCATGTGGGTTTTTATTAGGAATGAAGATGTCTTCTAATTCTGCTAATAAGTCTGCATCATTACCATAAGCTTCACCTTGTTTAGATAATTGCATATTTAATGCTTGAGAGAATTCTGTTTGGAAGTTTTGAGAGGTGATGTCTCTTAACATATTAGAGATATTAATCGCTCTTAATCTTGAAGCATATACCATAGACTTTGCTAAGGTTTTACCACTAAGTTCTTTAGTATCTACTACGGCTGCATATTGACCCTTACCTACATTCACAAAGTTATAAATTCCACTAATGCTATGGATATTGCTTGCATCTACACCTGCACCATTGTTAGTTTCATTTCCTTGGCTATTTCCATTTTTATCTGCAAAGAAAGTATTACTATCATAGATTTGATTTAATACTAAATCTTTAGTATTAACATAAATATTATCTGCATAAATACCACCTAGATTATCTCCACCTATGATGATAGAATTTTCTAATCTTTGGTTGTTATCTTTAGTATATTCTAAAGCATTAAAATACCAACCATCTATGCTAATTTTACCCTTATTATTGTTTTCTAATTGGTGGCCATTGTTATTTTTACCAATAAAGCCATTATTATGTTCACTTGCTTTGTTAAAGCTTGGAGTAAAATTAGAACTAAGTGTAATAGTACCTGTATTTGTAATACCATTGTGTATGCTACCATGATTGATGATATTCATAGAGCCTTCATTGTTAATGCCTCCATTAATGACAGCATTAGCTTGATTATATAAAAAGTCTATTGTGCCATTATTATAAATAGCATAAGCATGATCCATATTAGCTGTATCATCTAGTGTTGCTAAAGGCATTTTAACATGGCTAATGGTTCCTGAGTTGATGATAGTTCCAATATGGGCTTTGTCTTTATTGTCTTTAGTTTTTGTATTTGCTAGATTGCTAATGCTTTCTATATTGCCTTTGTTGTCTATAATGGTAATAGAGCCGCTATTGGCTAGAGTTTGTTGGATAGTACCTTTATTATCAATACCTGAATTGATTTTTCCACTATTATCTAAACCTTTTTCTAAGATAGCACCCTCATCATTCATCAAGACATCTAAATTATCTTTGTTTTCAAATTCATTGTTTATATTACCATGATTATTAAATATACCTATCTTACTTGTATCATCTCTAGTGATTGTCATATCACCATTGTTAGTGATAGAACCTACAAAAGAGCCTCCTTTTAAGTCTAAATCAGCTTTAGCACCCTCATGGTTAATGATAGAACCTACTTGACTTTTATTTGCTAGTGTGATACCATCACCATTAATAGTGCCTTTATTTTCTATAGAAGATATAAAGCTTTGATCTAGATGGATACCTTTTTCAATGGTGCCTTCGTTAAAGATAGTGCCTATTTGAGAATTACCTTTTAAGTCTATAGAACCTTGGATGGTTTTTTCATTGTTAATGGAAGTGATATAAGACTTACCATTAAGAGTGATATTGCCTGTGATAGTGTTTTTATTTAAAACAGAACCAATGATTTTAGATTCATTGTTAAGATTGATATTGCCCTTAATAGTGCCATCATTTTGCAAGGCTGTGCCATTTGGGTTGTATGTTAATTTATCATCTTTAACTGTAGCTGAGGCAATTACTGCGCCATTGTCTAGATCAATAGCGTTGGTGTTAGGGGATTTATCATTTGAGCCGATGGTGCTTTTGTTGAAGATTTTAATCCCTGTAGTGCCTCCTGCAATGATAGCGTTTTCACCTTCTGCTTTGATATGGTTTATAGAGTTATTTACACCTTCTATATAAACCCCTCCTGTATTTCCAAATATAAGTCCTTGATTGTCAATGGTTTGAATATTGCTATAATGAAAATAAATACCATGGTTTCCTATAATACTGCCTTGATTTTTAATTGTTTTAATAGAAGCATTTTCTTGAGCTAAAATACCGTATCTTCCGTATATTTCTCCTTGGTTATTTAAAGAATCAATGTTGGAATTATAAGCCATAACACCGTAATCTTTTGTTCCATTAATAGCTCCGCTGTTGTTAATTGTTCCAGTTTTTGAAGCATGTATAAATATACCTGATTGTCCATTTATTAAACCGCTATTTTCAATACTATGAATAGTGGCTCCACCGCTAGCAAATACCCCATAGTGGCTTCCACCTTGTATAGTGCCACTATTGGTTACTTTATTTGCCGTGCTTCCTTCTACTTTGATACCACTAACACTACCTTTAATCACTCCTTGATTATCAATGGTTACATTATTAGCACTACTATTTACCAAAACACCTTGTCCATTAGCATCAATCTTACCATCTTGAGTTATGGTTAAAGTACCACCATTGGGTCCGCTAATAGTGATTTGTTGATTTTTAGTATCACTTATCGTACAGTTTGTATTACTGCAACCTCCACCACTGATATCTCTTTGGTTTTTACTAGTTATTTGGATAGTACCACTTGAATGGTTATGATCACTTATGATGTTTGCATTAGCATAGCTAGCTAAAAATGAAATAGTTGCTAAAGAAAGAAAGGTTTTTTTCGTAAAAAATGAGAGTTGGTTTGATGAATTTAAAGAATGTTTGATTTGGGAATTATCGATTCCCCCCCCCCGTGAAACAAGTCATGTTTACTCCTAATATAAATGAAATGTAACAAAAGGCGTAATTATAATTTGCTAATGTTTAAAATAAGTTTAATAATAAAAATTTCATAAATAAAAACTAATCTTTATATAACAAAGAAATTTTTAAGCAGCTTTTTTCCATTTTGGCTTAGTATGGCTTCGGGGTGGAATTGTACTCCATAGATGTCGTATTTTTTATGTTTTAAAGCCATGATGATATTGTCTTCGTTGTGGGCTAAAATTTCGCATTTTTTGCCTATATGGCTAACATAAAGAGAGTGATATAAACAAATTTTAAAATTTTGTTCAAGATTTTTAAAAAGTGGATTTGGTTTAAATTTTATAGTTTTTACTTTACCGTGGGTTGGGTTGGGGAGTTTTGAAATTTTGCCACCAAAAGCATGGGCTATACACTGATGTCCTAGACAGATACCAAGAATTTTTTTAGTTTTTTTAAAGTGTTTAATGGCTTTTAAGCTTAGCTTAGACTCTTTTGGAGAGTTGGGACCTGGGGAGATTAAAAGATGAGTGAAGTTGTATTTTTCAAGTTTTTTGGGATTTTTGAATTGATCATTTTGTATGATCTGATAAGGAATGTTTAGTTCTTTGAGATAAAAAGCAATGGTATAGGTAAATGAGTCGTAATTGTCTATGATTAAAACTTTCATATAAACACCCTTTTTAAACCTCTTAAAGAGTTGATGGCGTAAATTTCTTCAGCATTTAAAAGTTCATCTTGAGTGATGTTTTTTTCTTTGATGAGTTTGTGTTTTAAAAGTGCTTGTCGGTATATGCCATTTAGGCAGTGTTTTGCATAAGGAGTAAAATACTCATTGTGGATTTTAACGATGATATTGGTTCTTGATCCTTCGCAAAGTAAGTTTTGGTCATTGAAAAAAACAACATCATAACAGTGGTGCTTTTGCCATAAAGGTGCATGGGCTTGGTATAAGCTACGCAAAGATGTTTTGTGATGAGTAAGAAGAGTTGGCTTTAGCTTGTCTTTGCTTAGGAGTATTTTGGTGCTAGGGTTGTTATGCAAGTCACTAAATTCTAACTCATAAGAGCCGTTTTTAAAAAGCTTTAGTTTGAGAGCTTTTTGGCCTTTTGGGTTAAAGTGACTTTTGGTGAGAAAAAATGCTTTATTGAAAACTGCTTCGTTGAAGCTTTGTAGAGATTTAAAGTGCGTTTTTTTATCTTTTTGGGTAAGTATGTTTTTAAAATCATGCATGATTTTTTGTGTGTTAAAGTCAAAAAATTTAGCCGAATTTAGTAGTCTTGTCAAGTGTTCTTTAAAAAATAAGACAAAATGATCTTTATAATACATCGTTTCAAATAAATAAAAATCAGGCTTTAGAATTTTGCTTTTGAGTTTGAGTTCTTCTAGCTCATCTTGCTTTTGTGAGTCCCATACAAGCCCACTGCCTACGCCGTATTTTAGATGGTTTTCGTGATTTTTTTGTTCTAAGGTGCGTATGGCTACGCTAAATTTGGCTTTATTTTTATGGATGAAGCCTATAGCTCCACAGTATATACCACGTTCTCTTTGCTCTAGGCTTTGTATGAGTTTGATTGTTTCTAGTTTGGGCGCACCGGTGATAGAACCACAAGGAAACAAGGCTTTAAAAATTTTAAAATAAGTGCTTTTTGGCTTGAGTGTGCCGCTGATTTTTGAGATGAGTTGGTGTAAAGTGGGGTAGGTTTTGACTTCAAAAAGTTTACATTTTAGGGAATTTTTCTTGATTAGTTTAGATATGTCATTGCGTAGTAAGTCCACGATCATGACATTTTCACTGATGGTTTTTTCATCTTGTTTTAAAAAAGCTTTGAAATTTTCATCCTCTTCAGGGTCGCCTGAGCGTTTAATGGTGCCTTTCATAGGTTTTGTGGTGATTTTGTTGTTTTTGATTTTAAAAAAAAGCTCAGGTGAAAAAGAAGCAAGTTCTAAGAATTCATTTTTCATATAGGCTTTATAAGGAGTGTCTTGTTTAGAATAAAGACTTAAAAAACTCTCATACATGTTAAGATTGGATTGTAAATGTAATTCTTGAGTGAGATTGACTTGGTAGCTTTGTCCTTTTGCGATGGCTTGTTTGACTTTTTCAAAATTTTGAAAATACTGCTCTTGGTCAAGTTCGCGGGTAAATTGCGGATAAAAATCTAAAGCTTGTGTTTTGTTTGAGAATTTTTTACGTGTTTTGTAAGCAAAAAAATACAAAAAAGGTTCTTTGCTTTGATAGTTTTTGTCTTCTAGGTATTTGTGAAATTCATATTGGATATAGCCTACAAAGTAGTATTTGTTTTGATTTTTTTCTATGATTTTAAAGGCTTTTTTACTTTCTTTTTGATTGTGTGCTTTGAGTTTAAAAGCAAGATCGGTGAAGAGATGTTTTCCAAAGATAGCAAATTCCATAAAAGCCTTTCATTTAAAAGTGCAAATAAAAATGCTTAAATTTATTCTAAGCTAGGTTAAAAAGCTTTTGACTAAATTTTGTATGAGCAAATTCCACCCATCTACAAGTACAAATATGAGTAGCTTAAAAGGCATGGAAATCATCACAGGAGGTAACATCATCATACCCATGGCCATTAGTACCGAGCTTACTACCATGTCAATTACCAAAAAAGGCAAGAAAAGTAAAAAGCCTATTTCAAAAGCCGTCTTTAACTCGCTGATCATAAAAGCAGGAACTAAAACTGTCAAAGGTACATCATCGATGGTTTTTGGGTTTTCTAAATTTCTAATCCGATAAAAAAGAGCCAAATCTTTTTCTCTTGTGTTTTTAAGCATAAAATCTTTAAAAGGCTTTACACTTTTTGCAAAAGCTTCTTCATAGCCGATTTGTTCTGCGATGTAAGGTTTTATACCTTCGTTGTATGATTTTGTAGCCACAGGTTCCATGATGAAAAAAGTTAAGATTAAAGCTAGGGTTACTAAAATGGTGTTAGGTGGCATGGTTTGAGTACCAAGGGCCGTTCTTAAGAAAGAAAACACCACTACAAGTCTTAAAAATGAAGTCATTACAAAAATGATTGTCGGTGCAAGTGCGAGTATGGTTAAAACTATGACAATGTTTAAAGTGGTTACAAGTTGTTGAGGGCTACTTGGTGCACTAAGACTTAAATTTACAGTTGGTATGGTTGCTTCAGCACCTAAAAGAGCTAAGCTTGATAAAAACAAAATAAATAAAACCCTCAATTTTTTTCCTCATAATATAAAAATAAAGAAAGTATTTTAGCAATTTTACTCTTAAAAGAATGCAAGATTAATTTATAAAATAAATGTAGATAATTTTTTACTTTAGCTTGATAAAATAAGCAATAAATTTTTAAAAAGGTTATGTATGAAAATTTCTGTGCTTATTTTGGCTGCTGGACTTGGCACGCGTATGAAATCACAAAACCCAAAAGTGCTTCAAAAAATCGGATCAAAAGCGATGATTTTGCATATTTTAAAACAAGCATATAAAATCAGCGATGATGTATGCGTGGTGCTTTCACATCAGAAAGAGAAAGTGGAGCAGGTGGTTTTGGAGCATTTTCCTAGCACGCGTTTCCTAGAGCAAGACTTGCAAAATTTTCCAGGTACTGCAGGAGCTTTAAGGGGCTATGAGAGTAAGCATGAAAAAGTTTTGATTTTATGTGGAGATATGCCTTTGGTAAAGGCAGAGGATCTAGAGAAAATAGCCTTAAATGAGAGTGATTTTAATGTAGCTGTTTTTGATGCTAAGGATCCAAAAAGCTATGGAAGAATAGTGCTAAAAGAAAATAAAATTCAAAAAATCGTAGAAACAAAAGACGCAAGCAAGGAAGAACTTGCTATAAGCGTTTGCAATAGCGGAGTTTATGCCATCAAAGCTTCGATTTTAAAAGAAGTGTTGCCTTTGATAAAAAATGAAAACAAAGCCAAAGAGTATTATCTCACTGATGCGGTGTATTTAGCAAGAGAAAAAGGCTATGAAATCGATGCGGTGTTTGTGAATGAGCAAGATTTCATGGGGGTAAATGATAAGGTTGAGCTTTCTTTGGCACAAGATCTTATGCAAGAAGCGATTAAAAAAGAATGGATGAGGCAAGGGGTGATTTTTCATATGCCTGCGACGACTTTTATTTCAGATGATGTAGAGTTTGTAGGTGAGTGCGAGGTGTATGAGAATGTGCGCATAGAAGGAAAATCAAAAATTATTAACTCTATCATCAAAAGTTCTAGTGTGATTGAAGATAGTGTGGTGGAAAATAGCGATGTAGGGCCTTTGGCGCATTTGCGTCCAAAATGTCAGATTAAAAACACTCATATAGGAAATTTTGTTGAGTGTAAAAATGCTTTACTTAATGGAGTTAAGGCGGGGCATTTGAGTTATCTAGGTGATTGTGAGATTGATGAGGGAACTAATATAGGTTGTGGCACGATTACTTGTAATTATGATGGGGTTAAAAAGCATAAAACTAAGATAGGTAAAAATGTTTTTGTAGGTTCTGACACGCAGTTTATTGCTCCGGTTGAAATAGAAAATGAAGTGATCATTGCAGCAGGAAGCACGGTGTATAAAAATGTAGCCAAAGGGTCTTTGTATATCAATAGAGCTAAAGCGCAAACCATAGAAGAGTTTTTCTATAAAAAATTAGGAAAAAAATGAAAACCATCTTGCTAGCAGTAAGCGGAAGTATCGCCTTTTATAAAGCTTATGAGCTTATTTCTTTATTAAAAAAAGAGGGCTTTAGAGTTAAGGTTTTGCTTAGTTTGGGTGTGATGAATTTTGCAACCAAGCTTAGTTTTGAAGCTTTAGCAGATGAGCTTTTGTGTCAAGAAAATGAGAGTTGGCAAAATACAAATAATCACATCGCTTTTAGTAAAGACTGTGATGGGGTGCTTTTTGCGCCTGCTAGTGTTAATTCTATTAATAAATTAAACTACGGGATAGCAGATAATTTGTTTATCCAAACTTTAATGGCGGTGGATAAAAGCAAACCGTTTTTGATTGCTCCTGCTGCAAATACAAAAATGTATTTGCACTTTAGCACTCAAACATCTTTAAAAAATTTAAAAGATCAAGGTTGTATCATTATAGATCCTGTAGTAAAGACTTTAGCTTGCAAAGATGAGGGCTTGGGTGCTTTGGCTGAGCTAGATAGCATTATAAGTGCTTTAAAAAGAAGTCTAATGCAGGAGGATTTTTTCAAAAATAAAAGCTTTGTTATCAGTGGTGGCGGTACTAAAGAAAAGATCGATGATGTAAGATGTATTAGTAATTTTTCAAGTGGTAAAATGGCAAAGGCTATTGCCGATGCTTTGTATTTTTTAGGTGCAAGAGTGGTGTTGGTGAGTTCGGTGGATTTTAAAACACCTTATGCATTGGAAAAATTTGAATCTTCTTTAGAATTAAAAGAGAAGTTAGAAAAATACAAAGACTTTGATGTGTTGATTATGGCGGCTGCTGTGAGTGATTTTACTCTTGAAGCTTATAAGGGGAAGATTAAGAAAAATGAACATCCAAATGGACTTGATCTAAGTTTAAAACTCAATGAAGATATATTGAAAAATTTGGATTTTAAAGGCAAAAAAATAGGCTTTAAAATGGAATTTGATCCGCAAAATGCTTTAGAAAATGCTAAAAAATCTTTAATAGATAAAAAGCTAGATATGGTGTGTTTGAATGTTTTAGATGAGCATATGGGCTTTGGAAGTGATGAAAATAGCATTTGTTTTATCACTCATAAACATACTTTTCAAAGTGCAAAAGAAAAAAAAGAAAAACTTGCTTTTATTTTGGCTGATGAATTAAGGAAGCTTTGGTGAACATCATTAATTCTACTTTGCCAGTAAGAATGCAAATTCTTGAAAAACGTGCATATAATCGTTATGTGTTGCTTTTAAATACCAAAAAACTTGAAACAAAAAGCATGATAGAGCTTGAAGTAGGGGAAGAATACTTAGCTGAAGTGTATGAAGATAGAGGGGTGATTTCTTTTAAAAATCTTTTGAAAAAACCTAAAATTCGGCTTTTTGAACAAGGTGGGGAGTTTATAGAAAGACTTTTAGAGCACGCAGACGAAGATGGTTGGTATAAAAAAGCTGTTATTCAAGGTTTGCTTAATAGTAGTCATACTTATGAATTTGAAGTGTATAAAGAAATGTTTTTTGCGTTTTTTGAAGGGGTTTATCATATACCTTTTGTATATGAAGGAAATCGAGCTTTGTTTGAAGCAAGAAAAAATGGAAATATTTTAGAGGTATATTTGTATTTTGAAATTTTTGGAGCTTTGAAGATCATTGTTAATGATGGCAAGGTAGAGCGTATACAAACACCATTTTCTAAGGTAGCACAGTTTTTGAATGAGCATTTTAAATTTGAAGTGGTTAGTTCACTTCAACCGATGTTTGTTTTTAAGAGATTGATGGATATAAAGGGCTAAAATGAATGAACTAAAACATCTTGCTGTGGTAATGGATGGCAATAGAAGATGGGCAAGAAAAAATGGACTTTTGGAAAAAATAGGATATAGTCATGGTGCAAAGGTTGTAGAAAAGATAATAGAAGTTTGCATTGATGAGAAAATTCAAAATTTAACCCTTTATGCTTTTAGTACAGAAAATTGGCAAAGACCTAAAGAAGAAGTGGAATTTCTTTTTAAATTACTAAATAAATATTTAGATGAGTCTTTGCCAAAATTTATTGCCAATGAAGTGCGTTTTAAGGCTATAGGAAATTTAAGCCTTTTAGATGAATTGACTTTGCAAAAAATACATCATTTTCAAGAACAAACCCAAGCTCATGAGAAATTGTGCGTGAATTTGGCTATTTCTTATGGGGGTAAAGATGAAATAGTAAGAGCGGTTAAAAGGGTGCTTGAAAAAAATCTTGAAATCAATGAAGCAAATATACAAGCCCATTTGGATTTAAGTGAAGATGTGGATTTGTTTTTAAGAGTTGGAAGTGCAAAGCGTATTTCTAATTTTTTATTATGGCAGTCAAGCTATGCAGAAATTTACTTTAGTCAGACTTTATTTCCAGCACTAACTAAAAAAGAAATCGCAAATATTATTGGTGAATTTAAAAAGCGCAAAAGAACCTTTGGTAAATGATTTTTTTCTTTTTGCTTGGTCTTTGTGTGGGGTCTTTTGCCAATGTTGTAATTTTGAGGAGCATTAGCAAGGAAAGCATCGTAAGTTCGCGGTCAAAATGCCCCAAGTGTAAACACCCTTTGAAATTTTATCATTTAATCCCTATTGTTTCTTTTGTATTTTTAAAAGGAAAATGTGCTTTTTGTGAGAGAAAAATTTCTTATATGTATCCTTTCAATGAGTTAATTTGCGCATGTTTATTTATGTATGCATTTTATCTTTTTGATGATTTTTTGAAAAGTATTATTTTTGCCTGCATTTTAGCTGTGTTTTTAGTGCTTTCATGGATGGATTATTTGATCAAAGCAGTGAGTGAAATTTGGCTTTGGCTTTTGTTTATATTAGCTTTTTACTTTGATTTTTTGCAAAATAATGACTTTGATTTTATGTATTTTCAAGAAGGTTTTTTATTTAGGGTGTGTTTTGGCGCAGGCTTGGTATTTTTACTTAAAAGTGTGATTAATTTTGTTAAAAATTTTAAAAAAAGAGATGAAATTTTAGAAAGTTTAGGGGAAGGTGATGTTATAATTATAGCTTTGATTTTTGGAATTTTTGGCTATGAAAAAGGATTTTTGATTTTATTTATAGCTTGTTGTTTAAGCCTTTTAGCTTTTATTAAAGTAGCCAAAAAAGATTATCAAATGCCTATGATTCCTTTTTTGTTTTTTGGAATTTTGATCAATCTTAGCATAGAAAGTATAGTATGAAACTAGTTTATAAGTATTTACTCAATCAATTTTTAAGTACGATGTTATCTTTGTTTTTTACTTTATTTATTATTGTTTCTATTATATTTTTTATACAACTTGCAAAAATCACAGCTTATATCGAGATAACTTTTTTTGAACTAATTAAACTTTATGTGCTTTTACTGCCAAAGATTTTGATTTTCACCTTACCTATATCATTTTTTATTGCTTTGACTTTGGCATTTTATAGACTTTCAAGAGAAAATGAAAGTACTGTGTTGTTTGCTTTAAGTATAGCACCTAGTATGATAGCGAGTTTTTTTGCTAAAATTGCCGCTTTAATTAGTGCCTTTATGCTTACGGTAGTTTTGGTTTTTATACCAATTTCTTTTGAACTTTTTGATAATTTTGTTGATTATAAAAAAATCAGTGCCAAGGTGAGTATAAAAACTGGAGAATTTGGTCAAAGATATGGCGAATGGCTTGTTTTTATCGATGCTAAAAATCTAGATGATATTTATAAAAATATCATTATGTATCATCCAAAGAAAAGTCCACAAGATAAAGAGCAAATTATCATTGCTAAAGAGGGTAAACTTCAAACAGATGAGGGGGTGATTACTTTTAGGCTTGATGAGGGAAAGGCTTATGAGATTAAAGAGGATAATTGGCATATTTCTAGTTTTAAAAATCTTTTGATTAAAAGCAAAATTTCTTCTAAAGACTTAAGTACGCAAAGTTTTTATGGGTATTGGTCTGATGTGACAAGCAATAAAGAAAAGGCAAAAGAATTTGTGATTTATACTTTAATCGCATTATTTCCTTTGGCGAGTGTGTTTTTTGCCTTGTCTTTTGGCATTGTAACTTATCGTTATGAAAAAGGTTTTGCTTATTTGGGTATTTTTGTGATTATTTTTGCGTATTTTACACTTTTGATTAGTTTTTATAATCCTCCATTTGTAGCTATTGCGGTGATTTTTTTAAGTTTTTTGGTAAGTTCTTTGTTTTATTTTAAAAAGAAAATCGTAAGCAAATACTAATGCTTTTAAAACTTACCTTTTCATATGATGGATCGAAATTTCAAGGCTCTGCTACACAGCCGCATAAACATAGCGTGCAAGATACTTTAGCACAGGCTTTGTCGCATTTGGGAATTTATGATAAGCCTTTGTTTGCTTCTAGAACCGATAAAGGCGTTCATGCTTTTAACGCAGTTGCTTGTGTGAAAGCAGGGGAGTATTTTAAGGATTTATCGTATCTAAAAAATAAAATCAATCATTTTGCACATCCATACATACATATAAAGCATATTCAAAAGGTTCAAGATGATTTTCAAGTTCGTTTTGATGTGAAAAAAAGGGCTTATCGATATATTTTAAGCCATGAAAAATATAACCCTTTTTTAGCTTCTTATGTGCATTTTTACCCTAAGATTGACTTGCAATTAGCTCAAAAAATTATATCTATGTTTGAAGGAGAGCTTGATTTTAAACTTTTTCAAAAAGAAGGTTCTGACACCAAAACAAGTATAAGAAAAATGTATAAAACGAGAATTTATACATATAAAAACCATACGATTTTGTATTTTGAAGCAAATGGTTTTTTAAGATCGCAAATTCGAATGATGGTTGCTAGTATTTTAAGGGTGCTTGAAGGTAAAATGAGCCAAAGTGAGCTTTTAGAGCAAATTAGTACTAAAAAAGCTCATTGTAGGTTTTTGGCTCCTGCTAGTGGTTTGTATTTGAGTAAGATTTCTTATCATAATAATGCATGATTTTTTTATGCACAAAAAAAGATAAAAGAATAATCAAAGAACCTATACAAAAAGGTAAAATTTCTACATCTACCCCAAAAATACTCATGTTGATAAAAATACTAATAGGTATAATTGCATTATTCATTAAAGCTAAAACCCCACTGTCTACTTCAGTAGAACCTTTGTTCCATAAAAAATAACCTAGTCCTGAAGCAATGGTGCCAAGATAGATCAGAGCTACCCAAGAACCAAGATTAGATGGTAAGTTGTTATAGTCTCCAAAGATTAAAAAGGCAGGTAAGGTGATACAGATCGCACCTAGATAAAAATATGCAAATGCTTCTTTTTGGCTTAAGTGTGTATGATTTTCAAGTAAAATTTTATAGAAACTTTGTCCTGCACCAAATACTAAATTTGCTCCTTGTATGAGTAAAAATCCATATAAAAAGTTTGAATTGATATTGTCAAATTTTACTATAAAGGCGCCTAAAACACAGACAAAAATACTGATAAAATACCAATATCTAATATTCTTTGAAAATAATCCATAAAATAAAACGACATAAAAAGGAGTGAAAATAGTAAAAAGAGCCACTTCGCTTACACTAAGATATAAAAAAGAATGATAATAAAACAAATTCATCACGCCAAGTTGCAAGGCACCAATGGCGATGAGTTTGAGTTTTAAATTTGTATCGATTTTGAAATTTAAAAAGGGAATGAAAACCAACAATGATAAAAATACTTTTGCAAAAGCAGCAAAAAAACTATCCATTTCTAAAGTAATAAAATGTCCTATTAAAGGAAATGAAAAAGCCCATATAAAGCTTGCTAGTAATAAACTTGGCATTATAAAGCACCTTCTAATTTTAATAAAAATTCTTTGATGAATACCCCGCCATTGTAACCACTAAGGTGGTGTTTTGCGACTACTCTATGGCATGGAATGAAAATAGCAAGTTGGTTTTTTGCATTTGCATTTGCTACAGCCCTAAAGGCTTTTGGATGGTTGATTTGACAAGCTATTTCTTGGTAGGTTCTAGTCTTGCCATAAGGAATTTGAACTAAACTTTGGTAAACTTTTTGCTCAAAAGCACTACCATGTGAAGTTAGTGGGGTATTAAAATGAAAAATTTTTTTCTTAAAATAAAGATCTAATTCTTCTAAAGCTTGGTCTAAAATAAGGTGTTTTTGCTTGCTAAGGTTAGGTTTTTTTGTACTAAAATCAACGCTAAACAATGCATTTTCAGTGCATTGTAGGATAATATAAGCAAAATCAGCCTTGTAAAAACTTTGATACATTTTTTTCCTTATTTTAAACAGATCATTGTATGAATTTTAAATTAATTAATTGTTATTAAAGCAAAAATTTAGTTAAAATAGTAATTTAATTTATATTCAAGGATTCTGTTTGAGAATTTTACTGTTATGTTTAGTATTTAGTTTTCATGTTTTAGCTTTGGAGTATAGCTGTGAATACGTAAAAGAAAACAAAAATGATTTTTTTAAGGAATTTAAACCTGAAAATACGCAAGATTTTACACAGGTAGATTTAAACTGTAAGATTTCTTTAAAAAATAATTCTATCACAAAAAAACTTTATGCGCTTGCTAATGAAATTAGAGGAAGCAATAGTGCTTGTATGGGCGGGGAGTATTTTAGTGATTTAAGAAAATTTGATTTTAAATTATTAAAAATTGCACTTGATCCAAATGCTTATCAAAAAGATCTACAAGATCCTGTTTTGTCGGAAGAAAAATTTTCAAAGCTCAAAGCTTATTTTAGATTTTGGGCTTACCAAAGCATAGGAAATTTTAAGCTCTTTAAAGAATTTTGGAAAGAATACAATAGCGCTATCAATCCGTTGACTAAATACTTTCAAGATGAATTTCACTTGGATAAGGCAAGTGCGATATATTATGCAAGTAATGCATTGAACGAATTTTTAAATTGGGCTGTGGGTGAGACTAAAATTTTTAAAGATATTTCAGATTTTGAAAAATTTGTTGCAAATAAAAATAATTCTTTAGATCAGATTAAAGAGTATATTTATAGTAAGAAAATTAGCAATCTAGAATTAAACAATGGCTTTAAATCTGCACTGTTAAATAATAGAGAAAGTGAGATTATTGCGGAATTTATCAAGCTTGGTGCAAAGATTAATGAGGGCTATGAGTCAGCTTTGTTTTTTGCTTTAGATAATGCAAACAATGTAAAAGTTTTATTAGATAATAAAGCCGAGATTGATTATAAAAACTCTTTTGGAAAAACTCCGTTATTTTATGCGGTAGAATATAATAACTACAAGGTAGCAAAGCTTTTGCTTGAAAATGGAGCTAATGTAAATCAAAAATACATCAATGATAATGAGAAACTATCTATTGCTAATATGGGAAATAATACCCCATATTTCATTACTTTGTGTGCATTGGAGCATACTTCTAAAAATATCTTTATGCATGCGGCAAATTATGCAGATGTAAAAATGCTTAAATTATTGATTGATTATAAAGCAAACTATAAAGAAATAGATGATCTAGGTTTTAATGCACTTGATTTTGCGCTGATAGCAAAAAAAGAACAAAATGCTAAGTATTTAAGAAAAATTGGTTTAAAAGAGAATGAAAATTTAATGTTATATGAAGAGGCGCAGCCATGAAAATTGCTTTGATAACAGGGGTGAGTTCTGGGTTTGGTTTAGAAACTTTAAAGGCTTTAGTCGAGCTTGACTATAAAGTTATAGCTATTGCAAGGCGTGAAGAAAGACTACATAAGTTGCAAGAGCTTTATGGGGATAAAGTGCATCCTATCGTACTTGATGTAAGAGATAAACAAGCTGTTTTTAATGCAATCGATAAGCTACCTCAAGAACTTACAAACATTTCATTGTTAGTTAATAATGCGGGCCTTGCTTTAGGATTGGATGAATTTGATTCTTTGGACATAGAAGATATTGAAACTATGATTGATACTAATATCAAAGGCTTTTTGTATATTGCAAGAGCAGTTTTACCTTTGATGAGAAAAATGCAAAATGCTCATGTGATCAACCTTGGTTCTATTGCTGCAAATGTGCCTTATTATGGAGGTAATGTTTATTGTGGAACTAAGGCTTTTGTGGCGCAATTTTCTAAAGCTCTAAGAACGGATTTACGTGGAAGTAATATTAAAGTAACCAATATCGCGCCAGGACTTTGTAAAACTGAGTTTAGCGAGGTGAGATTTAAAGGTGATGTAAAAAAAGCTGATGGTGTGTATGAAAACACCAAATACATTCAAGCAAAAGATATCGCAAAGATAATAACTTTCGTCATTTCTTTGCCAGAACACATCAATATCAATGAAATAGAACTAATGCCTGTGACCCAAACTTGGGCAGGTACTTTTAGCGAAAAAATATAAAAATTTAAGGAAAAATATGAAAATTTTTTATTTATTACTAGCTCCTTTGTTTTTGTTTGCTGATGCACAAGCAAATGCACATCTTTTTGGAGCTTGGACACTTTTGCCACCTGTGATAGCTATTATTTTAGCTTTTATCACTAAAGATGTGGTGCTTTCACTGTTTATTGGTGCATTAAGTGGTACTTTTATGTTAGGACTTGTTGAAAATAGTATTTATCATGCTATTATCGCTTCTTTTACAGGGTTTATTTCTAAAGTGGTAAACGCTATGGCTAGTCCAGGTAATGCAGGTATTTTACTTCAAGTTTTAACGATAGGTGGAGTTGTAGCACTCATTACCAAAACAGGTGGTACAAAAGCGGTTGCAGTTTGGCTTTCTACTAAGGCTAAACAGGCAAAAAGTTCACAATTTGCTACTTGGTGTATGGGAATTTTTATTTTCTTTGATGATTATGCTAACTCTTTGATCGTAGGACCTATCATGCGTCCAGTTACTGATAAATTTAGAGTAAGTCGTGAAAAACTCGCCTTTATTATGGATGCTACTGCAGCACCAATTACTGGTCTTGCTATTATTTCTACTTGGATTGGGCTTGAAATTTCACTTATTCGTAGTGGTTATGATTTGATTGATAATGCAACTTTTGCTCACCTTGGCATAGCTAAAGAAGAAATCAACGCTTTTGAAATTTTTGTACAAACCTTGCCTTATAGATTTTATAATCTTTTTATGTTGATTTTTGTTGTTTTGACAATTTATACAGGTAGAGAATTTGGGCCTATGCTAAAAGCAGAACTTCGAGCTAGAGCGGGTAAATTTTCTCATGGACATGAGCAAATTGATAATATAGAAGATAAAGTATTGGAACCAAAAGAACATGTAAAATTACAAGCTTCAAATGCGATCATTCCTTTGGCTGTGTTAATTGTATTTTCTTTTATAGGTTTTTATTTTAGTGGTTATAATGCTTTAGATGATGCAAGCATTAAAGCGCAAATTGATGCTGCCCCGCTTAGTTTGTTTGCTTTTAGAGAAACTTTTGGTGCAGCAGATGCTTCTGTGGTATTGTTTCAAGCAGCACTTTTAGCAACTATAGTGGCGATTATTTTAGGAATGTATAGAAAAATCTTTACTCTAAAAGAGGCAATTGCGGTTTGGACACATGGTTGGAGAACGATGATTATGACGGTAATTATTTTACTTTGTGCGTGGTCGCTTGCTTCTGTGATTAAAGATCTTGGGACTTCTAAGTATTTAATCGATCTTTTTTCGGATAAAACACCTATTTATTTATTGCCAACTGCAATTTTTATTTTTGCTTCTATCATTTCTTTTTCAACAGGAACTAGTTATGGTACCATGGGTATTTTAATGCCTTTGGCTATTCCTTTGGCGATGGCTGTTGGGGTGCATAATGACTTAAGTGGCTTAGAATTACACCAGTATATGATTATTAACATTTCAGGTGTGCTAACAGGAGCGATTTTTGGAGATCATTGTTCGCCAATTTCTGATACGACCATTCTTTCTTCTATGGGAAGCAAGTGCGATCTTTTGGCGCATGTTAGTACGCAAATGCCTTATGCTTTGAGTGTTTGTGCTATTAGTATACTTTGTGGTTATTTACCAGTGGCATTAGGGTTGAATGTATGGCTTGGACTTGCATTTGGTATTGTAGCAATGGTAGCCTTGCTTTATGTAGTTGGTAAAAAGGTAGATGCTTAATGCATTTTGAAGAAAAGGTTGCTTTAAATCAAGCATTGTTTTCTTCATTTTTTGATCAAGAAATTCAATGCTTTAGTTCTCCATTAAAAGCTTATAGAACTAGAGCTGAATTTTCTATATATCATCATGAAAATGGAGAAATTACCTATGCAATGCATGAGGATAAAAAGAAAGTTCCTATTACAAATTTTGATATAGCTGATGAAAAAATTCAAAAATTTATGCCTATTTTGTTGCAAAATTTAAATGAGAATTTAAAACATAAGCTTTTTGGAGTGGAATTTTTAGCGACTAAGTTGGATTTAAGTGTAACCTTGCTTTATCATAAAAATATCGAAACCATTATACATGATTTGCAAGAATTATCTACAAGATTAAACCTCAAGCTTATAGCAAGAAGCAGGGGAAAGAAACTTGTTTTTAAAGAAGAGCGATTAGAACAGGTATTGAGTATTAACTCCAAAGAAGTAAAGTATGAGTTTAACAATGACTGTTTTATTCAGCCTAATACTTTCATCAATGAAAAAATGATAGAATGGGTGATAGCTTGTATTCAAGATGATTTTAAACAAGATTTGTTAGAGCTTTATTGTGGATATGGAAATTTTACCATTGCTTTGGCGCAGTATTTTAATCAAGTCTTGGCAACTGAAATTTCTAAGAAAAACATTGAATTTGCATTGAGAAATTGCACTTTAAATGCTATTGAAAATATAAACTTTACAAGACTTTCTAGTGAAGAACTAAGCCAAGCTTTAAAAAAAGAAAGAGAATTTAATCGCTTAAAAGGGATTGATCTAGACGCTTTTGGGTTTTCTCATGTTTTGGTTGATCCTCCAAGAGTAGGGCTTGATCTAAGCGTAATGGAGCTTATTAAACATTATGAGTATATTATTTATATATCTTGTAATCCTGTGAGTTTAAAAGAAAATCTTGAAATTTTATGTCAAAGTCATGAAATTGTGCATTTTGCGTTTTTTGATCAATTTGCCAACACTCCTCATCTTGAATGTGGAGTTTATTTAAGAAAAAAAGCTTAATATAAGTTAGAATTTATATAAGCTTTGCTACTATATAAATAGTTGATTTAATCAATTAATTTTTTACAAAGGATTTCTCATTTTTTTTCAAAAAATTACTTATACTAATAGAAAAATACTCCATAGGATTAATGAAATTTTAGAGCCTTTTGGTTTAAAGTCGAGTGATTGGAGGGTTTTTGTTTATTTGAATTATCATCAAAATAGTGCTTTAGCTCCAATTTGTGAGTATTATCAAATGGATAAAGCTTTGCTTTCAAGAGCGGTGTCTAAATTAGCAAAACTTGGGTATATTGATTTTCTAAAATCTGATGATAAAAGAGAGAAAATCATCACACTTAGCACTAATGGCATGCAAGTATATCATGATGCTAACATTTGTATAAGAGAATACGAAAAAGAGATTTTAAGTATATTGAATATTCAAGATCAAGAAAAGCTTTTAAAATTACTTGATTATATCAATGAAAAAATTTAAGAAAGGTTTTTTCATGGGTCTTAGTAAAAAGTATAATTTATTTAATGTAAATTTTTTCTGTATTTTTGGTATTAATTTTGCGATTTGTCTTGTATTTTATATGAGTACCATATCTTGTACAGATTATGTTTTAGGTGTTTTAAATCTTCAAACTAGCACAGCAGGTCTTATTATGGGTGCATTTGTTATAGGAGCTTTACTTTCAAGGCTTTATTTTGGCTCAATTATTGACAATATCAACATTAAAAAAGTGATCGTTATCTCACTTTTGGTTTATTTGTGTGTGAATTTGATGTATTTGAAATTTTATAATATTTATTTTTTGATTTTAATTCGTTTTTTGGCAGGGGCATGTTATGGGGTTTGTTCTTGTGCGTGTGGCGCGGCTATTGCGAGGATTATCCCTAGTAATAAAAGGGGAATTGGTATAGGTTATTACGCTACAAGTGTAGTTTTAACTTCGGCTTTGGGACCTTTTTTGGCTATAAAACTTGACTCTATCAATGAATTTCAATTAAGCTTTTTGATTGCCTGTGCAAGTATAGTTTTGGCTTTAATTTTATCGATCTTTTTAAAAGTAAGAAGATTTAAAAAACATCACCACCATCATCATGGTAAAAGAAAATTTAGCATTTATCATTATTTTGAAAAGTCAGTATTAGGACTAGCTTTGGTGACTTTTATTTTTGCATGTCCTTTTGGAGCAATAATCGCTTATATGAGTGCTTATACTCAAAGTTTGAATTTAAGCTTTGCTGGTTCGATGTTTTTTGTTGTTTATGCGAGTTTTTCTATGGTGTTTAGACCTATTGCTGGCAAAGTTTTTGATCAGTATGGACCTAACATTATCATGTTTTTTTCTTTTTGTAGTTTTATAGTATGTTTGCTTTTACTTGCTTTTGCGCAAAACTTTTTGATGATTATTCTTGCTGGAATTTTTTGTGCCTTGGGTTATGCAAATGCAGCTTCAAGCGCTCAAGCTCTGGCTATAAAACTTGCCCCTAAGGAAAAAATGGGTTTGGCTAATTCTACTTTTTTTATTGCTTTAGATTTTGGAATAGGGGTAAGCCCTTATTTGCTTGGTATTATCGAGCCAAGTATAGGTTTTGCTAATGTTTATGCACTTTGTATAGTTTTAGTTGCCATTGCTATGGCTTTATATTATTTATTAATTGTTAAAAAATCTACTTGTTAATATAATTTTAGATACAATGCTTTAAAAAAAGGAAAAGCATTGTATGAGATAGAAAAAATACTAAGCTCTATGCAAAATATCGCAGTAGTAGGGCTTAGTCCTAACAAAACAAAGGCTTCGCATTTTGTAAGCCAGTATTTACAAAATTTAAACTATAAGATTTATCCTATTTACCCTAAAGAAGATTTTATTTTAAACGAAAAGGTTTACCGAAGTTTAAAAGAAATTCCTGATGAAATTGATACAGTTGTAATGTTTCGAAAGGCAAGTTATGCTAATGAACTTTTTGAAGATCTTTTGGCGAAAAATATTAAGAATTTTTGGATGCAACTTGGTATTATGAATGATGAAATCATGCAAAAATGTCAAAAATATGGTATAAATTGCGTTCAAGATCGTTGTATAAAAATCGAACTACAAAAAAGGTAAAATCCATGATTGAATTAAATAAAATTTATCAAGCTAAGCAAAAGATCGCAGATTTTGTATTAAAAACTCCTTTTGTGCATTCTTCATTTTTAAGTGAATATTTAAATGCAGATATATTTTTAAAGTGCGAGAATTTGCAAAAAACAGGCGCTTATAAAATTCGAGGTGCATATAATACAATAGCTAATTTATCTAATGAGCAAAAACAAGCAGGTGTGATTGCTGCTAGTGCAGGAAATCACGCACAAGGCGTAGCTATTAGTGCAAGAAAATTTGGTATAGAGGCAGTGATTGTAATGCCTGAGGCAACCCCTTTGTTAAAAGTAAGTGCGACTAAAAATTTAGGTGCAAAGGTGATTTTAAAGGGTGATAACTTTGATGAGGCTTATGCTTATGCATTAAATTATGCCAAAGAGTATAATTTAAATTTTATCCATCCTTTTGAAAACGAAAGCATTATGGCAGGACAGGGTACTTTGATGCTTGAAATGCTTGATGAGATTAGCGATTTAGATATGATACTAGCACCAGTTGGAGGTGGGGGTTTAATTAGTGGTGTAGCAAGTGCTGCAAAGCAAATTAATCCCAATATAAAAGTCATAGGAGTGAGCGCTAAGGGTGCTCCTGCAATGTATGAAAGTTATAAAAATAAACAAATTATTAATTCAAAATCAGTTAGAACTATAGCTGATGGTATTGCGGTGCGTGATGTGAATAAAATCAACTTTGATATTATTCTTGAGTGTGTGGATGATTTTATCCAAGTAGATGATGAGGAAATTGCAAATGCGGTGTTGTATTTGCTTGAAAAACATAAACTAACCGTTGAGGGCGCAGGAGCTTCAGCGGTAGCTGCATTATTGCATAAAAAGATAAATTTAAAAGAGCATAAGAAAATTGGTGTGATTTTAAGTGGTGGTAATATCGATGTGCAAATGCTAAATATCATCATAGAAAAAGGTTTATTTAAAGCCTTTAGAAAAATGCACATTAATGTAACCTTAATCGATAAACCAGGGGCATTGAGTGCCTTAAGTGATGCTATAAAAGAAGCTAAAGCAAATATAGTCAAAATTGATTATGATAGATTTTCTACTAAATTAGACTACGGCGATGCAATGATTTCTATCACTTTAGAGACAAAGGGTAAAGAACATCAAGAATTGGTTCGAAAAATTCTTTTTGAAAAGGGATTTAATTTTAACGAAATTTTATAATAAATGAAATATAATGCATTATAAATAAAATCACAATTAAGGATGTCAATGTCGCGAGAAAAAATTCTAGAGCCAGATACACTCATAACCTCTAAAACAGATTTAAAGGGCGATATTATATATGCTAATGATGATTTTTTAAAATATGCGGGTTATAAAATGCAGGAAATTTTATATAAACCACATAATATCGTTCGTCATCCTGATATGCCAAAAACAGTTTTTAAGTGCTTATGGGATTATATACAAGATGGCAAGGAAATATTTGCTTTTGTAAAAAATAAAACCAAGCAAAATGATTATTACTGGGTTTTTACAAATGTTACAGCTTCTTTTGATTCGCAAGGGAATATTATTAATTATTATTCGGTTAGAAGAAAACCTAAAAGAGAAGCTATACCCACTATAGAGCAAGTGTATAAAATTCTTTTAGAGGCTGAGCAAAATGGTGGTATTAAAGCAGGGGTTGATGAGCTCGTAAAAATAGTAAATTCTTATGGTATGAGTTATAATCAGCTCATTTTAGAGCTACAAAAATGAATTTGATAAAAAATTATTTAAAAAATATTTTTTTCGTTTGAGATATAATCACACACTTTTAATTTTGAACTAAGGGGCTGTATATGTCTTCGGAAAAAGTTTTAACTTCAGATGTTTTGATTACATCAAAGACAAACTTAAGAGGTGAGATTATCTATGCTAATGAGGATTTTTTAAATTACTCTGATTATAAAATCGATGAGATTTTATATAAACCCCACAGCATTATGCGTCATGCAGACATGCCTAGGACGGTTTTTAAATATTTATGGGATAATATCCAGCAGAAAAAAGAAGTTTTTGCTTTTGTTAAAAATAAAACAAAATTCAATGATTATTACTGGGTATTTGCAAATGTTACTGCTTCGTGTGATGCAAGTGGAAATATTTTAAATTATTATTCGGTGAGAAGAAAACCGAAAATAGAAGCCGTAAAAACAATTGAGGAAATTTATAAAGTTCTTTTGAGAAAAGAAAAGGATAATGGTATAAAAGCAGGGCTTGAGGAACTAAATGCAGTGGTGAAATCTTACGGAATGACTTATAATGAATTAATGATGAGTATCCAAAAATAATTAAAAGGATTTTTAATGAAAAATATTTTACTTATTGGTGCTGGTTTAAGCATATTGGCTTGTGGGAGCTCTTTGTATTTTGCAGAGCATGTTTCATTTGGATTTTTTTTGATTTTATTTGTTTTGCTTGGATGTGCCTTAGTTATTTTAAGAAAAGAAGAACAATTCAGTGATAAAATTTTAGATCTTAGTAGAGAGCTTAAAAATGGAAATTTTGATTCTAGAATTGTTTATATCAAATGTTACAATAAAAAATTTAAAGAAATTGCAGACAATCTTAATAATACCATAGATGGCCTAGAAGCTTATTTAAGAGAAATTAATACTTCAATTGCTTGTTCACAAAAAGGTGAGTATTTTAGAAGAGCTATTCCTGAGGGCTTAAAAGGTATTTTTGTGCATAATATCAACTTTATTAATAAAGCTTTAGATGAAATAGAAAAGACTGGTAAAATGGTGTTTAAAAATGCACTATCTAGAGAGCTTATGGATTTAAGCCTAAACAGTCAAAATCAAAACTTGCTAAAATTATCTACTAATCTTAATGCAATCATTAAACTTATGAGAAGAGTTTTTCAAGATGTGAAGCTTATTTCTGATACTGCGCAAAAAAATGGTATTGAGATTGGTGGTTTGCAAGAGTCTATAGGATTTATGATGCAAGTTGCAAATGAAAGTAAAAATGCTGTAGATACTTTTGCTTCTAACTCACAAAATATCAATGCAATTGTTGAAGTTATTAGAGATATTGCAGATCAAACTAATTTACTTGCTTTAAATGCTGCTATAGAAGCTGCTAGAGCAGGAGAGCATGGACGTGGTTTTGCGGTGGTTGCTGATGAGGTGAGACAACTTGCTGAAAAAACTCAAAAAGCAACAGGTGAGATTACTCTAGCGATTCAAGTTATGAATCAAGAAATTGGATCAATACAAGAAAATAGTGAAAAGGTTTATGGTATTGCAAGCTCTTCTGATGCGAAAATTTTGGACTTTAGTCAAGCATTTAAAGATCTTGAAGATAAAAGCTTGCGTTTAGGGGAAGATTTTGTTAGCTTTGCTTCAGATTTAACTCTTTCTGCTATGAAGATAGATCATATTTTATATAAATCTGATGTATATTTAACACTTAATGGTTCTCAAGATAGACTTCAAAATTTAGATCCTATTTCTACTTTATGTAAAGATGAAGATGCAAAAAGCATTTTCTGTCCTTTGATTCCACCTAGAGAGTTAGAAGCTAAAAGTCAGTTGATACAAAATGTTGCAAATAAAGCAGTTGAGCTTTCTAAGAAAGATAATATAAGTAAAAATGATTATGATTGCATTATAGGCGACATACAAGAATTAGAAAAAGAAAGTAAGATTATCATGGATAAACTAGAAGCTTAAGAGCTTCTAGTTTTACTTATACAAGAGCTATTTTTAAAACTTCACTTAAAGTCTTCACACCTATAATTTTCATATTTTTAACTACTTCTTCAGGAATATCTTTTAAATCTCTCTCGTAATTTTTGTGTGGAATGATAGCTGTTTTAATATCTGCTTTGTATGCGGCGATTAATTTTTCTTTTAAGCCTCCTATTGGTAAGACATTTCCCATTAGGTCGATTTCTCCAGTCATTGCTACATCTGATCGAACTTTTTTATCGCTAAAAATTGATGCAATGGCAGTGGTGATAGTAATACCCGCGCTTGGTCCATCTTTTGGTGTGGCGCCATCTGGTACATGAATGTGAAGATTGTATTGATTGTAAATGCTTTCATCTTCTTTATAGGAAAGATTTTTTGGTGCTTTAATTTGCCCCTCATCGATTAAATTTTTAATAAGACTTTGGGCAATTTTTGCTGATTCTTTCATCACATCACCCAAGCTTCCTGTAAGGGTTAATTCGCCTTTACCTTTAATTTTAATCGCTTCGATTTTTAGTACATCACCACCTACTGCGGTCCATGCTAGACCGTTGACTTGTCCTATTTTATTTTCTTTTTCATGTTTTTCGATCTCAAAAACTTTTTTATTTAAAAAATCTTTGAGATTTTGGGTAGTGATTTGAATACTAGTGTCATCTTCTAGTAAAAGTTTTTTGACACATTTTCTGCATACTTCTGCAACTTTTCTTCTTAAATTTCTTACACCTGATTCTCTTGTGTATTCAGTGACTATTAATTCTATAGCTTCATCATCAAAGCTAATTTCATTTTCTTTTAATCCGTGTTTTTTTATTTCATCAGGTATGAGATAGTTTTTTGCTATTTGGAATTTTTCTTGTGGAGTATAAGAACTAAGCTCAATAAATTCCATTCTATCTTTTAGTGCAGGTGGAATTAAACTTGCATCATTTGCAGTAGCAATAAAGATGATTTTACTTAGGTCAATGTTGAAATTTAAGTAATAATCCCTAAATTTTGTATTTTGTTCAGGATCTAAAATTTCAAGTAAAACCGCACTTGGATCTCCTCTGTGATTACGACTTAGTTTATCAATCTCATCAAGTACAACCACAGGATTGCTTTGTTTTGCTTCTATTAGCCCTTGTATAATACGCCCTGGCATTGCTCCTATATAGGTTCTTCTGTGTCCTCTTAGTTCATTTACATCTTCTAAGCCACCTAAGGCTATGCGGACTAATTCCCTTTTTAATGCCTTGGCAACTGAATTAGCCAAAGAGGTTTTACCAACGCCCGGAGGACCTACTAAACATAAAATAACCTTTGCACCATCTCTGTCTTTGATTTTACGTTTTTCCAAAAGCTCTTTTACTGCAAAATACTCCTCAATGCGATCTTTTGGTTTTTCTAGAGCATAGTGGTCGCTATTGAGTTGTAAGGATACATCTTTTAAGTTAAGTTTTTTCTTTGAAGAGTGTTCAAAAGGTATATCTAAAACGGTTTCAATGTAAGTTTGCACCATAGATGCTTCTGAATTGTCTTGATGAATTCTTTCGTATTTTTGAATTTGTTTTTTGATCTCTTTGTAAGCATCTTCATACATAAAAGCTTTTTTCTTTTCTAGCTTTTTGTTGTATTCTTCCACTTCGCTTTCTTTTTGTATATCACTTCCAAGCTCTCTTTGAATTTGCTTGAGCTGTTCTTTTAGGAAGTATTCTTTATTGACTTTATCTATTTTAGAATGAACTTTATTTTTGATTTCTTTTTGAATTTTATTTGCTTCAATTTCTTTAGCTAAATAATCGATCAAATTTAATAGTTTGGTTTCTAAATTAGTTTCAATGAAAAACTCATAAGCTTGTTGTTTTTTGATTTTGATAGAATTGAGTATCAAATCACAAATTCTACTAGGTTCAACATCTTCTTCTATAGTTCGTAAAAGATCAGGTGGAAAATAATGGCTAACCGTAGATAAAGCTTTAGCTTTTTCTCTGACCACTTCAATAATAGCTTCTTTTTTTGTATTGCAAATAGGCTCTTGATGGATTAAATCTACTAAGGCAAATAAAGGATCATCTGAAATTTTATCTACGATTTTAGCTTTAGCATAACCTTGAAATAAAATTTTAATCCTACCATCGGGTAGTGGAACTTTTCTCATGATTGTTCCAATCACCCCACAGTCATAAATATCATCAAAGCCACGTCCACCTTCAATCTTTGAAGGTGCAACAAAGATCATGCTTTCATTTTGCAAAGCAGTATCTAAAGCTTTGATGTTTTGCATATCATTTAAAAAAATTGGTGTAATCATAAAAGGGTATAAAAAAAGCTCATCTTCTACAAGTACGGGAAGTTTTGCTGGATAATTTTGAGTATTTTCTAGTTTCATTACATTATACCTTCTTCAAATATTTTTCTATACCATGGAAGTTCTGGTTTGATCATTTCGATTGTGTTAAAATCGGAATTTTCTATTTTTTGCTTATAAATTTCATAACTTTGTTCTCTATCTTTTTTTTCATACAATTTTGCAATGCTTGTATCAAGATAAAAAACCGCAAGATTAAATTTGGTTAACATGGTGTCAATGAGATCATTATATTGTACATTAGGATAGTTTTGGTTGTACTCTTTGATTTCTTCTATGGTTTTAAGCATTAATGCTTGATTGCGATTTGGAACCGCAAAAGAGTCAAATTTAGCTTTGATTTTTAAATATCTTATGTATGCGATATTTTTAGAATCACCAAATTTATTTAAATATTCATCAAGATAAAAATTTGCCATTTCATATTCTTCTTCATTAATATGAGCTTGTGCTAAGATAAGCAAAGTTTGTTCTAGTAAAGGATCAGCAATATGTTCAGCTGCCATGGAAGTATAGTGCTTATCAGCTGCTTCAAGATTTTTTTCTTGTAAATCTTTAATGATTTGTTGATACCACTCCATAGAACTAAGATTATATAAATCTTCTGCTTTTTTAGAACTGCATGCCCCTAAGAATAATCCTATTATTATAAGCGAAAAAATAAAATTTTTTTTCATATATATCACCTTGTAAATTTAATAATTTATAATTATAATGTTTTTATGTTTATGAAAATGTTAATTTTAAAAAATTCAATTTTACATTCAAAATATAAATTTGATAAAAATTTAAAATTTGGAACTAAAATTGCTTAAAGATTTGTAATTTCTTAGTCAATAGATTTTAGGAGGCAAAATGAACTTAGAAGTTAAATGTCCTATTTTGGGTTTTGAAGATACCAAAAATATGAATTTTTACAAGATAGATGAGGTTTTTTATAGATTAAAGAGCCTTGATGGCAAAGATTTTTCTTTCGTGATGATCGATCCTTATATGATTCGCCCTGATTATGATTTTGAAGTTCCTGATTATTATCAAGAGTTGTTAGCTTTAAATGAACAGACTAATTTTGGTGTATTTGTTATCGTGGCTATTAATGAACCATTAGAGGAATCTACCGTTAACTTTCTAGCGCCTGTTGTGATGAATTATGATAATAACTCATTAGTGCAAGTAATTTTAGACACAAGTAAATACCCTAATTATTTTCAATCTGAAAAGATTTCGGCTTTTATCAAACAGTCAAAATAATGTCCGAAATTTATATTTTAGGAAATGGCGCTATGGCTAGTGCTATAGTAAAAGGTATAAGCGATGCTTATGAAGTGATAATAGTTGCAAGAGATTTAAAAAAGGCAAGTAGTTTAAATTTTAAAGTCATATCATATGATGAGTTTGATATGGAAAATAAAAATGTTATTTTGGCTTTTAAACCTTATGCTTTAGAATCAGTAGCTACTCAATTAAAAGGCAAAGCAAGGTGGCTTGTTTCGGTTTTAGCAAAGACTACTTTTGAGCAACTTAGTAGTATTAAAGCGCAAAATTATATTAAAGTCATGCCAAATACCGCAGCAGAATTTAAGGCATCTACAACTGCGTATTTGATGAAAAATGATTTGTTTAAAGATGAGGTTTTGGCGTTATTGGGTACTTTTGGAAAAGCTATAGCATTGCAAAATGAAAAAGAATTTGACACAGCAATGGTTTTAAGTGGATGTGCTCCAGCTTTTTTAGCTTTAGTGGCAGAAAGTCTAGCTAATGCAGGTGTTAAAAATGGTTTAAAAAATGAGCTTAGTTATGAGCTTACGCGTGCTTGTTTTGAAAGTTTCAGTGCTTTGTTTAACCACTCTCATCCAGTAATTGTAAAAGAAAAAATTTGCTCTCCTGCAGGAGTTACAATTAAAGGAGTTGAAGCTTTGGAAAAAAAAGCTTTGCGTGGAGCTTTTTTTGAAGCTTTTGAAGCAAGTTTAGGTCAATGAAGCAAGCTTTTAGTCTCCTAGAGCTTGCTTTTTGTATTGTTATTTTATCTTCTATTTTTGGTTTTTATTATCTGATTTTTTTGGGTAAATCTTTCAATTTAATACATTTAAATCAACTTCTTTTTAATGAAGAAAAGGCATTGTTAGAATATAATCCCTTGTATCAAAGAGGTGAGATTAATATCAATCATCATCTTTTTTTAGAGTATTCTAGTGAGAAATTTCATCTGAAATCTTTAAAAGCTAAAGATGAATCATACAAAAAAGCCTTTTTAGATGAAAAAAGCTTTTAGTTTGTTAGAACTTGTATTAAGTTTGATTATTTTGGGCGTTTTAATTGTGGTTTTAGCTAGACCTGGCGTAGTGCTTTATGAATATGCTTTTAAGGTAAAAAAGACAAATGAAATTTTTTCAGATATTAATCAAGCTTTGCTGAGTATAGAAAAAATATATCAAACATGCATAGATGTAAAACACACAAAGCATTCTCTAGAATGCTATATGGGTGCAAATGATGATATTTTCTATGATTTATCTTTGAAAAAGTTTAATTTTAGCGGTGTTATTTTAGATGATAATCAAAGCTTTATTAGCCCCAAGAGTCATTTTCACTTTATAGAAAATGGTATTTCAAAAGGCGTGTTAAGCCACTATAAAGATATAGTGGCAAATAAAAAATTAAAAATATACCCTGATGATTATATTTATTTATATGATTTACAACATCAAAAATTAAGAATGATTTTAGCAGATGATAAGGAAAAAATTCATTTTATTGGTGAAAAATGGAGTGGGTTTTATAGTGTGGTTTATGCTTATGTGAAAGTGTATTTTGAAGATGAAAAAATTTACATTCAAGTTGGAGATTTAAATCATAAACAAAAAAGATTTTTACTAATGCAGGATGTTTTTCAACTTGAATTTACGCAAGAATCCAAAGCATTGAAAGCTACAATTTGTAGTAAAAAACAAAATGAATGCTTGAGTAAATGGATGTTTTTATGAAACAAGCATTTGCTATGGTTTATACTATTTTTTTTATTATGTTTGTTGCTTTTGTGTTAGTTTTTGTTGTAAAAATAAGCTCGTATACTCCAAGGATTATGCAAGATCTAATTCTTTATACACAAGGAAAAATTTTAGTATTAAATTCTAAAGAAATGTCAAAATATTTTTTGTATCAAGCATATTTAGAAGGCAAGGAGTGTATTGAGCAAATTAACTTTAAATACAACAATGCTACAGTGCAAATAGACTATGCTTATCCGCTAGGGAGATGTGAAAATGGGCAGTTGCTGTTAGACTATGAAGTAACAAAAGCTATAGTAGCTGTTAATGTAAGTGTGCTTTTAAATGAAAATAAAAGCGTAAATGAAGAAGTTTTTTTGCAAAGAAGTTTTTTTATCTACCCTAAATTAGATTGAATATATGTTTCAATTCCAACGGCTATCATTTTTACACCCATTGCCATAATAAAGACTAGTGCAATACGAGAAAAAACATAAAGAACTAGTTTGCCAATAACTTTTTCAATAGTAGCTGAAAAATGAAATAATACAAATATAAAAATAAAAGTAAGTAATACAGAAGCTACAGCTATACCTAAATTTTGATCTTCTGAAATCACTACTATAGTAGACAAGGTTCCAGGTCCTACAAGCATAGGAAATGCCATTGGCACTATACTTTTTTTAAGTAATTCTTTGTGGCTTAGGTCTTGATAATGCTGAAATTGACTACTAGATGGAGTAAAAAGTAAGTTTTTGGTACTCATGATGATCAGGATCAATCCGCCCGCAACTCTTAAGTCGTTAATATCAATCTTAAATAAAAATTTCATAATAAATGGACCTGAAAGTAGAAAAACCAAAACAATACAAAAAGCTGTATAGATAATATTTCGAAATAGTTTTTTTCTTTTATCTGCATCTAAACCTTCAGTCATTGCGATAAACTGCGGGAGATTGCCAAAAGGGTTTAAAACAGCTATGATAGCAATAGAAGCAAGTAAGATAGCATAAATTTCAGATTCTATATCTGAAAACATATTTCACCTTTATATCCCCAAGCTTATAAAGCTTGGGAGAATGCAATTATAATCCTTCAAAAGGATTAGTAACAACTTCTTTTCTATCTACAATATAAGGAATAAGCGCTACGTGTCTTGCACGTTTGATAGCAACTTCTACCATTTCTTGGTGTTTTTTACTAGTACCTGTTAAGCGGCGTGGCATGATTTTAAATCTTTCTGATAAAGCATGTTTTAACAAAGCTGTATCTTTATAATCAATAAAATCAACTTTAGCTTCTGTGTATTTGCAATATTTACGTGAATATTTTCTTTTTTCTGCCATGATATTTTCCTTTAAAATGGTAATTCTGTATCATCATCGTATTTGTCGATATCAATTTCCTTCATAGGTGTTTCTTTTTGTGGAGCTTGATATGCATTAGATGAATTTGTTCTAGTTTGGACTTGAGCATAAGGATCAAAACTTTGTTGTTGGTTAAAATTTTGATTATAACCATAGCTTTGATTATCAAAGTTATTTTGTTGAGTATTTTGTACGGTTGAACCTAGCATTTCTAAATTTTCAACTTGAATACTATGCTTAGAACGATTTTGTCCATTTTGATCGCTCCATTGCTCAAATCTTAAACGACCTTCGATTAAAACTTTACTACCTTTGTTAAGGTATTGATTTGCAATTTCTGCTGTTCTTCCAAAAAAGCTAATGTCGATAAAGCAGGTCTCTTCTCTTTTTTCTCCTGTATTGGTGCTAAATCTTCTTGTCACAGCTATAGCAGAAGAACCTATTGCGCTACCTGATGGAGCATAACGCATTTCTATGTCCCTTGTGAGATTACCTACTAAAACGACTTTGTTAAACATTAATTAGCCTTCTGTGCTTTCATTAGCTTTGATTTCTTTTTTACCTTGTTTGATACCTTTGCTTAGTTTTTCCCAAGCAGCGATTTCTTTTTTGTTTTCATATTTTACAACTAAAAATCTTATCACTTCTTCAGTAATTCTTAATACCCTTTCAAGCTCAGCGATTAAATTAGTAGGAGCTTTGAAGTAAATTACAAAATAAGTTCCTCTTTCGTATTTTTTGATTTTGTACGCAAGCTTTCTTGTTCCCATTGGAACTACGCTTTCAATTTCTGCGCCATTTTTTGTAAGGACTTCTTTTACGAATTCCAACTTAGCACTTACTTCTTCTTCTGTAAGTGTTGGTTTTAATATGAATAAAACTTCATAATGTCTCATTTGAATTTCTCCTTGTGGATATAAAGCCTAAAAATTAGGCAAGGATTTTGCATAAAATGCAAATTTTATTTTACCACAAGTTTTCTTAATTTAACTTTTTAGTATAGAGCTAATGTGTAAGAGTGTGGCGATTAGAAATTCTTTTTTTTCTATTTTTGAGTTTTTTTTAAGTTCGTATTCACAATTACACAGTGTAGTGAAAATGCTTTTATATTGAGGTATTTTTAACATTAAAGCTTGTTTTTGTAGGTTTTGCGCTATGGTCATGGGTGGTGTATAGCCTAAAATTTCTTTTAGATCTAAATTACCATAAACTTTAATGTGTAAGGTTATTTTAAAAAGTCTTGAAAAACTAGCATATAAAGCATTGATTAAAGCGATTTCATTGTAATGATCTAAAATATTTTCAAGATCAGCTCTTAGATCCTTTTTTTGCATGAGGTTGTCAAAAAAGCTTTCAAAGCTAATAGTACTTAAACTAAAACAATGTTCTTGTATGATTTTTTCATCAATACTTAAGCCACTAAATTTATTTAATTCATTTGCTGCTAAGTATAGATTTTCATTAAAATTGTAAAAAAGTGCAAAAAGTGCATTTTGTGTGATATTGATGTTTAACTCTTTGGCTTTTAGAGCTAGAAGCTCCATACCTTCTTTGGCTGAATTGACTTTATAAAATCTACAAAAATGATTACCGAAAATTTTTTCTGCCTCGCTTTGTTTGGAGGTTTCATCGTAAATTTCAAGTAGAAAATAATTATCTTGTGAATTGTGGCAAAGTTCTACTAGTTGTTTTAATTCTTTGGTTGGAATTTTTTTTTGAGTTTTGATTTCTAGTAATTTTTTTTCGCTAAATAACGAAGCGCTTGATAAATAATCGTGTGCTTGTTTAAAATCATATTCTTCAAAATAAAATCTCAAACTCTCATCAAAAGAGTATTTGTCTTTGATGAGTTTAGCATAGAGTTCAATTTGGAAATTATCAGCTCCATAGAGTAAAAAAAAGTTAGGAATATTTCCGCTATTTAGTAAGGTTTGGAGTTGATTTTTATACATTTTGATTTCTCTCTAAACTAAAATGTTTGGTAATTTTTCCAAAAATTTTAGCACTGATAATATCTACTTCAGTGATTTCTACTTCAACATGTTCTAATAAATTTGCTCTTGAACCTATAACGGTGATCAAAGCTCCTTTTATATCATCGTTGAGTTTCACTTGTAGTGAGCTTTGATTTTCTATCACTAAGGCTTTGAATTTTTTTCCTATGTTGTATTTTGCCCATCTTGCGAATTTTCTATCCATGAAGTGCCATGCAACTTTATCTGCTTCTCTTTCTAGTGTGCTTAATTCTTCACAAGTGCTTTCTATATTTAAAAGTAGATAATTAAACATTTTTTCATCTTGATTGATTTTTGCTTTTAAAAGTCTATGTAAAATAAGATCAGAATATCTTCTAATAGGACTTGTGAAATGGGTATATTTGTCAAATCCTAGACCAAAATGACCTGCATTTTCACTGGCATATTCAGCCTTTTTTTGAGCTTTGATGATAAGCTTATCTACTTCTTCTCTTATGTTGAGTTCATTGGCTAAAGCTTGAATATCTTTGAATAATTCTAAAATATTATTTTTGGCATTAATATCTATACTAAGCGTAGATAAATCCGCAAGTAGCTGATTGATTTTTTTATAATCAGGACTTAAGTGGTTTCTAAAAACTCCTATATCGATGAGTTTTGCTGCAGCTTTGTTGGCTAAAAGCATACAATCTTCGATTAGATTATGTGAGGCTGTGTCGCTTTCAAGACGTGTTTTTAGGAGTTGATTGTTTTCATTTAGAGTCATTCTAAGTTCTTGGGTTTTAAACTCACAAGCATTTTTTAGGCGTTTTTTGCGTAAATTTTGAGTGATTGCAAAAGCATCATAAAGCCAATTAATCTCCCCCAAATCATCACGGTTTTTTAAGTACTCATCAACTTCATCATAATTAAAACGGCGTTTTGAGTTAATAATGGCTTCAAAAAGCTCTTCTTTGATGACCTCATTGTTTTGATCTAAGCATATTTTAAAACAAAATGCTAATCTATCTTCATTAGGTTTTAATGAACAAATATTTTCGCTTAAAGCCCTTGGTAACATAGGTATGGCAATATGAGGAAAATAAATCGAAAAACCCCTTGATCTTGCTTCTTTATCAATGGCGCTATAAGCATGCACATAAGCACTTACATCGGCTATAGCTACATAAATAGCGTGTTCACTTTTATCATAATAAATCGCATCATCAAAATCTTTTGCATCTATAGGGTCGATGGTGCAAAAATTTAAATTTCTAAGATCTTTTCTTGAAGGATACATGCTTGCATCTACTTCATTTCCATAAGCTCTTGCTTCGTTTTCGCATAAATGATCAAAAATTGCATTTTTATTAAAAAGCGCTAAGGAAATTTTTTCATCTACAAAATCATCATCAATATGTCCTATCACTTCAGTGATATTGTTATCATGATTTTCTATTTTTAAAATAGTTCCCAAAGGTAGAGCTTTTAACGATTTTTGAGAGGCTTTTAAAGCACATGTAAGTCCCGTTTGAATGTTTACTCCAAGTATGGCTTCACCATATTTTTTGGTAATAACCAAAGAGGTTTCGTGCGCTCTTTTGAGTATCAAAACCACTTTGGCGCTAGGACGCTTTTTTTTGATAGGAAGCAACTTTGCTACAACAATATCAGCGTAGTTTGCGCCTTTGAGATTTTTATTTTCTATCAGTAAGTCACGCTTAAAAGCATGATCATAGCTTTCTAAAAAACCTGTTCCATTAGATGAGATATCGATTTTACCAAAAGTAAAACCATCTTTGAGATAGTATTTATTTTTATAAAATTTAATAATATCACAGGTTAATAATTCTCTGATAAGTTGTTTGTTTTTATTGGTAATTTCGCTTGCGTTTAGACCATAGCTTAATTGATTAAATAATTCTTTCATAACACTCTTTAAAATATTTTTATAAAGTCTAAATTTTATCATAAAAGGATTAAATTTATATTTTTTAGTTATAATCTTTATTTTTATTCTAAAATTTTAGGAGTACATCATGGCTGTGTCAATTTATTATGATAAAGATTGTGATATTAACTTAATCAAGTCAAAAAAAGTAGCTATTATAGGTTTTGGTTCTCAAGGTCATGCTCATGCTATGAATTTAAGAGATAGCGGAGTAGATGTTATTATAGGTTTGAAAGAGGGCGGACAAAGCTGGGCAAAAGCTCAAAATGCAAATTTTATTGTTAAAAGTGTAAAAGAAGCTACTAAAGAGGCAGATTTGATTATGATTTTGGCTCCTGATGAAATTCAAAGCGAGATTTTTAACGAAGAAATTAAACCTGAATTAAAAACAGGTAAAACTTTGGCATTTGCACATGGTTTTAATATCCACTATGGACAAATTGTAGCTCCAAAGGGTATAGATGTGATTATGATTGCTCCTAAGGCTCCAGGTCATACTGTAAGACATGAATTTAGTATAGGTGGTGGAACCCCTTGTTTGATTGCTATCCATCAAGATGAAAGTAAAACGGCAAAAGCTTTGGCTTTGAGTTATGCTAGTGCTATAGGTGGAGGTAGAACCGGCATCATAGAAACGACTTTTAAAGCTGAAACCGAAACGGATTTGTTTGGCGAGCAAGCAGTGCTTTGCGGTGGGCTTAGTGCGTTAATTCAAGCAGGATTTGAAACTTTAGTTGAAGCAGGTTATGAGCCTGAAATGGCATATTTTGAGTGTTTACATGAAATGAAGTTGATTGTGGATTTGATCTATCAAGGCGGTATTGCTGATATGAGATATTCTGTTTCTAATACTGCTGAATATGGGGATTATATCACAGGACCTAAGATTATTACCAAAGAAACTAAAGAGGCAATGAAAGGTGTTTTAAAAGAGATACAAAATGGAAGCTTTGCAAAAGATTTCATTTTAGAAAGAAGAGCAAATTTTGCAAGAATGCATGCAGAGCGTAAAATAATGAATGATTCTTTAATAGAAAAAACAGGGCGTGAACTTCGTGCTATGATGCCTTGGATTAGTGCAAAAAAATTAGTTGATAAAGATAAAAACTAATTTGAAAACGATAGATAAAAAATACAAAGTGCTTTTAGCACTTTGCTTAATTGTGCTAGGCATTTTTCTTTTTGCTTTTGGATCTTTGTTTTTATCAAAACCAAAATACCAAATTCAAGAACAAAACGTAACTACACCTCACGAAACACCTATAAACATAGCACCTGTAGAAAATAATTTAAGCTTAGAAGAAGTTGATTTAGGGTTAAAAAATGAAAATTTGGAATTTTTAGATAAAAATATCAGTGAAATTTTAAATCTACACAATAAAAACAATGATGTAAACCTTAGTCAAAATGATCAAAATTTAAGTTATGATTTAAATACTACCCAAGAAGATCTTAATCAAACCAAAATAGAGCAAAACATCACAATAACTCCAAAAGAAGCAAATCAAACACAAGCGATAAAAATTACCAAAAAACCTAAAAATACAAAACCGCGTTTGGCTATTATTATTGATGATATGGCTAGCCATACTCATGTTGATATGCTTAGAAAAACTCATCTTAAATTAATACCTTCGTTTTTTCCGCCCGATAAACGTCATCCATATACAGCTGAATTTGCAAAAGATTTTGAATTTTTTATGGTGCATTTACCGTTAGCAGCTATTAAGTATGATAAAGCAGAATTAAACACTTTACATCCTAGTGATGATGCGCAAAAAATACAACAACGCGTTGAATACATCAAAGAGCATTTCCCAAATGTAAAATTTATCAATAATCACACTGGCAGTTTATTTACATCAGATAAAAAAGCTATGGAGAAACTTTTTAAAGCTTTTGGTGAAAATGAGTTTGTTTTTGTAGATTCAAGAACTATAGGTAATTCTAAAGCTAAAATTTTAGCAAACAAATATAATCAACCATATATTGCTAGAGATGTATTTTTAGATAATGAAGACAATATAGCTTATATTAAAAATCAACTCAAGCAAGCAGTTGATGAGGCGGTAAAAAAAGGGTTTGCTATAGCTATTGGTCATCCACGTGAGAAGACTTTTCAGGCCTTAGTGCAAAGCAAGGAATTGCTCGATTTGGTTGAACTTGTGTATTTAAATGAAATTTATTGACCATCTTGAAGCTTTTGATGAGCTTTTAAATCCTCCTGCTAGGGTGTATTATAAGGGGAATTTGAAGCTTTTAGAATCTAGGAAAGTTGCAATTATTGGTTCTAGAAGAATGAGTGTTTATACTAAAAACTCTCTTGTGGAGCTTGTGTCGTTTTTAAAAAAAGCTAAAGTTTGTGTGGTAAGTGGTGGAGCTTTGGGTGTAGATATTCACGCTGCAAGATTGGCTTATCCGCATACTATAGCGATCTTTGCAAATGGTTTAGATGAAATTTATCCCAAAGCTAATGCAAGTGATATTTTGGATATTTATAACAATGCTTTAGCATTGAGTGAAAATGCACCAGATTATAAAGCTAAGCCTTATGATTTTTTACTGCGAAATAGACTAATCATTGCTTTAAGCGAAGTGGTAGTGATCGCACAGGCTGATTTAAAAAGTGGTTCTATGCAAAGTGCAAGACTTGCTTTAAGTATGAATAAACCCATTTATGTGCTTCCTCATAGAAAAAATGAAAGCGAAGGGACTAATTTGCTTTTGGCTCAAAATAAAGCTAAATTGCTTTATGATTATCAGCAATTTGCAGCGATGTTTGGAGAGCTTGAGTGTAAACAGCAACAAGATGACTTGTTAAATTTTATAAAAAACGAAGATGATTTAGAGAAAGTTTTGCAAAAATTTGGCGATAAAGTTTATGAATATGAGCTTGAAGGTTTAGTGGAAATTTCTGGAGTAAAAATAAGAGTTTGTATATGAAAACTTTAGCATTAGATATAGGTTTAAAGCGTATAGGTGTGGCATTGTGTGTTAATAAGAGTATTGTTATGCCACTTGAGGCTATTATAAGAAAAAATCGCAACCAAGCAGCTAGAGAAGTTCAAGAGTATATCAAAGAATACGAGATAGATACTTTAGTCGTTGGAATTCCTTTGGGTGGAGCAAGTGAAGATGAAATGCGTAAAAGAGTGGAGCATTTTGTTGCCTTGTTGGAGTTTGATAAAGAAGTGTTTTATGTAGATGAAAGCTTTAGTTCCAAAGGAGCACAAGAGCTTGGTGTGGCAAATTTAAGAAAAAAAGATGGTAAGCTTGATTCTTTAGCTGCATATTTATTTTTAAAGGATTTTTATGGCCTTGCTTGATTTAAGTATAGCTTTAGAAAGTATTTATACACAGTCACAAAAAGAGCAAATTCTTCAAAGCTTTGACCAAGAAAAAAATGTGAATATTTTTAGAAATTCTTTACTTATTGGAAATGATGAGCTCGAAAGCATTTTAAAAAATGAAACGATAGAATTTAAAAAAATTGATACATATTGCTATAAAATTCCATTTCATTTTAAAAGCAAATTAAGTGCGATGAGTGCATTTAGCGAGGGAAAGTTTTATATACAAAATTATGCTTCATATTTATGTGCAAAAACCTTAGGTGTAAAAACAGGAGAAAGTGTTTTAGATATGTGTGCTGCTCCTGGTGGAAAGAGTTTGAATTTGGCTAATTTTATGCAAAACCAAGGATATTTAGCAAGTTGTGAATTATCTAAGACTCGTTTTTTTACTTTGAAAAATACCTTAGAAACTTACCAAGTGAAGATGGCAAAGTGTTTTTTAAAAGATGGACGCACGATAGGAAAGGCATGTCCGCTTAAATTTGATAAAATTTTACTTGATGCACCTTGTTCTACTTTTGCAAAGATGGGTTTTGGCATCCAAAAAAATACTAAAGAAATCAAGCAAATTGCAAATTTACAAAAAAAATTACTGCATTCAGCATTGTTAGCTTTAAAACATGGCGGAGAGCTTGTTTATAGTACTTGCACTTTTTTAAGAGAAGAAAATGAGGCTGTTTTGGAGAATGCCTTGAGAAATTCTAATTTTCATCTTGAATTGCTTGATTTTGAATTGCCAAATGTGCAATTTATCCAAGCAAAAAGCGAAGAATTTGATTTATCTTTTGCTAAAAGGGTTTTACCTGATGATTATGCTGATGGCTTTTTTATCGCAAAAGTGAAAAAACATTAAAAATCAATAAATTTAAATGTGAAAAATATTTTTTAATTTAAAACTTAAAGTGCTATTTTTAGGTAGTTTGAGCTTAAATTCACACTGTGAAACTCTTGTGAATAAAATACCAAAAAAAGAAAACTTAAATTAAGAAAAAAGTAAAAATAATGGAAGGTGTTTTGCAGGATAAATAAGCACTAGGCTTATTTATCTCTTAGGTTTAATTCGCTAATTAATTTAGTGTAAGCTTGATAATCTTTTCTTTTTAGATAAGATAAAAGTCTTTTTCTTTGACCAACAAGCTTTAAAAGTCCTAAACGAGAAGAAAAATCTTTTTTATAGATTTTTAAATGTTCTGTTAAATCTGAAATTCTCGCACTTAAAAGAGCGATTTGAACTTCTGGAGAACCTGTATCTCCTTCTTTTCTAGCAAATTTTGCAACAATTTCTGCTTTTTTAGCCGAATCTAAAGCCATAATAGACCTCCTGAGCGGTATTTAAAATTAAAAGATGTAATTATAACGAAAAAAACAAAAAAAATGCTGAATTTTAAAATATAAGAAATTTAATACCGAAGAAGACTTATTTTTGATATAATAAAAATTTTTATCATAGTCATAATAATTATACTTTATATATTTAGAAAGGAAAAAAGTGTTATTTACAAAAGCTAGCGAATACGCTTTGTTGTCTTTGATACATATAGCCAATTCTCAAGAACCACAAGATGTGGATACAATGTCAAATGTTTTAGATATACCAAAAAGTTTTTTGGCTAAAATCTTGCAAGCGCTTGCTAAAGATTCGCTTTTAAAATCCTACAAAGGGGCTAAAGGTGGGTTTATGCTTGTTAAAAATCCAAGCGAATATACTTTAAAAGAAATCATAAATAGTGTGGAAAAAAAATCCATCAATGTTTTTGAATGCAGTAATGGAGTTTGCCCTTCACAAAAAGAAGAAAATTGTAAAATTATGCCTGTACTTGTGAAGTTACAAAATAAAATTGATGATTTTTTGATTTCTATTACTTTAGAGGATATTATTCAAAATAATGGCTAAAAGAGATATTTTTAGCTTGGTATTGCCTTGGGTTGCTCCGCTTGTTGCACCGGTATTAAAGGCAAAAAGCTTAACTATAGTAGCTGTGATAATTGCTATTTTAGCAATTATCATTGTACCTTTACCAAGTATAGTTTTGGATTTTTTTCTTGCTTTGAGTATAGCCATTTCGGTTTTGATTATTTTAATTTCTTTGTATATACCTAAACCTACAGATTTAACAACTTTTCCAACGTTGATTTTGATCATCACGCTTTTTAGACTTTCACTTAACATCGCCACAACGCGTATGATTTTAAGTGAGGGCCATCAAGGTCCAGCGGCTGTAAGTGATATAGTGGCGAGTTTTGGGGAGTTTGTTGTTGGTGGAAATTATGTTATAGGTATGGTTATTTTTTGTATTTTGGTTTTGATTAACTTTATGGTTGTAACCAAAGGTAGTACAAGGGTTTCTGAAGTGCAAGCAAGATTTACTCTTGATGCAATGCCTGGTAAGCAAATGGCGATTGATGCGGATTTGAATGCAGGCTTAATTGATGAAAAAACTGCACGCCAAAGACGTCAAGAAATTATAGCCGAGGCAAATTTCTATGGAGCAATGGATGGTTCTTCTAAATTTATTAAAGGAGACGCTGTTGCGGGGATTATTATAACTATTGTAAATTTAATTGGTGGGTTTATGATAGGATATTTTCAGCATGATATGGAACTTAGCGAATGCGCTTCTACTTATACGATTTTAACGATAGGTGATGGACTTGTTTCACAAATTCCTGGATTGATCACATCGACTGCGACTGCTATTATTATTACGCGTGCTAGTAAAGATGAGGATAATTTCGCCGAGGGTTCTATTAATCAGCTTTTAGGTGAGTATAAGACCTTACTTATTGTGGGATTTATTTTGTTTATTTTTGCTTTGGTGCCTGGCTTGCCACATTTTTCTTTAGGGTTTATGGCTTTGATGTTTTTGGGGCTTGGTTATATGATAAAACAAGTACAAGAAGGTAAAATTCAAATCAATACCGTCTCGAGTAAAAAATCTCAAGAAGATAACGAGCAAGAGCAGGCTAAACCTCAAAAACGTAGCGAAGAGGAGATTTTAAGAGAAGAAGAAAATAAAATTACAGATATATTAAAATTAGAAATTTTAGAGTTAGAATTGGGTTATGGGCTAATTAAGCTAGCAGAAAGTGAGTTGACAGAACGTATTAGATCTACAAGACGTAATATAGCCCAAAGTTTAGGATTTTTAATGCCTAAAATTAGAATTAGGGATAATTTACAGTTAAAACCTAATGAATATACTTTTAAACTTAAGGGCGTAGGGATAGCTAGTGCAGAAATTTATCCTGATAAATACTTGGCTATGGATAGTGGTTTTATTACCGAACCTATTGAGGGTATAGCTACTAAAGAACCAGCTTTTAATTCAGACGCTTTGTGGATTGATTCATCTTTAAAAGATGAGGCAACATTGAATGGTTATATTGTGATTGATCCAGCAAGTGTGATTTCAACTCATATGAGCGAGCTTATAAAAGCAAATGCTTCAGAGCTTTTAACTAAACAAGAGGTGCAAAATTTACTAGATAAGATTAAAAATGACTATCCTATTGTAGTAGATGATTGTTTAAGAGTGGCAAGTATTGGTTTAATTCAAAAGGTATTAAAAGCCTTGCTTAAAGAGCATATCCCAATAAAAGATATGCTTACGATTTTAGAATCAATTAGTGATATAGCAGAAGTTAGCAAGAGTTTGGATATGATCATAGAGCATGTAAGAGCTTCTTTGGCAAGAGCGATTACTAATTTATATGTAGATGAAAAAGGTCAAATTAGTTTTTATATCTTTGATGCTGCTGCTGCTGCGAAGCTAATGGAACATGTGCAGTTTAAAGATGGGACATATCATTTGATGATCAATGTAGCACAAACTGGAGCTTTGGTTGAAGCTTTAAAAGCAGAGCTTGCAAGTGTAGCAAATACAAGAATCAAGCCTTTCTTGCTTTGTGTTGAACCACAGCTTAGAAAATTTATCGCCGATATTTGTTCGAATTTTGGTATTAATATTACTGTTTTAAGTTTTGCAGAAATTGCAGAAAATACTAAATTTGAAACAGAAGGCATTATCAAAGTTGATAATCTATAAAGGAAAAATATGAAAATTTATCATCTTTCGCATACTGATTTAGATGGTTATGCTTGTCAGTATGTGCTAGATTTTTATTTTAAGAATTGTTGTTTTTATAATTCTAATTATGGTAAAGAGATTAATGAAAATTTTAATGTTATTTTTAAAAATATCGAAGAGGATTTAAAAGAAAATCCTAAAGAAGAATTTGTGATTTTAATCACTGATTTAAATTTAACCTTAAGTCAATGTGAAGATTTTCAAAAGGCCATAGAAGGCAAAAAAATCAAACTTATGCTCTTAGATCATCATCAAAGTGGCTTAGAGTGTATGCAAAAGTATCCTTGGTATTTTCTAGATGATAAAAGATGTGCAACAAAAATTGTTTATGATTTTTTTAGTAGATGTTATGGTGAAAATAAGTCATTATCTCAGTTTGTAGATGTGGTAAATGCAGTGGATATTTGGCTAAGTGAAGATGATGGTTTTGAATTGGGAAAAGTTTTACTTGGCATGGTTTCTGGAGCAAAAGAGATAAATAGAGTGATGTTTGCACAAGAGAATATAAAATATCTTTTCCATCTTTTTGATGCTTCAAGAAAATATATTCAAGAAACTAATGCGCATATTCGTTTAGATGATGATTTGCATAGTTTAAAAAAATCATTCTTCAAAAAAGAAAAAAATGACACTTTAAGTAATTTAATTTCTCATTTTGTTGTAGAAAAATTAAGTGCTGAAAAAGAAAAATTTAGCATATTTTATAAAGGACACAAGGGTTTGCTTACTTCTAATATAGGCAATACTTCTGTGATTGGAAATGATTTTTTGATGCAAAATCCTGAATTTGATTTTTTTGTAGATCTTAGCCCAAGAAAAACCTTAAGTTTTAGGGCAAATAATAAAATCGATGTAAGCTTAATGGCTAAAAGCTTAGTTAATGGAGGAGGGCATAAAAACGCTAGTGGAGGTTTATTTGCTGCGTATAAAGATAGCTCTAATTATGATTTCATCAAAGCGCAATTTGTAGATTTGATCAAAAGTAAAGAATTAAAGGAAAACAATCATGAAAACAAACAATCTTAAAGAAGAAGTAGAAAACTTACAATATGAATTAAGTATTGTTTTAGAGGCAATGCTTTTGCTTGCTGGGGTTGAGAAAAATAAATTAGAAAAAGCTGTAGAGGCGTATATTGATTGTATTGATGAGGTTTGTCAAAAAACTCAAAAAGAGGGAGCTGAGGAAGTTTTGGAAGTAGTGGAGTATTTGAAAAATCATCACAAAGATTTATTTCAATGAAAATTTTATACCTGCTTTTAATGGGTGTGTTTGCTTGTGCAAATATTTATGAAGATTTGAATGATTTTGCTTATAATAAACAAAATACACTCAACTTAAATTCAAGTCAGGCTTGGTTTTTAGAGTATAAGCAAAATAAGCAAGCTTGTGTAGATATTGTGCTTGCAAAGCATAAAGCTTATGTTGTACAAATTCATCCTGCGTGTAATAATCTAAATAAAGAAAAAATAAATGATTATTTAAATTCGCAATTTTTAAGCTTGTATTCTAAAGACCTTACCAAACTTAGAAGAGAAATAGCTAGTATTAAAAATGTTATGCGTGATTTTATGATTTATTATACTTTACATCAATCTTTTGCAAATGATATAAAAAAAATGAGCAAAAGTGATAAATTACAAGTATATCAACTTGATAAGAAAAATGGTGGGAAAATTTTTTACAAAGTCAATAATCAAGCATGCGTAGTTTTTGATCTTTATTTAGATGAAAATTTACAAGCAAATATGCAAGTAAGCGGAATGGAAAATTTAGATAAAACTTGTATGGAATTAATCTCATCTCCAGAATTTAAGGATCTTTCTTATACTAAAGATGAGATGAAAAAATATAAATTAAAAAACTAACCTAAAAAGTCTTAAACAATAAAGCTTAAAAATTCTACTTAAAGCCATTTTTTTTCTTTCTATATTTGAAAATACATAAGCTTCAAGATCTTGCTTTTCTCTTAAAGTGAGATTTTTCATTATTGTAAACCTTTTAAAAATATTGCTAGGCGAAATTATATTATCTTTTCTTTTAAAAAAACTGAAAATAAATAATTTAAAATTGTAAACTTATAGCTAAAAAAAGTTTAGTCATATTGACTAAATAATATTAAATATTTTTATTTAGAAATAACTTGACATTGTTATACTAAAGTTGTATAATTATTTTGTCACTTAAAAACATTGAGTGCTAAAATTGAAATAAGGTTTTATAATGAAGTCTTATAGTAAAAAGGATTTAATTTTAAAAACTATCATTGAAACCTACTTAGAAGGCAATAATCCTGTGGGTTCAAATGAGTTAAATCATAAAGTAAGCATACCTGCTTCAACTATAAGAGTTTATTTTAAAAAACTAAGCGATGAGGGTGTTTTAACGCAGCTTCATATTAGCAGTGGTCGTATACCAACTGCAAATGCCATGAAAGCTTATTGGTGCGAGCAACTTTGCGAAGATGAGATTGTGATTAATGATCTTGCTTTGTTGGAATTTTTGCTTGATAAGTTTGAAATATACAGTTTAGTTTATGGTGGCGATGAGTTGATTTTACAAGAACTTACCACGGTAAATAACAAATTCATTGTGCTAGATTTTGGGCAAAACGAACTAGTATTGAAATTTGATCATGATAGTTTGATTTTTTTGCAAAGACTTATCGGGCTTGATGTAAAAAGCATCGAAAATTTAGCTTTTAGGGTGGAATTTAAGGAGTTGTTAGAAAAAATAGCTATGTTAAAACATACAAAAATTTACTATAGATATAACGAGAGCAAAGCTTATCAAATTTATCAAAATGATAAATTTGCTAAGCTTTTATCTCCACAAATTGGATTTTATTTTAATGAAAAATTACAATTTGATCCTTTGTTTGAAGAAGGTTTTATGGGGTTAAAGCTTAAGAGTACATTTTTAGGAAAAGAATCTCATGTGATTTTTGCTGGAAGTGTTTACTCTGATTTTAAAACAATGTTAAATGTTATAAAGGAGGCTGCGTGAGCGAAGAAAAGCAAAATGAAACCATGCCAGAAGAAGCAGTGGAAAATTCAGAAAACCAAAACAATGAATTAGAAAAGCTTCAAGCAGAGTATAATGAGTTAAAAGATACTTATTTAAGAGCAAATGCTGAATTTGAAAATATCAAAAAAAGAATGGAAAAAGAGAAAATTTCAGCAACGATTTATGCAAATGAGAGTTTTGCTAAAGATTTGCTTGATGTAGTTGATGCATTAGAAGCGGCTATTAATGTAGAAGCTAATGATGAATTAAGTTTAAAGATTAAAGAAGGGGTGCAAAACACTTTGGATTTGCTTTTGAAAAAACTAGAAAAACATATGGTTAAAGCTATAGAAGCAAATGGTGAGTTTGATCCAAATTTACATGAAGCTATGTTTCATGTAGAAAGCGCTGATCATGAAAGCGGTCATATTGTCCAGCTTTTACAAAAAGGTTATGTGATGAATGATAGAGTGATTAGATCAGCAAAAGTTAGTGTTGCAAAATAAAATTAAAAAGGATTTTTGATGGCAAAGCAAAAAAAAGATAGTGGAAAAAAATATACAAAAGAGGAAATTCTATCTATTAAAAATTACATAGATGCAAATGGAAGTTTTAGAACATATGAAGATGGAAATCAGTATTCTATAATCCATTTTAATAATACCGGAAAAGAAAGATCCGGACATGCTTTATATATGTGTGCATGGAGAATTGAAAATGGAAAATATAATCATATTATTAATTAAAAAAAATACATTTAAATAAAAAGGATATAAAATGGGAAAAGTTATAGGGATAGATTTAGGTACAACAAATTCTTGTGTGAGTGTATATGAAAGGGGTGAAAGTAAGGTTATCCCAAATAAAGAAGGTAAAAATACCACTCCTTCGGTAGTTGCTTTTACTGATAAAGGCGAGGTTTTAGTAGGTGATAGTGCTAAACGTCAAGCGGTTACTAACCCTGAAAAAACAATTTATTCTATTAAAAGAATTATGGGTTTAATGATCAATGAAGAAGCAGCAAAAGAAGCTAAAAATCGTTTACCTTATCATATCACAGAAAGAAATGGGGCTTGTGCGATTGAAATAGCAGGAAAAATTTATACTCCGCAAGAAATTTCAGCAAAAGTTCTAATGAAATTAAAAGAAGATGCAGAAGCTTTCTTGGGTGAAAAAGTAGAAGATGCGGTGATCACTGTTCCAGCATATTTTAATGATGCGCAAAGAAAAGCTACGAAAGAAGCAGGACAAGTTGCAGGATTAAATGTGCTAAGAATTATTAACGAACCAACTGCAGCAGCTTTAGCCTATGGTCTTGATAAAAAAGAAAGTGAAAAAATCGTAGTTTATGATTTAGGTGGTGGTACATTTGATGTTACTGTGCTTGAAACAGGCGATAATGTTGTAGAAGTTTTAGCAACAGGTGGTAATGCATTTTTAGGTGGTGATGACTTTGATAATAAATTAATCGACTTTTTAGCAAATGAGTTTAAAGATGAAACAGGTATAGATCTTAAAAACGATGTAATGGCTTTGCAAAGATTAAAAGAAGCAGCTGAAAATGCTAAAAAAGAATTAAGCTCAGCTAATGAAACTAATATTAACTTACCATTCATCACAGCTGATGCAAGTGGTCCAAAACACTTAACTAAAACTTTAACAAGAGCTAAATTTGAAAGCATGATTGATGGTCTAGTAGCTGAAACTATTAGTAAAATTAATGAAGTAGTAAAAGATGCAGGACTTGATAAGAGTGAAGTAAAAGAAATTGTTATGGTGGGTGGTTCTACTCGTGTTCCTCTTGTGCAAGAAGAAGTTAAAAAAGCTTTTGGTAAAGAGCTTAATAAGTCGGTAAATCCTGATGAAGTTGTAGCAATTGGTGCGGCAATTCAAGGTGCGGTTATTAAAGGTGATGTTAAAGATGTATTATTGCTTGATGTAACTCCACTTTCTTTGGGTATTGAAACTTTGGGTGGGGTGATGACTAAAATCATCGAAAAAGGTACAACGATTCCAACTAAAAAAGAACAAGTTTTCTCAACTGCTGAAGATAATCAAAGTGCAGTTACTATCAATGTTTTACAAGGCGAGAGAGAATTTAGCCGTGATAATAAATCTTTAGGAAATTTCAATCTTGAAGGAATTCCACCAGCGCCTCGTGGTATGCCACAAATTGAAGTAACTTTTGATATTGATGCAAATGGTATTTTAACAGTTAGCGCAAAAGACAAAGCTACAGGAAAAGCACAAGAGATCAAAATCACAGGTTCAAGTGGGCTAAGTGAAGAAGAGATCAATAACATGGTAAAAGATGCAGAGCTTCATAAGGAAGAAGATAGAAAACGCAAAGAAGCAGTAGAGGCTAGAAATGCTGCTGATAGCTTAGTACATCAAGTAGAAAAATCTTTAAATGAGCTTGGCGATAAAGTAGGCGAAGATGACAAAGCAAATATCCAAAAAGCTTTAGATGAGTTAAAAGAAACATTGAAAAATGCTAATGCTTCTAAAGAAGAAATCGAAAGCAAAATGAAAGCTTTAAGTGAAGTTTCTCATAAATTAGCAGAAAATATGTATAAAAAAGAAGAGCCAAATGCTCAAAAGAAAAAAGATGATGATGTAATTGATGCTGAAGTTGAGTAAAAATTAAACTAGAAGCATAAAGCTTCTAGTTTAATTAATCAATATATTTCTTACAGTCTTCTTTGAAATAATTTCTGTCAAATCTTGCAAAATTATCGTTATTTGGCACTTTATAACATTCACTAAAATTTTTAGCCTTAAGAATTTTGACATAAAAACTAGGAATAGCTATATTGTTTTTAATGCGTTTTGGTTTGTCATCATAAAGCACTAAATTTAAGACTTCTAATTCTTTATTTTTCTTTGCTAAATACCGCTCTCTTTGTTCGATTTCATTCCAAATTTCAGCATTGATATCTTTTTTTTGTGGTGTGATATTACTCATTAAAAAAGTGCTAAGTTGGGCTTGTGGAGTTGCATTCATAGATTGATTAGGCACGACATGTCCTCTTGTATAGCCGCTTCTTAGGTAATCCTCCCAGTAAGTTCTGTATTTTTTAGGGATATTGGTATCATCTTCAAAGCGTGGGCGTTTTTTGATGTGCCCTTGATTTAAAATTTTAGCTTCTAGTTTATAAGCAATGGCCTTGGTACCCTTATAATTATAATCATAACAGTTGATGTAATAATACTTATCCATCAATAAAGAGCATTCTTTAAAATACGGCTTAAAACTAGGGTGTAATTCATATTGAGTATAAGCAAAAGAGCTTAAAGCTAAAGCACAAAGCGTTAAAACTTTTTTCATGCTAAAAGCTTTCTAACCATTTCATTGAGTCTTTTGCCATCAACACTCACACCAAAAACTGCTTTAGCTTCTTTCATTAAAACACCTTGTTCTTTTAAAGAATTAATTTGTAATTTTTCTATCAGTTTTTTTAATTCGCTTTCTAATTCCTCATCGCTTAGCTGTTTAGGTAAATAAGCACTTAAAATAGCGACTTCTTGAAGTTCTTTTTGTGCTAAATCTTCTCTAGCGCCTTTATTGAAAGCTAGTGCAGCTTCGTTTCTTTTTTTGATTTCACTTGCAATGGTTTTGTAAATTCTTTCATCATCGAGTGTGATTCTTTCATCAACTTCTATTTGTTTAAAACTAGCATTAAGCGTTCTTAGAGTGTTTCTTTTGAAGTCATCTTTGCTACGCATAGCTTCTTTGATATCTTCTAAAATTTGATCTTTTAAATTCATTTTTTCTCCTTTAAATTTTAATATTTTTAAAATGTGCTATACACACACCTTCTCTAACACCATCATCAATGACAATGAGTTTTTGCTTTTCAAATAAAGCAAAAAGGATTAAAGAACCTGCTATAAGGTATTTTTTTCTGTTTTCTCCAAGATAAATTCTAGCTTTTTCTTGTTCTAAATTCCAAATTTTCAATGCAAAATTAAAAAAATCCCTTTTTTGAAGTATTTTACCATTAACACTTTCTTCTAGGTAATCTTTGTATTTTATATTTTGTTTGTAAGCACAAAGTGTGGTTGGTACACCTGAATTTAAAACAAAATAGTTTCCCTTGATTTCTTTTTTGATGTGCTTGCTTATGGTTAGCGCTTGAAATAAAATCTGTTTAAAATGCATAGGATAAGAACTAAGATGAAATTTTAAGGTTTTGTCTTTGATGTATTTAAGGTTTTGTGGATTTTTCTTAAAAAAACGCATATAAGCACTAGGTTTTGCGGTTTTAAATCGCATTCTTTCATAAAAACTAATGATACCAAAATCATAACTTTTACAAGATTGCTCACTAGAGATTTCACAAGATGCACCACCTAAATCACAATAACTTAGTTGTTTTTTGAATAATTTTAGACTTTTAAGTCTTTCTTGTATACCTAAAATGCTTAATCTTGCTTCGGTTTTTGCATCTATGATTTGCACTTTGAGTTGAAATTTTTTTTCAATTTGCTCCATAATAGTTGTAGCATTTTTTGCTTTTCTAAAAGCAGCTGTGGCAACTGCTTTTGCTTGACTTAGATCGTAATTTTTTTCTTTTAAAGATTTCAAAGCGTTAAAAATTCTTTCAATAGCTTCATCGCTAATAGTGTCATTTTGCATATTTTTAGCCGCTGCTATGATAAATTCTTCGCTTTGTAATTTGTTGAAATTTTTATCCATTAAAACAGCTCTTAATGTATTTGATCCCATATCAATACCTAACACTAGCTCTCCTTAAAAAATTTAAAGTATAATAGCTAAAAAACTTATAAGGAAAACTTATGCTTTTAGGGGTTAATATCGATCATATAGCGGTTTTGAGAGAGGCTAGGAAAGTAAATGATCCTGATTTGCTTGAGGCTGCATTTTTGAGTGCAAATTGGGCTGATCAAATTACCATTCATGTAAGAGAAGACCGTCGCCATGCTAATGAGTTTGACTTGGAGCATATCTTAAAATATTGCAAGTGCGTTGTAAATCTTGAATGTTCTATAGATATGATAGAGTATGCTTTAAAATACAAACCTTCACGTGTTACTTTGGTGCCTGAAAAAAGACAAGAGCTTACAACAGAAGGAGGGTTAAACCTTCATAATGAAAAATTACAAAAAGCAATTGATGTTTTAAAACAAGAAGAGATTGAAGTTTCTTTATTTATTGATCCAAATTTAGAAGATATTGAAAAATCATCTTCTTTAAATGCTGATTTTATAGAACTTCATACAGGTTTATATGCTAATATCTATAATGCATTATTTACCAATATCAATCAAACTTCTTATGCTATAGCCGAGCTAATTTTAAGTAAAAGTGAACTTCAAAAACGTTTAGAAGATGAGCTTCAACGATTAAAGCAAAGTGCAAGTTTAGCAAAAACTTTGGGTTTAAGGGTAGCTGCTGGACATGGATTAAATTATAAAAATGTAAAAAATATTGTGGATATTTTAGAGATAGAAGAACTAAATATAGGTCAAAGCATAGTAGCAAGATCAGTTTTTGTGGGCTTAAAAGAAGCGATATTAGAAATGAAAGCATTGATGAAAAGATGAAAAAAATTGCCATTAGCGTAGGGGATTTAAATGGTATAGGTATGCAAATTTTATTAGCTTGTCATGATGAGCTAGTAAAAATTTGCGAACCTTATTATTTTATACATCATTCTTTGTTTCAAAAAGCAAGCAAGCTTTTAAAAATCACTCCTAAATCTAAAATCAATTTAGTTGAAATTTGCAACGAAAACAAAAATTATTTTGCTTTTAAAGAAGAAAAAGAAAACTGTATGATTTATAGCTTTTCTTACCAAGCTAGTGGGGAAATTGATCCAAATTTCGAGCTAAATCCTGCTACTTTAGATGTAAAAAGTGGAGCGTATTCTTTTTTGAGTTTTGAAGGGGCAAGTTATTGTACGCAATGTTTTTTAGATGCTTTGGTGACTTTACCGATTAATAAAAAAACTTGGCAAATGGCAGGAGTAGAGTATAAAGGACACACAGAGGCTTTAAGAGCGTTTTTTAAGCAAGATGCTATCATGATGTTAGGCTGTGATGAGCTTTATGTGGCTTTATACACTGAACATATGGCTTTAAGAGAGGTTTATAAAGAAATTAAAGCTTTAAAGCTTGCGAAATTTTTAATCAATTTTTATCAATGTACTTCTTTTGAAAAAATCGGCGTTTTGAGTTTTAATCCTCATGCAAGTGATAATGGTGTTATAGGTGGAGAGGAAGAGCGGGAGATAAAAAAAGCCATAAGAATGGCAAATGTGTTTTTAAAAGATCATACTATAAGCTTACAAAAGCTAGAAAATGAGGACTTTCTAAGTCAAAAAGAAAAAGAAAATTTACATCAAAAAAATATTTTTATAAACGAGCCGTTGGTAGCAGATACTGCTTTTACACCTTTTGCTTTAAGTCAATGCAAGCGGTTGGTGAGTATGTATCATGATCTAGCTTTGGCGCCTTTGAAAGCCTTGTATTTTGATAAAAGTGTTAATGTTAGTTTAAATTTGCCTATTGTTCGTACTAGTGTTGATCATGGTACAGCTTATGATAAAGCATATAAAAATATAGATATAAATTTACAAAGTTACATGCAAGCGGTAAAATCAGCGTTGTATTTTTTAAAAATCAAAGAAAAAACTAAGTAAAAATCAATAAAATGATAGTCTCAAAATTAATTCTAAGGAGAATGCTTGAGTAAAGATAACGCGATTGCATTTTTTATTTTTATTGTGAGTGTGTTATGCTTTTTTGTTTGGGGTTATAATTATATCCCTAATAATTCCATGGTATTGTTTGTTTTGGCAAGTGTCTTTGGAATTTTCATGGCCTTTAACGTTGGAGGTAACGATGTTGCAAATTCATTTGGTACAAGTGTAGGTGCTAAAACAGTTACGATTAAACAAGCTTTGATTATTGCAGCTGTGTTTGAATTAAGCGGGGCTGTGTTTGCAGGGGGAGAAGTAACAAATACCATAAGAAGCGGCATTGTGGTTTTGCCTGATGGGGTTGATCCTATGGTTTTTGTATGTGTTATGCTTTCAGCTTTGTTAAGTTCAGGAATCTGGTTGTTTATAGCAACAAAAAAAGGACTTCCTGTATCTACTACACATAGTATCATAGGTGGAATCGTTGGTTCTAGTATTGCTATGGGATTTGTGTTTTTTGATCAAGATCAAGCATTTTCTATGGTGAATTGGAATGGTATTTATAGAATTGCTATGAGTTGGATTATCTCTCCATTGCTTGGTGGGCTTGTAGCGTATTTAATTTATGCTTATATTTATAAAAAAATCCTAAAGCCATCTGAAGATATTTCACTAGTGATAAAAGAAATAAAAAAAGAAAGAAAAGCTTTTAAAGAAGAATATTTTGCTAATTTAAAAAACAAAAGCCAAGAAGAGCAAATTAAAGAGTTAAGTGCGATTGTTTTAGATGATGATGAAAAAAGAAGTGAATATAAATTAAAAATCAAAGAGTTGAAAGAAAAAGAAAAAAATATTGATGTTTTTTCAAAAATGAAATTCCATGTACCATTGATCGCATGTGTGGGAGCTTTGATTATTTCTTCTATGTTTTTATTTAAGGGTTTAAGCAAGGTTTCGACTTTAGATGTGATGCAAAATTTATGGATAGTTTCGATTATTTCTATTTTTGCTTATATTGTTACTTTAGCGGTTGTAAGATTGATGAAAAAAACTCAAGCTAATAAAACCATTGAAAAGATTTTTTCATGGTTTCAAATTTTTACCGCTTCAAGTTTTGCATTTTCTCATGGGGCAAATGATATAGCTAATGCACTTGGGCCATTTGCTGCAATTTTAGATGTACTTAAAAACAACACTATCAATCCTAGTTCACCAGTGCCATTTGCAGTAATGTTGATGTTTGGTATAGCTTTGGTTATAGGGCTTTGGTTTTTAGGTAAAGAAGTAATCCAAACAGTGGGATCAAAACTTGCTGAAATCAAACCAACAACAGGTTTTAGTGCTGAATTAGGTGCAAGTATAGTTATACTTTTGGCAACTCAATTAGGAATTCCTGTAAGCTCAACTCATATTTTAATTGGTGCTATTTTGGGTATAGGGGTGTTTAATAAAGATGCAAAATGGGGCATGATGAAACCGATAGGTCTAGCATGGGTGATCACTTTGCCAGTTGCTGGAATTCTTTCTAGTGTTATTTTTATAATTTTTGTTAATATTATCTTATGAGTTTAAACTCATAAGATTTTTCTTAGCTTCTTCTAAATTTGAACTATTGATAAAATAATCAATCTTTGTAGGTTTTTTATACACTTTATCATAATATTCAAAAAGCATTTTGACGCATTGTTCTAAAAGGTTGTTTTCAAAGTTCTCGCAAAGTTTTGATTTAAATTTTTTACTAATATAGGGAGAAATTTTTTCTACATTTTTATAAAACACATCTTTTTCCATAGGAGTATAATGCTTTAACACTCTTTGAATGCGCAAATTCATATCACATTCACACCAAATTTTCTTAGCATTTTGCATGCTATTGTAAAGATTTAATGGTAAGGTTAAATTTCCAATTTGTCTACTTTCAGCTTCTATAAAGCAAGTTTGAAAAGGGTAGTCTTTTAAAAAGAAAAATAACTCATCTTCAAAGGCTTTTTGGCTAGGTTGTTCTCCATAAATTTTACCAAAACTTGATCCTTGGTGGTTGGCTAGTTTTTCTAAATTCAAAGCATTATCTAAGCTTTGTATTAGATCACTTTTTCCGCTTGCTGTATTACCACAAAGGCATAAGAACTCAATGTTTAAGTTTTTGGTAAAAAAAGCACTTACATAACTTCTATAGGCTTTATATCCACCTTCTAATCTTACAACCCTATATCCTAGTTCGGCTAAGATTAAAGCTGCAGCTTTGGATCTTTTTCCACCTCTTGCACAATAAATTCCAACCAAAGATCCGATTTTACATATTTGATAAAGCTTGAGAATATGTTCGCTCATGTTTTTGCATATATAGCTTGCGCCTTTTGCTTTGGCTAAGCCTTTGTTTTTCTTATAAAGTGTACCAATTTCTTGAAATTCAACATCGTTTAACGCATAGTAATTTTGCGCATTTTTAATATGGGCATAGTGGTATTCTTTAGGACTTCTAACATCAATTAAAAGATCAAAATTGTAAGTTAAAAAATCTTCAAAATTAACTTCTTTATACATAGTCTTTAAATGCTTTGCATAAACTCATATATACTTTTTCCAAATCGCTACCACAAACTCTAGTTTGTCCTATGGTGGTGATAAAGTTTGTATCTCCTTGCCATCTTGGGATTAAATGATAATGACAATGTGGTGCTATACCAGCACCTGCTGCAGTGCCTAGGTTCATACCTATATTAACTCCTTTGGCATGAAATTCTTGTTTTAAGATTTTTACGCCAATTCGCACAAAATGGCTGATTTCAAGCCATGTTTCATCATTTAAATCTTCTATGTTTTCTAAGTGTACATAAGGTATGATCATAAAATGTCCTGGGCTATAAGGGTATTTATTCATAACTCCAAAGCAGTGTTTGGCTCTAAAAATCACACCAAGTTTTTCATCTTCATGTAAATTTTGTCTACAGTGGCAAAAAGGACAAAAATCTTTATCTTTAGTGTTAAAATAAACATCTCTCCAAGGTGCGTATAAATACTCCATTATATTTCCTTTATGTTTGCATGTAAATTTGTGATGTTTTTGCTTATTAGTGCTTTATTTTTTGGTATTAAAGGTAAAAGGTTTTCATCTTCAAGGAGAAAAATTCTAGCTCCAGCTAAAATAGCATGGTTAAGATCTGTTTTGTTTTCTAGGTAAAAAATGGCTTCTAGACCAAGATGAATGGCAAAATTATAGAGCTTTTTAAGTTGCATAGTTTTAAGCATTTTAGGGAAAATGATAAATGCATCTGCACCATAAACTAAGCTTTCTAAAATTTGATATTCATCAAAAATAAAATCAAACTGAATCACAGGTTTTTCATGGTAACGTCTAAAAAGACTTAAATTTTGTATATCATGGTTTTGTAAAGAACTTGTTGGCAAGATAACAGCATCAAAGCTTGCTTGATCAAAATTTAAATCTTTGGAGTATAAAAAATTTGAAAGTCTTCCTTCAATCAAAAGCGTATAGATATCTTTAGGGTAAAAAGCATTGGAGGCTAAACTACGTCCTAGCATATCATAAGGAAAAATTTCTTTTTTTGTTTCTAGAATTTTTTGTGTTTTTGAAAAACAGTCTTCAAGATTTATTTTTGTAAACATTTTTTGATCGCCTTTAAGTGCTCTTTGCTTTCATCTGAGCTTGAAAATTCTTTATCGTGAAGTGTTTTTTGTAAAATTTCATAAGCTTTTTTGCAGTCTTTGAGTTTATAATATCCCCAGGCAAGCGAATCAAGATAGTAAAGGTTTTGCGGCTCTTGTTCAAGTGCCCAACCTACTAACTCCATACCTTTGGCTATATCGATATCATATTCGATTAAGGCATATCCATAGTAGTTTTGATACAAAGCATCGCTACGCACATCTACGCTTTTTTCAAATTTTTTCAAAATAGAAGCTAGAATTTTAGGATCGTTGATTTTTTTACTTTTAGGATCCATGTAAATTTCAAACTCTAAAACTCCTGCCATGGAGAGGTATTTTTTATCTTGGCTAAGTTTATAATGCTGGAGTGCTATCGCATAAGCTTTCTTATAATCTTTTATTTGAGTATATAAGAAGATTTTAGTATCAGGATCAATGTTGTATGTTTGGCTTAAATTTAAAGCTTGAGTGTAGTTTTTTTCTTGCACTAGTAGTTCTATAATAGCATAGATGTATTTAATATCATGGTTGAGTTTGTATAGCTTTTCAAGAGTTTGGATACTTGCTTTGTAGTTTTTTTGATCTTGATAGATTTTTAAAAGTAGAGTGCATGTTTTAAGTGTACAGCTTGATGTTTTTACAAAGTCTTCTAGTAGTTTTTTTGCTTGATGAATGTTTTTATTTTTTATATTGATTTCTACCATTTTCAACAATAAATTCTCATGTGCAAAAAGTTTATAAGCAAGGCTATATTGTTCTAAGGCTTTGGTGTATAAGGTTTTTTTAGCAAAGATATCTCCTAGTATTTCATGATTTTTAAAGTCTTGTTCTTTTTCAATAAGCTGATGAAGAATTGCCTCTGCTTGTTTATAATCTCCTATTTCAAAAAAATACAATGCATTTAATCTAGCAATAGCAGGGTGATCTAAAAAATCCTTAGAAGCTTTTATAAGCGCTTCTTTTTCTTTTAAATTAGCCCCAAGAGCAAGAAATAATGCTTTTTTTAGATAAATACTTTCATTGTTTTCTTTGAATAAATCCGCATAAACATTACACGCATCTTGCAGTTGTCCTTCTTCTTCATAAACAAGTGCTTGTATGATTTTATTCTCATCTTTTGCGAAGACAAAACTTGTTAAAAATAAAGCAATGATTAATGAAAACAAACCCCTATGCATTCTTTTTTCAACTCCTCTTTGTGTGTTTTAAAATAATCCCAAAATGGAAAAGTTCGACATTGTTTTGGCCGACATTGATAAATTAAACATTTTTTATGCATTGTATCAAAAAAAATACAACGATAGCCATTTTCGTACTTTGCCTCTTTAAGGCTGTATTTAAAACCAACTTTGATGAGGTATTGTTCTTTAAAAGCTTCAAAATCAAGATTTAAAAAACTAGCAATTGCTTCTAACTCTTCCTTGCTAGCATAAATATACCCACTATCGCCTATGCAACATTTACCACCGCATTTTTGACAAGCATTTTCATCAAAAGAATAATCAAAACCTTTTTCATATATCATAGCTTATAGTTCCTGTAGTGTTGTAAATTTCTTGTATTTTTGGATTAAGTGTATTGTTATTATACATAAAAAGTGTAGGCATAATCACACAAGGACTTTTGCTGTTTTTTTTGATATGCATTAAGATGATTCTTGCATTGGTTTGAGGGTTGGAGTGTACACATTGTAACGCTACCAATTTTAGTTTAAACTCCTTTAAATAAGCGCATATTTCATCTAAAAAATTTGCATCATAGCACATAAAAAAACTACCATTTGGCTGAATGAGGCTATTGATTTTGGCTAACATTTTTTCAAGTGGCATAAATTCTTGATATCTAGATATACACAAATGGGTATCTTCACTTTTTTGGGTGTTTTTTTTATAAAAAGGAGGATTGGAGATTAAAAAGTCAAATTTAATATCGCTATTGTAATTTAAAAAATCTTCGCAAAAGCTTTGGATTTCGAGATTGTTTTCTTTGGCATTTTTGCGTGTTAGTTTGATATTTTGCTCTTGAATGTCTAGCATATATACTTTGGAGTTGGGAAATTTTTGTTTAGTTAAAAGTCCCAAGATACCACATCCACAACCTATATCTAGGATATTTCCTTTGAGGTGGTGTTGGGATAAAAAATCAAAAAGCAAAAGACTATCATTGTTGTAGCGATAGCCTTTTGGAAGTTGAAAAAGTTTTAGCATTTATAAAGATAATCGCAGATTTTAAATGAATCATTTAAACCCACTACAATAGAAGCTCCATTTTTACTAGCAATATCTCCTGCTACAAACAATCCTTTTACATTACTTTCTTTGTTCTCATCAAAACTAGGTACACCTTTTTCATCAACTTCAATTGAACATTTTTGCAAGAAATCAAGCGGAGTTGAACCACCAATAGCATAAATAATGCGATCGTAGGTTTCACATGTATCATTAGTGAAATTTACCTTTGCTTTGCCATTTTCATCTTCTATGCTATTTATATCAATACCTAGCTTTGCTTTGACACTACCTTGCTCGAAAGCTTTTTGAATATCTTCAAGATTAATATCGTTTAATCTTGAGAAAGTTTCTCTTCTGTAGCAAAGCGTTACGTCATTATTTTTAGCTAAATCTATAGCGTATTCAGCAGCTGAATTTCCACCACCAACAACCAATATTTTTTCATTTTGACTTGCTGAATTTGCATTGAAATTAATGATTTTAGTTAAAGTGATAGGTAATGGATAACTTGGTTTATTTGGTTTACCCATTCTACCTATAGCTATAACTGCATTTTTGCAGATATAATTTTCATTTGCAGTGCTAACAATGAAATTTTCCCCATCTTTTTTAACACTTTCAACTTCACTTGAAAGTTTCACCTCAAGGTGATGTTCTTCGATCGCTTTTTGGAAAGTTTCTATTGTACTTTCTCTTGTTCCATCTTCAAAATTTATATGTCCGTAATTTGTACTATCGCAACCTTTATAAGCCTTGTCAACTCTTTTGCCTTCTTTGTAAAATTTAACCAAAGTTTGGCAGATTGAGTCAGTTTTTTCTAAAACAATTACTTCTTTATTTTTTATTTTGGCTTCTATTCCTGCTGCAATACCTGCAGGTCCAGCTCCGATAACTACCATATCAAAAACTTTCATTCTTTCCCTTTTTTAGTATTTTATATATGTAAATGTATCAAAAAAACAATAATAAAAAATAAAAATTTAAAAATATTTCCTATCTTTGAAATTATTTTTTATGATTATAAATTATTAAAATAATAATATCTTATAAAAAAATACAACAATTGTGTAAAAAAATACTAGTTTTATCTTTTTTTGTATAAATTTAAGTATTTATATTTAAAAAACTAGAAATTTATATATAGTATATAAAAGGAGGTTTTTTGATGGGACAAAGTGAAAATCATGGTTTAAAAAATAATTTTTTTACGCTTTTATTGCTGTCTTTTTGCGGATCTATTATTTATGGTTTACCTTATTTTAGAAAATACTATTACGATGATTATATGAATCTTTATCATCTTAACAATTTTGAAATGGGGCTTTTGGGCAGTGCTTATGGTTTACTTGGTTTGTTTTCTTATGCTTTGGGAGGTTATTTAGCGGATCGTTTTGCACCTAAAAAATTATTGATATTTTCTTTAGTTGCTACAGGATTAGGGGGTTTGTTGCATTTGTATTTTACTTCTTTAAATGCCTTGTTGGTTATTTATGGTTTATGGGGGATTACTTCTTTGTTGACTTTTTGGCCTTCTTTAATGAAAATAGTAAGAAGCTTGGCAAGTTCCAAAGAACAAGCCCGTGCTTATGGAATTTTTGAAGGTGGAAGAGGGGTTGTTGGTGCGGCACATTTGGCTATAGCTACAAGTATTTTTGGGTATTTTCAAACTCAGGCTCTTGCCAATAAAGGAATAGAGGTGATTATTATTTTTTACTCTTTAGCTCCTATTGTAAGTGCTGTTGTTTTGTTTTTTCTTTTAGAAGATAAAATAGAAGAAGCTAGTGAAAAATTACGACTTCAGGATTTGATCTTTCTTCTTAAAAATTCAGCCTTATGGCTTGTGGTAGCCATTACTTTTTGTACGTATTTTTTCAATATGAGTTTTTATTATTTTACCCCTTATGCAAGCAATGTTATAGGTACATCTGCTGTTTTTGCAGCTATTTTAACAGTTTTAGCACAATATATCCGTCCTGTTTCGTCTGTGATAGGTGGGTTTATAGCAGATGGTTATGGTAAAGCAAAGGTGATGATGATAGGCTTTATTTTAATGGGTATTGGAGTGGTATTTTTGATCTTAAGTTCTTATACAAGTGGTTTTTTGCAAATGAGTATTTTAACCTCTGCCTGTGTTGTGATTTATGTGGCTATGTATTCTAATTTTGGAATCTATTATTCTTTGTTGAGTGAGGGAAAAATTCCTATTCATTTGGCTGGTATGGCCATTGGTATTGTTTCTACATTTGGATATTTGCCTGAGGTCTTTGCGCCGCTTTTAGCAGGAGATTTGTTAGATAGATATCCTGGGGTGAAAGGTTTTTATATTTACTTTAGCATTATGATTGCAATGGCTTTTTTGGGTGTGATGTTTTGCTTGATTTGGATTAAAAAATACAACAAAAAGGAGAGAGTATGAAAGAGATTGTTTTGGATTTTAAAAACAAAGTTAAAGTTATAGAAAATGTATGGATTGAGTTAAAAGATGGAACTAAACTTTCATCTAGAATTTGGCTTCCCCAGGTTAAAGAAAAAGTACCTGCTATTTTAGAATATATTCCTTATAGAAAAAATGATGGTACAAGAGGTAGAGATGAACCTATGCATGGGTATTTTAGTGGAAATGGCTATGCGGTTGTTCGGGTTGACATTAGAGGGAGTGGGGAGTCTGATGGCTTGTTAAAAGATGAGTATTTAAAGCAAGAACAAGATGATGCTTTGGAAGTTATTGAATGGATAGCAAAGCAAGAATGGTGCAATGGTAATGTTGGTATGATGGGTAAATCATGGGGTGGATTTAATTCTTTGCAAGTTGCAGCAAGAAGACCTAAAAATTTAAAAGCTATTATAGTAGTAGGTTTTACTGATGATAGATACAATGAAGATATTCACTATAAAGGCGGATGTTTGCTTAATGATAATTTTTGGTGGGGCAATATTATGCTTGCATATCAATCACGTTTTGTCGATCCAAAAATTGATCCAAATGGCAGGGAAAAATGGTTAAATAGGCTTAAAAACATGCCTTTATGGCCTGCGCTATGGCTTGAACACACTTTAAAAGATGAATACTGGAAACATGGTTCTGTGGGAGAAAACTATGATGATATACAAGTTCCTGTGTTTGCGCTAGATGGTTGGGCTGATTCTTATACGAACACAGTGTTTAGTTTAATGAGGGGGTTAAAGGTGCCTAAAAAAGCTATTATAGGTCCTTGGGCTCATGTTTATCCTCATGATGGTACGCCTTTGCCTGCTATAGGTTTTTTACAAGAGGCACTAAAATGGTGGGATAAATGGCTTAAAAATGAGCCTAATGATGTGCTTGAAACACCGATGATACAAGCTTATATTGAAAATAGCTACAAACCTTACTCAAAAATAGAAAAAGTCCAAGGTCGTTTTATTGGCGTGGAGGATTTTAAGCAGCAAGTAAGTTATAAAAAATATTATTTAAATTTGCGTCAATTATCTTGTCAAAAATCTTATGACTTTGTAAAAATCAATACTCCATTAAACCATGGTCTTTTATCTGGTGAGTGGATGGGAGCAGGTGTTTTAGGTGAAAGCCCTTGTGATCAAAGGCTAGATGATGGAATGGCTGTGGTTTTTGAAAGTGAATGTCTAGAGCAAGATTTAGATGTTTTGGGTTTTCCTATCTTAAAAGTAAAACTTACAAGCGATCAAGAAAAAGCTATGCTTTTTGCTCAACTTAGCGAAGTAAGGGAAGATGGGTATGTTAAAAGAGTAAGTTATGGTGTTATAAATCTTGCGTTGAGTGATGATAATGAACAATTTGTGCCTTTAAAAAAAGATGAATTTGTTCAAAAACAAATCAAGCTTGATGCTTGTGGATATAGATTTGCCAAAGGTTCTAGAGTAAGATTATCATTAGCGAATTCTTTTTGGCCTATGTTTTGGCCTATGCCAAAAATTTCAACCTTAACTTTGGATTTAAGTGAGTGTGAATTTAATTTGCCATGTTTTAGTGGTAAAGACTGTGATAAAATCAATATGCAAGCTCAAAGCGCACCTTTAACACCAACAACACTTTTAGAAGAAGGCAGGGTTGATAGAAGTATTTCTTATGATATTTTAAATGATACTTGGACTTGCATTACAGATGGTGTAGGTGGTGTATTTGGAGAGGGTGTTTATAGGTTTGATGAGGTTGATGTTTTAGTAAAACATAATTTAAAAAGAGAATTAAAACTCCAAAACGAAAATCCTTTAAGCGCGCAATATACGATTACTCAAACCATGCAAATAGGACGTGAAGGTTGTATGATGGAAGCGGATATGGTCTTAACACAAACAAGTGACTTGGAGTATTTTTACATTAAAGGGGATATAAGAGTGAAAGAAAATGGTAAGCTTGTTTTTGATAAAAAATATAATTATAAAACTAAAAGAAATAGTTTGTAAAAAAGTCCAAAGTATTCACTTTGGACTTTTAGTTTTCTTGTAAATTTTTAGCTAAATCTTTAGCACCTTTTAAATCTACCTTACCTGAACCTAAAAGAGGAATTTGTTCTACTTTAAAATATTTACTTGGCTTAAAAATCGCAGGCATGGTGGAGTTTTTAATCGCTTCGCAAATTCCTTTGAAGTCTTGTTCTTGACACTCAATTAGTAAACACACCGCCTCACCTTTTTTATCATCTTCTAGCGCAACAGCGCAAAATTTTACCACTTCGGTGTTTATAAATTTAGCAATTTCTTCTTCTAAGGCTCCTAAAGATACCATTTCACCACCAACTTTTGCAAAACGAGAATAGCGATCTATGATATATAAAAAGCCATCTTCATCCACATGCCCTTTATCGCCAGTGTTATACCAACGTATGCCATCGATTTCTTTGATCACTTCATCAGTTTTTTCTTTGTTGTTTAAGTAGCCCACCATGACTTGATGACCGCCAATGAGTATCAAGCCATCTTCTCCATGATTTAAGCTTTTATAACTTGAAGGATCTACTATGCGTATTGCACTTCCTGGTAAAGGCATTCCTACGCTGCCTTCTTTGTTTGCACGGTGTAAAATCCAATAATCAGGGTCAAATTTATTTGGTAAATTTACACTTGCAACCGGAGTGGTTTCAGTGGCACCATAGCCTTCGAAAATAGGTTTTTTAAATTTCATTTCAAAAGCGGTTCTTACTTCGTTTTTAAGCTTTTCAGCACCTGAAACAATGATTCTTAAGCTTTCAAACATAATCGCATCAAGTTTTTTATTTCTTGCATAAATACCCAAGAAAGTTGAAGTACCACACATAATGCTTACATTATTTTTTGCTACAGCCTTAGCAACGCCTAGAGCATCGGTTGGATCTGCGTGAGTTACGCTTTTTATCCCTTCTAATAAAGGCAAAAATGTCGTTACGGTTAGCCCAAAAGCATGAAAAGGTGGTAAAGAGGATAAAACTACATCTTCATTCTTCGCACATAATACATCTGAAATTTGTGCTATATTGCTTAATATGTTGCGATTGTTTAGCATTACCCCTTTTGGCATTCCTTCACTACCGCTACTAAATAAAATAGCAGCTACGGCAAGATTTTGTTTATTAGGTGCAAATAATGTTTTTAACAAGCAAGTAGGCAAAATACTTACTAAAGTAAGCATAGAAAAGATTTTAAACTTTTGAGTTTTAAAACTTGCGATTACATCTTCCATGAAAATAAGTCTAACATGGGTTTCAAATTCTAATTTCGCACCTTTGCTTTCTAGCTTCTCTATAAATTTTCTAGAAGTGTAAATTTGTTGAATTTGAGAACTTTGTATAGCTTGGTTGATCGCTTTTGTTCCAGCGGTAAAATTTAAGTTTACTACGATTTTATTTGCAAGTAATACGCTTAAATTACAAAGTGAGCTAGCCATAGAAGCAGGGAGTAAAATTCCTATACATTCTTCTTTTGGCGCATAGCTTCCTTGGGTAGGTTGTATATTTAAATCATATGATCGGTTTTTGATAAAAGAACTAAAAACTAAGCTTAGAGCAAGCATTTTTCTATAAGTAATGCCTCCTATGAGTGGGTCAACAATGGCAATTTGATTTAAATTTCTTTTAGCGCTATCAATCCAAGCTCTAGCAATGGTATGCATGCTTTCACATTGAGATTTCCAAGCAACAAAAGAAAGTTCAAAAACTTTTGCTTTTACTACTTCTTTTTTAGAATGTATTGGCAAACTTTTTCCAAATGCAATAGCGATTTTTCTTTTGCTTATTTTGCGATTTCTTGCTGAAAATTCTTCATCGCTTCTTGAAAAAGCACTTCCCCAAAGCCCTTTGACGTAAAAAGGTAAAATCACTCCATCGCGTTCTTCTAGCTTGGAACAAACCAATTCAAAACCACCTTTAAATTCATTAAGCTGTCCATGGCGTGAAAGTACTCCTTCTGGGAAAAGACAAACTAGATTACCATTTTTAATATGCATAGCGATTAATTCTAAGCTTGATTTGCTTGAAGTGCTAGAAACAGGTATAACACCAAATTTGTCTAAAAATACTTTAATATACCATTTTGAATAAATGCTTCTTTCCATAACAAAATAAATTTTTCTCGGTATGGCCATTTGTACTATAGCCCAATCAATAAATGAGATATGATTTCCTAAAAGTAAAGCACCGCCTTTTTCAGGGATATTCTCAAAGCCTTCTACTAGTAAGCGATAGCGTTGAAAAAAGGCTAGGCTCATTAGCAAACGCACCAAAGAAAAAGGTAATTTACCAAGTACATAAATACTTCCTAGTAGTGCTACAACCATAATAAAATAAAACAAAGTACTTGCTTGTAATTCTAAATAAGCACCCAAGGTAGCTAACATTAAA